>JAYWMN010000004.1:0-11841 GCA_035873205.1 Nitrospirota bacterium
CTGCATTCGAAATCCACATCGGCGAGATCGGAGCGGTTTATGGGGAAGGCCGCGCAGGGAGCCGGACGCCCGAGATGGTAGATCTTGCAGATGGCATGACTTCCGTATACCTTGAGAAAAGGGCATGGGAAGCTGATCTGACAGCATTTTCCGCAATTGTTGCAGGAGCCTTCCCGCAACTCCAGGGCTTTTTCCACCTCTTTGGGCCGCAGAAGACACAGATAGGCCCTTCGGATCTTTCCTCCAAATCGGGTCAGGAGGCGTATCAGAGGCCGCCAAATTCGTCGCGCCAGCGTGCGGTGAATCATTCTTTGTTTCATATCCATCATTCGTCCCTCGTTCTTGTCCGCTTCGACATATCGACCCAATCGAACGGAATCCGCCTGTCATCGAATAAGGTCGGGCAACGCCATAAAGCCGGTTTCGCAATCGACCTTTTTTCAGCCTAGAGCATCATGAACTCTTATGCAAGCTGGTTCGTTCCTTCATTTTTTATGCTTCATTACCTATTTTACCCGGGATCGGGGATGGTGTCAGCCCTGGGGAAAATAAAGAAAGGAGAGGGAGTCGCAAGAGACGGAAATTGTGGGGGAAAACGGAACGGATTCTCCATCGGCCTGGATTGGAATCTCTTCGCTGGCAGAAGCCCGGGAAGGGTCCGGAGGAGAGGAAATGGTGAGGGAGTGCGCCTGGAATTGAATCCCCGGAATGAAGGGAGGAACTCCGGGCAGAAAGGAAGCAAAAGCCAGAGGGATGCCGAGACGGCTACCGGAAATCAGAGTGACAGTCAGGGTGTCCTGGTCGGGGGTCTCCCGGGTCTGGACAGAAAAGGGACCGATATAGGGGGGAAGACGGCTGGCCAGGCACCAGAGAACATGATCGAAGGATCTCTCAGCCCCTGTGGGAGTCGTGATCCGGACCGAAAATCTGGGAAGGCCGGGAGAGATCAAGGCCCGGAATCCGGCCATGTAGTAGGCGGCGGGTCCCAGGAGCCATTTTCCGGAGACATTGTCGGCCGCGTGTCCATCCCAACCGATTCCGGCCATGATCAAAAAAAGCCTCTGGCCGACCTTTCCGGGACGAATGCGGCAGATGCGGGAGTTCCGAAGCTGTGCCCATATTTCTTCGGGAGCGGGGGGGACATTGAGGAACCGGGAGAGGACGTTTCCCGTTCCTCCCGGAAGGACAAGGACCGGAAGTCCGGAGGGAAGGGGATCCTGGATGATTCTGTGGACCGTTCCGTCGCCTCCCTTGACGACCAGAAGGTCTGTGTCCGCCGGAATGGCCTCCCGGGAAAGTGCGGTTCCCGACCGGGAGGTCACGAGAACCTTTCCCCGGGGGAAGCGTCGTCGAAAGGACTCAAGAAGATCCGGAAGCTCCCTTCTCCTCCACCAGGGGCCCGCGACCGGATTGACGGCCAAAAGGGGGCGTTCGGGGAGGGTCATGGCCTCAGGGCTTGGCCGGAGTGGTTTCCCTGGCATAGGAGGAAGGGATGGAGAAGAAGGAGTCCGGTACGGACCGTGTGAGAAGGGACTGCACCGTCTCTTTCTCGATCTGGCGTCCCGGAACCCTGGAGAGATCATAGAGATGCAGGGAGGCCAGTAACTTCACCAGAAAACCGGGGCTATAGTCGGTTGTCCGAATTGTCTCGAGGGAGAGGGGGGCCATCTGGGGTCGGGGTCCTTCCTTGGAGGAGTTCTGCGAAAGCGCTGCCAGTCCCTTCTGAAAGGCTTGGTAGATCCCGACTCCGGGAAAGGTATCGGCCAGACACTGGGTGATGGTCTGGTCGCCGTTGATCATGCCGACCACACGCCCCTTGAAGTGGTGGAGCCGTGTCGTTTTCCGGCAGGAAATGCCGGCCACGGTTTCGGGGGTGGAGGAGACGGTCACGGAGTCTTTCGGATTGTTTCCGGCATACTGGCCCAGGAGCTGGGAAAAATCGACGAATCCCATGATCTTGTTCAGGGAATCGGAGTGGTAGGTGTGCTTTTCGTTGTCCAGTGAGGCGACGGTCCTGGTGGCCAGGTTCCAGATATAGCTTTTGCCCGTTCCCTCTCCCGGAGCGTCGATTCTCAATGCCTCCGGAGTCATCGTGTAGGTGATAGACTTGATGTCGGGTGCTTTTCCTGCCGCATCCAGAGATACCACAACGGTGAAGGTCACTCCGTCCCGGGAGCCGGAAGAGGAAGCCACAGGCGTCTCTGCCCTGAGGAGGGAGGGAGCCAAAACGAGGGTGGGGATCATAAAAGCCAGGGATATCAAGGTCAGACGACAGAAATTAGCACGCACAAAACGTCCTTTCACAAGGTGTTGCCAGGGTTTTCTCCGTTCGGTTCCGAGGGCGCGAGAATTCAGTTGAAGGGATACTATACACCAATATGCCGTCGCAATGAACTCTGGCCGAGCTGTCCGGAAGACCAAATGTCTGGAGGGGGCGCGTTCGCGGATCCCGTACGACGGCTCTCCTCAGGGATTTCCTCCCGCATCGGCGGGTCGATCGGGGCCGATGTCCCGATCCTCCGCCATTTCCGGTCCAGTGGTTCCGGGGGGGGATCCGGCTTCGTCCCTATCCGGAAAGGCTCCGGAGGGTTTCTGTGCGGCAAGGGGGCTTCGAGGAAAAGGCCAGTTGTGTTTTACGAAATACCGGGATCCTTCGGAGAAAAGGCGGGACTCGATGAGGGAGAGGCGTGAAAACGAAAAGGGAGGGCTCTCTTCGATCGGCCGAACGGCCGGCTCCTTCGGGAAGAATTTTCGAAAAAGGGTGATATGGGGCCAGAAGGCTTCCCCGCCCGGAAATACTGGGCTCTCACCGAGAGATTTCCAGAGAGGGAGGTCCGGGGCGAAGGTCACAAGGCCCAGACCCGGAACCGATCGGGTATCGAAGGCGAGACTGGGAGCGGCGATCGCCTCCATGCCGGCCATTGTCCTGTGGAGCCGCTCTCCTTCACGGAGATACTTCTGGAGGCTTTCGGGAGTTGCCCGGCCATCAAAGGCGAGCGTCAGGTGAAGACGGTCCCGGTTGACCGGGCGCCCCAGGGGTGATTCCGCTCTGAACCGGCTTTGCCATTTTTCCAGAAGATCGAGGGAGTCTTCCGAAGGAATCAGGGCCAGAAAAAGTCTCATGGCGGCCCGTCGATCACCGGGAAGAGGGATGCGGGATGTTTTTGTCGAAGAAGCCCCCGGCCGCCAGTCCCTTAAGTTCCTCGACGACGATTCCTGCCATGCGTTCGATCTCGGCCCGGGAAATGGACAACGGGGGGATCAGGTAGAGGGTGGGTCCCAGGGGACGGAGAAGGAGTCCGGCGTTGCGGATCCTGTCGCGAATGATGGCCATCTCCTCCGGGTCGTCGAGCGGTTGCCCGTTGGTGTGGCAAAGGTCGAAGGCCGCCACAAGCCCCAGAAAGCGCATGTTGACCACAAAGGGAAGAGCCTCAAGGGGTCTCCAGATCTCCCGGACCGCCTCCCGTTTTGGGGGAATAGCCTCCAGGACCTTTTCCTCTTCAATGGAGGAAAGGGTCGCGAGGGCAACCTGGCATCCCAGGGGGTTGGCTGTATAGCTGTGACCGTGATAGAACGTTCCCGGATCCTTTTTGACCGACTGGTAGATCTCTTCGGTCACGATTGTCACGGCGAGGGGAAGATATCCTCCCGTCAGGCCTTTTCCCAGGACGAGCATGTCGGGAATGACGCCCTCCTGTTCACAGGCGAAAAGGGTTCCCGTTCGTCCAAACCCTGTGGCGACCTCGTCCAGAATCAGGGGAAGATCGAGGTTTCGACAACTCTCGGCCAGTTTGGACAGGTACCCGGAGGGCCAGACAATCATTCCTCCGGCCGCCTGGAGGAGGGGTTCCAGGATGACCGCCAGAATTTCCCTGTGGTGGTCCTCCAGGATCCGGGAGGCGATATCGGCGCATTCAAGACGGCAGGAGGCCGGGGAGAGACCAACGGGGCATCGGTGGCAATCCGGAGCGGGAGCGGTAACGGACCGGCGGACCAGAGGACCGAACACCTGGTGAAAGCGATCAATTCCTCCCACCCCGACCGCTCCCAGAGTGTCGCCGTGGTAGGATCGGTCAAGAGAAAAAAAGGTGGCCGGAAGATGAGCTCCCTTGCGACTTCTTCGCTGGTGCTGGAAAAGGAAGGCGAGTTTCAGGGCGACTTCGACCGCCGTCGACCCGTTGTCGGAATAGAAGACCCGCCTGAGTCCGGGAGGAGCCAGTTCCACAAGCCGCTCGGCAAGGCGGATGGCCGGCTCGTGAGTCGCCCCGAGAAAGGTCGAATGGGCGATCGCCCCGAGTTGGGCGACCAGAGCCCTGTCCAGGGCCGGATGGCGATGGCCAAGAATGTTGACCCAAAGGGAGGCCGTTCCGTCGAGGAACCGACGGCCCCGGTCGTCAATCAGCCAGACTCCTTCTCCCCCCGCGATGACGGGAGGATCCTCCCTTTCCCAGGCGGACAGGGAGGCGAAAGGGTGCCAGAGGACCTTCCGGTCCCGGGCCACGAGATCGGAATGATGCTGTTCGAATGGAGAATCCTGCATGAACCGAAAGAACCTTTCTTCCTTTGACATGTCACCAATAACGGGACCGCCGAAAAAAAACGGGAGCCCGGTCCTGGTCCTCTCGGGAGGAGCGGCCAGGGGAGCGGCCCACCTGGGGTTTCTCCGAGCGATGGGCGAAGCGGGGATCGTTCCAAAAGCCATTGTGGGGACGAGTGCAGGAGCCCTGGTCGGAGGGCTCTACGCCTCGTGGGATTGTACCATAGGGCCCGCCCGCGATCGACTGTTCGCTCTCCGGTATTCAAAGGTTCTCCGTCCGGCCTTTTCACGAAAAGGACTCTTTTCAAGCAAACATCTCGAAGAACTCCTCCGGTCATCGCTGGGAAAGGGGACCTTCGAAGATCTCCCCGTCCCCCTGATGGCGGTCGTAGCCAACATTGCTGACCGGAGACTCGAGGTGCTCTCCTCCGGAGACCTTCCCAGCGCCCTTGCTGCCAGTTGCGCCCTTCCCCCCTTGTTTGCCCCGTTCGTCCGGAACGGGATTCCCTATATCGACGGGGGAGTCCTGTCGATCGTTCCCGTTCTGGCGGCCCGGAATATTTTTCACGACGACACGATCATTGCCGTCAATGTCAACGGATCTTCTCCGGACAGGCCCTCCTCCAAAGGGAATTCCGCCTCCCGGGACAACCTTGTGGCCATTTCGCTACGGTTCCTGTGCCTGTCGATCGCACGGGCCTGCCGGATCGAAAGCTCTTTTGCCGACCATCTCGTCCTTATTCCGGGGGGAGATTTCCCCCTGTTCGGGCTTCGATCGATAGAAAGAATCTATGAATTAGGATACACTGAAGGGAAAGCGTTTTTTGGTCGAAGAGAGCTGGAGGAAAAGGCCAAAGACGGGGACAGGACGCTATTCTCCGGAGTCGTCTCACCAATACAACAAGGATAAACGAAACCCATGGAAAAAAAGGACACCGTCCTTTCCGCGCTGACCGACGAACGCGTCTTTCTCGCGTCTCTGGCCGTCTTTGTCTTCAACTTGCCCTTTTCGGAAGCCCTGAAGGAAATCTTTCTCGTCCTCTCCCTTCTTCTGCTCCTCCTGAGACTTGCCGTCGGGTCCGCTTCTGTCGCCGGAAAGATATTCCTTCTGGGACTTCCCGTCCTCCTTTTTTCGGCGGTTTCCCTTTTGTCGGCCTTGAATTCCATCGACCGCCTCCAGGCCCTTCGGGGGTTCTGGGGGGACCTCGAAACCCTCATGGCCTGGGTGGTCTTCAGCGGGGCCTTCTTCCTGGCCTCCAACCGGACGAAGACGCTGAAGCTCCTCCTTTTGTCCCTGGTGTCCGGCATGGTGGCCGGAGGACTGGTCGGTCTCTTCCAGATGATCTTCAGGGGTGCTCCCGTCCTGGGAATCATGAACCTTGGCGACAAGAACTCGACCGCCCAGTTTCTCTCGGCCGTCTTCCTCCTTCTCCTGTCCACCTTCCTGATCCCTTTCCGGGCAGGACTCAGGCTTCCTTTCCTGCTGTTCTCCCTTTTCGCCACATCGGGGCTTCTGGTTCTGACCCACAGCCGCTCATTCTTGATCTCCCTGCCGGCGGCGTCCTTCGCGATGCTCATTCTTGGGCGCCAGTGGAAGGCCCTGGGAATCACAGCCTCCGCGATGGGAATCGCCGGGGGGGTTCTGGCTTTCTTTCCAGGCCTTCGGTGGGAAATGACCTCGGTTATCCATCCCACCGGGGACGGCTCCTTCGAAAGCCGCTATCTCACCTGGCAGGGGGCTCTTCGCATGTTCCATGCCCATCCGCTCCTGGGGATCGGACCCGACACCTTCCAGATGAAAAACATTCATGCGCTCTATCGCCTTCCCGACTACGCCTCCCATGGCCACAACATTTTCTTCAACATGCTCGGGGAATATGGCCTTCTGGGTGTTCTTTCCTTCCTGCTCATCCTGATTCTCTGGCTGGCCCGGGTTTTCCTGGATGAATCGGGGTCTCCCTCAGGCCGGGTTCTCAAACCCCTGACCGTGGCGTTCATTCTGAATCTCCTGATGGCGGGAGTGGCCCATCCCATGTGGGGTGGATCGTTTTCCCTGCTCTTCATGATGATCATGGCCCTGGTTCTTGTGGAGGAGGACTCCCTCGAAAGGACTCCCCTCCACCCCGGAATCGACCCTCTTCTTGCCGGCGGGTATGCCGGCTTTTGGAACAGGTTCCGGTACAAGTCAAGATAAGGACGCTCCCGACGATGAATCGTTCAATGATGACCCAGATGCTCTTTCTCGTAATTACGGCGACGGCCGGGATCTATGTTTTTTCCGGGATCCGGAGCGATCCCTGGCCGGTAGGCCTGGGAATCGGGATGGCGGTCGGCGGATCGGCCATTCTTGTCCAGTACATCTTCAGGAAGGTGGCCCTGCGCATCCTTCTGGGCGGCATCATCGGACTCTACGGAGGGCTGATCGCCGCGGGACTCCTGACCTATTCCACCGGATCTCTCTTTCACATGACCCTTGACCAGACGGCTCCCCTCGATGTCTTCATCGGCCTGATCATGGGGTATTTCGGTCTGATCGTCGGGATCCGGGCCGGCCGCGAGTTCCAGTATGCCGGGTCCTTCCTCTCGTTCTGGCTGGAGGGCTACCGGGCCGTTCCCCCCAAGATCCTCGACACCAGCGTCATCATCGACGGGCGGATTGCCGATATTGCCCTGACCGGTTTTGCCGAGGGGGTGTTCACCATTCCCCAGTTCGTCATTCACGAACTCCAGTATATTGCGGACTCTCCCGACAGCATGAAGCGGGGAAGGGGACGTCGGGGACTCGACGTCCTCCAGCGCATGAGGACGATGTCCGGAATCAAGGTCCAGATCACCGACGACGACTTTCCCCACATCCGGGAGGTCGACTCCAAGCTTGTGGCCCTCGGCCGCCGCATGAAGGCAGTCATCATCACCAACGACCTCAACCTGAACAAGGTGGCCGAACTTCAGGGCGTGCGCGTCCTGAACATCAACGATCTGGCCAACGCGGTAAAGCCCGTCGTCCTTCCGGGAGAGATCATGCGTGTCTATCTGATCAAGGAGGGCAAGGAGGCGGGTCAGGCGGTCGCCTATCTCGAGGACGGAACCATGATCGTCGTGGACAACGGCCGCAAGTTCATTGGAAAAAATGTCGAGGTGGTGGTGACCAGCGTTCTCCAGACATCGGCCGGACGAATGATCTTCGGAAAGATGAAGGAAGCCGACTCCTATTCCGAATCCTCCGGTCGGGGAGACCGGATGGAGGCATGAGCGTCGGAGTGATCCTCGCGGCGGGAGGCCGGGGTGTGCGCATGGGAAGGAACACTCCCAAGCAGTTTCTGGAGCTTTTCGGCCGCCCGATCTACATCAATGCCCTGTCGCCCTTTCTCGGCCATCCGGATATCACCCGCGTCCTGATCGGCATGCCGGAAGACTACGTGTCGGACGTTCTTCGGGAAATCGAGTTCCATTGCCCGTCCGAGGTCCATTCCGGACGAATTTCCGTTTATCCCGGAGGAAAAAGACGCCAGGATACAGTGGAACGGGGCGTGAGACTTCTGGCACAATGGAAGGAGGAGATCTCGGGGGTTCTCGTTCATGATGCGGCCAGACCTTTTCTTTCCTCCGATGTTCTCGACCGGGCCGTTCAGGCTCTAAATGCCGGACGGGCGGTGGGGGTAGGGGTTCCCGTCAGCGACACCCTCTGGAAGTTGGGAGAAAGCGACGGGCTTTCCGAGATACGGGAGATCGTGTCCAGGGAATCCATGATCGCCGCCCAGACGCCTCAGGGGGGGCCGCTCGATCTTTTTCTCGAGGCTCTGGACCGGGCCCAGTCCGAGCAGAGGGATTTTACCGACGAGGCGAGTCTCTTTCTCTGGGCCGGAATTCCCTTTTTTCTTGTCGAAGGGTCCACCCGGAACCGTAAGATCACGCGCCCGGAGGATCTGGAAGGATGAGATTCGGGATTTCCGTCATCTGGCAATCAGCAAGGGGGAAGGGAACGCAATGATGGTTCGCGTGGGACAGGGAGTGGATGTTCACCCTTTTCGTGAAGGGCGGGAGCTTGTGCTGGGCGGGGTCCGGATTCCCCACCACCTTGGCCTTGACGGGCATTCGGATGCCGATGCCGTGATCCATGCCCTGTGCGACGCCCTTTTGGGAACACTGGCCCTGGGGGACATCGGTCGCCATTTCCCTCCGTCCGATCCCCGGTTTCGTGGGAAGGACAGCCGTTTCTTTCTCAGGGAGGTGACCGCCCTGGTGAAGTCGAAAGGGTACCGCCCTCTCCAGGTCGACGTGACCATTCTTGCCGAACGCCCGAAGATGGCTCCCCATGTTCCCCGGATGGTGGAGGAGCTTTCCTCCTGCATGGGGATCGATCCTGAGAATGTGTCGATCAAGGCGACCACCACCGAGCGTATGGGGTTTACCGGCCGGGAGGAAGGGATCGCCGTCTGGGCCATCGCGACGGTGATCCAGACTGCGGAGATCCCATGAGCCTTGCCGACACATCGCTCGACAGCCCTGCCGGAAGCGTGAACCGCTCCTTCATGCAAACCCTTGTCCGGGACTTTCAGGTCATTTTCGAAAGGGACCCGGCCGCCCGTTCGAAATTGGCGGTCTTCTTGACTTATCCAGGATTTCACGCCGTGGTTCTCTACCGCATCGCCCATTTTCTCTACCGGAATCACCTGACGCTTCCGGCGCGCCTCGTGTCGCTTTTCGGACGTTTTGTTACCGGTGTCGAAATTCATCCCGGAGCCGTCATCGGAGCAGGTATTTTCATCGATCACGGGATGGGGGTCGTGATCGGAGAAACAACGGTGATCGGTCCCGACGTCACGCTCTATCAGGGGGTGAGCCTGGGGGGAACCGGAAAGGACAAAGGACAGAAGAGACATCCGACCCTGGGAAGCCATGTCCTTGTGGGGGCCGGAGCCAAGATTCTGGGCAATGTCACGATCGGAGAAGGGGCCCGTGTGGGCTCGAATGCCGTCGTTCTCAGGTCGGTCCCGCCTCACTCCACGGTTGTGGGAATTCCCGGACGCATTGTGAGGACCAAGGAAGAGGGCTATCCCGAATGGACACTGAACCATCAGGACATGCCCGATCCGACCCAGGAGCGAATCGAAATGCTTGAGAAAACCGTCGCGGAGCTCGCCAGGGAAATCAGCGAACTCAGGAAAAATGCGCGAGGAGAGCGTTCCGGCGCATGACAACACTTCAGTCCATGGATCAATCGCTCTACCATCTGATTTTGTTCGCGCCACATCCGGACTGGTTTTCCCGGTTCATGATCTACATCACACGCCCCGAAAATTTCTTTCTGGGCATCGGGGTGGCCGCGTTTTTCCTGATCCTCTGGGGGAGAAGCAGGGGACGATTTCTCGTCATCTGCGCCGCCGCAGGGGTGTCTATTTCCGATCCGTTTGCCAGCCAGGTCCTCAAGTCGATTTTTCACCGGCTCCGGCCCTGCCATGGAGTCGACCCCTCCCGTCTTCCCCTGGGATGCTCCGACTCCTATTCCTTTCCGTCAAGCCATGCGGTCAACATCTTCTGTGAAGCGACCATCATTTCGATGATTTATCCGAGGGCCACGCCCTATGCCTCTCTCTTTGCCGTACTCGTCGCCTATTCGCGTGTCTACATCGGAGTCCATTATCCTTTCGATGTGATCGGAGGAGCCCTGATCGGCTTCTTTATCGGATGGGGGGTGGTCCGGATTCTCCGCCGCCTTCCCTTTCTGGGGGGAATGTCCCCGGACGGAGCTCGTCGATGAACCAGACCCAGGTCCGGCTCCCCTTTCGACGGGAGTTCCTTTTCGCCCTGGCAATCCTCGGCCTGACGATGCTCGTCCGTTTTTTCATGATCGGCGAGTTCGATCTCGGAAACGACGAGGCTCATTACTACATGTATGCGGCCCATCCGGCCTTGAGCTATTTCGACCACCCCCTGATGGTGGCCCTTCTGATCCGCATCGGCATGGCCATCGGGGGCGTGACCAGCTTCGGAGTCCGTTTTTTCGCACCGCTCCTGTTTCTCCTGTCATCGATCGTCCTGTCTATGATCGCCCTTTTTTTGTCCCCGCGACCGGGAGTTCTCCTGCGGACGGTGATTCTCCTGAACGCTATTCCCCTCTTCGGATTTCTGGGATCGATGCTGATGCTTCCCGATTCCTCGCTCTCCCTTTTCTGGCTTCTCTATGTGCTTGTTTCCCTGATCCTTTTCACCCGCATGGAAAAACTGTCCCCAGGGGCCAGAACCCAGGGATGGATTCTTCTGGGAGCCCTCTTTGGGCTTTCGCTCCTCTCGAAGTACAACGGAATCCTTCTGGCCCCGGCGACCTTCCTGATCCTCCTGTTCACAAGATCCCTTCGGCCCCTGCTCAAGTCTCCCGCCCCCTATCTGGCGCTGGGGCTAGGCTTTCTCGTGGCCACCCCCTTGTTTCTCTGGAACATCCGGAACAACGGAGTCTCCTTTCGGTTTCAGGCTTCTCACGGGCTGGGCGGCTCCATTCATCTCAACTGGGTCCCCCTCTATCAGATGATTTTTGGCCAGATGGGATATATCTCTCCCATCCTGTTCGGTCTGCTTTTGTGGATCATCTGGAAAAATCGGGGGATCGAAACGGCAGACCGGGGGTTGGACAGAAGCCGTTCGCTTCGCCTTCTGGCTTGGTTTTCGGCGATTCCGGTCCTTTTTTTCAACGGGATCGGAGTTCTTCACCCGATTCTTCCGCACTGGCCCTCCATGGGATACCTGACCGCCATTCCCCTTCTGGCCCTTTTCTGGGAGGAGCACGGACAAACCCGGATTTCTTCCTGGATTCGTTACGGGGTGGCCTTTGGCGCGGTTCTTTCCCTGCTCGTTACCCTACAGCTCTTTTTTCGTCCACTCGTCCTTCCCTCGAAGATGCCGCTCTGGATCGACATCACCAACGACCTTTTCGGGTTCCGGGAACTCTCCCGGAATGTCCAAAAAGAACTGGACCGCCACAGGGACCGGATCACGACCCCCTTCTTCTTTGCCGCCCAGCATTTCAATACGGCTGACGAACTGGCTTTTTATCTCGGCCATCCGTACCATACAATATGTCTCGATCAACGGTTCACCCAGTTTGACTTCTGGAACGATCCCCATCGCTTCCTCGGGAAAAACGGCCTTTTTGTCTCGACGGACAAATATCCCGTCGACCCCTCGGTCTACTATCCGAAGGGAACATTTGACCGGATTCTTCCTCTTCCTCCGTTGACGGTCTATCGCAGGGGACTCCCCGCAAGGATCTTCCATGTGTACTGGCTTGTGGGATTCCGCCATGTTCC
>JAYWMN010000071.1:0-3563 GCA_035873205.1 Nitrospirota bacterium
AGTCCGACCGTAAAAAGGGCCAGAAGGATCGCCGTCGCCCAGGTTCTTGCAAGACAGGATCCCGATGATTTCTTCTTTTGAAATATTCATGAGATGTATGTTAACTAAACATTGAAATTAATACAAGTATACATTCACTAATTTACAAAGAACATGGAAGCCCCCATAAATCCTGGCCAACGGACAATCCGGATCGCCCGGAAACGAATCGGACATGGAATGAATATTGCAGTAGATCATGCAGCTCCCCCGGATCAGGAGTCGCGATCCGGCATCGAAGGCCTGTTATAGAAAGGAGAGCGTCCATGTCGCGAAACGTCATTCTCACCCTGTCCTGCCCCGACCGGGTCGGGATCGTCGCGGCCGTGTCGGGCTTTCTTGCCGAACACGGGGGATGGATCACCGAAGCCAACGACCACGCCGATCCCGGAACGGGGTGGTTCTTCATGCGGCAGGCGGTCCTCGCGAACTCTCTGGACTTTCCCCTCTCCGAGTTCGCCCGCCATTTCCAGCCGATCGCCCACCAGTTCCATATCACCTGGGCGCTTTCGGACAACCGGCACAAGAAAAGGGCGGTGATCCTGGTAAGCCGGCAGGACCACTGCCTCTCCGACCTCCTGCACCGCTGGAGAACGGGAGAGCTCGACTGCGAAATCGTCTCCGTCGTCTCGAACCACGAAGATCTCCGCTCTTTCGTCGAGTGGCATGGCGTCCCCTTCCATCACGTACCGGTCGAGCCCGGAGACGGGGAGGAGCCCTACGAAAAGATCGGAAAAATCTGCGACGGGGTCCGGGGAGACGTGATCGTCCTCGCGCGCTACATGCGGATTCTCCCTCCCTCCCTCTGCGACCGCTATCCGGGCCGGATCATCAACATCCACCACAGCTTCCTTCCCGCTTTCGCAGGCGCGAAACCCTACCTCCAGGCCTACGAACGGGGAGTCAAGCTCATCGGGGCCACCTGCCATTACGTGACCGCCGAACGCGACGACGGACCGATCATCGACCAGGATGTGATCCGCGTCGACCACGGAGACCAGCCCGAGGAAATGGCCAGGCTCGGGAGGGACGTCGAGAAGATGGTTCTGGCCCGGGGACTCAGATACCATATCGAAGACCGGATCCTGATCCACGGACGGAAAACGGTGGTCTTCGCCTGAGAAAGGTACCGGACAGAGTGTCCGGGAAACGGAGAGAAATGACCTGTCTTGCAAGAACCTGGGCGACGGCGATCCTTCTGGCCCTTTTTACGGTCGGACTATGCCGGCCTTCGCCGGCGTCGGCGAACATCTCCTTCGTGGGTACCGACACCTATGAGGTGGGGATCCCGCGGGACTATGTCCTGACCTGGGCCCATCCCAAGGATATGGGACGCCAGATCGAAAGCCACTGGTGCTGGGCGGCCTCGGTCCAGATGGTCCTGAACATGGCCCATGTTCCGGTGACCCAGGAAGAGATCGTCCGGCGAACCTTTGGACGGAAGGAAAACCTACCCGCCACCGCGCTCCAGATGATGACGGCCCTTGACGGATGGAGCTCGTCCTACCGGGGAAAACGCGTCGTGGTCCGGGCGTTTGTCGAACCCTCCTTCGACCAGATCCTGCTGGATCTGTACCTGAACTATCCGGTGATCCTGATCCTGAAGTTCGGGAGCCAGACCGGCCATGCCGTCGTGATCACGGCCGCCAGATACAAGATCTCGGGCGGCAAAAAACAGATCCTGTACTTTCTGATCCGGGATCCGTGGCCAAAGAATCCCAGCTCGGAAATACTGGAATCCCGGCTTTTCAAGGGAATCAAGGGAGCGATCGGAATCCGGATATTGCTGAAAAAGGCCGAATGAGACCGGGGATCCGACCCTCTGCCCGAAAAAACCGACCCGGGCAATCCTTGATCCGGGAAAGGTCCGGGCGGTAGAATCGAAGTCAGGGGGATTCCCCATGAGATGCCGATTTCCAGAGACTCTCCGGAGCCTGATCCTATTCTTCCTTCTCGCGACCGGGATTGCCTCGGTCCTGTCGGGGTGCGTCCCCCGCCCCTCCCTTCACTTCTCCCCCGCGGACGATCCCTCCCTCAGACAGCGGATCCGGGAGGCCTCTTCCCGGCCGGTGGCCGTCCTGCCCTTCGCCGACGAGCGAACCGTGTCCAGCGCGGCGGGCGACCCCCATCTGATCGGCTGGGGGACGGGAACCGGCACCCTCAATACACGGGACAACATCAAGGCCTTCGTGGCCGAAAGCTTTGTCCGGGAGATGGAGCACCTCGGGCTTTCCGCCCGGCTGGTCTCCGTTCCCATGCCCCCCGTTCGGGGATCCGGAGAACAGACTTTCCCGGGCCCGGAAATCAGTCCGGGGAAACGAGGTGGTCCTTCTGGGATCGATGCGGGAGTTCCAGTTTCAGGTCAACCATCCCCGGTACGGGGTGGGGGCGGAGTTCTCGCTTCTCGACATGCAGAACGCCACGCTCGACTGCCAGGTGGAGCTGGACCTTCGGTTCGTGGACGCCCAAACGGGAGAACTGCTCTGGAAGGGGACACTCTTCTCGGAAGAAGAGAGAAATGTCCACGTCGCCGTCCCCGGAACGGAGCTCGAACAGGCGGCCGGGCTTCTCTCGGCCAATCTCCGGAAGGTGATCCTGCAGGCGATCGGAAAATGGAGCGCCCTCGGATACTGAGGTCAGCGTTGCGGGAGTCGCGGACGATTCTTTCCGTCCGGGACCGGACCTGTCCGAACTGCGCAACCGGTCATTGCCAAGCGATCTGTAGCACGTTTTTTTAATTTTCTCCATCAAATTGTGGCCCGTCTCCCCTCGACTCTCGCTGTGGGTTGAGGGTGACCCTTCACTTGGAGTCCAGTCTCTGATTTTCCTTTACCATCGCTCCGGGTTCCCCCCTCAGTACACAAGCCTGACCCGCGCCGCATAAGGTCCTGGAGAACGCCGACGCCCAATGCCGAATGGAATATTCTCAGGGCTAAGAAAGCCCCCAGCGCCGGATCGGAGGCGAAAAACTCCGAGTTGGCGGCCTGACCATAAGGTCCGTCGATCTATCCACGCCACCAGAAGGGGAAAGGACAGGAAAGGATCTCCTTCGCTCACGGAGAGGAGGATGTCAAACGAGTGCCATACAAAAAAAATCCCAATGGATGTCATTTTTTTCGGATCGGGATCCGGAGGTCCCGGGTCGAAAAATCTTCCGGGGATGAAAAAAACGGGGGATTTCGTACGTCTGGCCCAGGAGCATCCCTCCCTAGCTGAAAGCCTTTTCCCTTCCGAAGGTCGGGTTGAGCCTGGAAAATGCAGTCGGACCAGGAACCCATCATTGGGCAGGTCTCACGATTTGCCGCCTCCTTCAGAGCTCCGGCTCCCCGGAAGCTTCGTCTAAACCCAACTAAAAATGTAAACTATTTAAAAATTAAATAAAAACCAATAAAAATATAGTATTATTGACGCGGCGGAGGAGATCCAGAGGTCCAAAAAGGTACCCTTTTTCAGAAAACAACTCCCTTTACCGTCCCTTTCAGGGAGCCTCGAAAGAGCCGCCAGGCAACCAATTGGGGGTCAGG
>JAYWMN010000029.1:0-17839 GCA_035873205.1 Nitrospirota bacterium
CCAACACGAAATTTTCCGATGCGCTCCGCCGCCATCTCCGGAACACCGATCTCGTGACGGAAGAGCTGGAGGGATCAGCCCTCCTCCTCCTTCCGGAAACTCCCCTGAAGGGAGCCCTGATCGTCGGGAAACGGATCGTCGACGACATGCTTCAGCCATCCTCTCCCTTCGAAGGTCTTTGCATCGGCATCAGCTCCATCGAGGACGGCGTCTACCGAGCCGACGACCTGGTCAATACGGCAAAACTGTCCAACCGGGCAGCCAAGGCGTCTGGACAGCCCCTGTTCACGATAGCGACTTTCAGGGACAAAAGCCTTTCGCTTTCGGCACTGACCGCCATCGCGCTCATCCTCTCCGGAGAGGATTCCGCACACCTGTCCGCCTTTTTCGAGCGGGCCCGGCACGAACCGGAAGGCCTTCGGGAATCGGCAGCGAGACTCATCGTCAAGCTTGCCGACAAGCTCAAGCTTCCCGAAGAACTTCAGGAAGCCCTTTCCTTCTGGATCCTGTTTCACGACATTCCGGACTATACCTCGGATGCGGGGTCTCCGGACCAGAAAACCCCCCATCTCTCCCGGAGAAAGAAAGCCCTTCACTCCCTGATCCTGAGCTACGCTTCCAAGGACCATGCCGCCAAAGCAGCGGATCCGAAATCCACGGCGCTCCTCGGGATCGTCCAGGCCGTTCTGCAGGAGATCGTGTCCTATCACAACCCGACCGAGGAGATGTTCGACGACCTCCTCGGAAAGATTGTCGCAAGGTTTGAAAGCGACGGCGTCGACAAGAAGATACTGGCCGTTGTCCGGAAGACCCAGCCGACGGAGTGGTTTCCCTATCCGACATGAGGGAGCGCCTTCTGTTCCCGATCAGACAGGCGCATATTCTGTCTGAATTGCGTAAGAGCTGGATCGCTCGCCGGCGCCACTCCGCCAGATATGCCGATTCGCCATAACGCGAGCGCCAGCCACACACCCGGCCAATTCCATGATGGCAGAACAACCTCCCTTTTGGGCTGTGGAACACCACAGCCCAAAAGGGCAGGACTCCGCCCGGGCTAAAGGGATCTCACCCGCGGATCGATCCATTCCTGCAAAAAATCTCCCAGAAGAATCGCCACCGTGAGAAAGACCGTATAGACCAGTGTCGTTCCCATGATCAGAGGGTAATCCCTGTTCATGACGGACAGAACAAAGACCCGGCCCATTCCCGGAATGGCAAACACCGTTTCCACCACGAAAGATCCGGTCAGAAAAGCGGCGGCCAGAGGTCCCAGAAGGGCCAGAACCGCATTGAGAGAGGGAAGAATAAGGTGGAAGAGGATCCTCCGTGGTCCCGACAGGCCTTTCGCCAGGGCCGTCCGGTAAAACGGACTATCGAGTGTCTCTTCCATCGAGGCCGAGAAAACACGGGCGAGGTATCCGGCAGGAGCGAGCGACAGGGCCAGGACAGGAAGGGCCAGGGAGCCCCATCCTTCCCAGAGGGCGACGGGAAAAAGACCGCCGTGAACGGCGAGGACATCGATCAGGACTGCCGCCAGAAGAAAGGAGGGCAGTCCCACAAGGAGGGTGGTGGCATGGCGGACCAAGTTCCTTCCCGACTTGGGGCCAATGGCGATCAGAATTCCTGTCGCCACTCCGAGAATGACGGAGACCAGAAAGGCGAACGAGCCGAGGGTCAGGGAAACGGGAAGGGTCTGAAAGACAATCTCCGAGACAGGAAGCCCGATCGCCTTGTAGGAGGTTCCGAAATTTCCCTCCAGCGCCTGACGTAGCGTGAACAGGTACTGTTCCCATATCGGCCGGTCCAGATGATAGGTTTCGAGGAGATTTTTCATTACGTCCGGAGGGAGATGGCGGCCCGCAGAAAAAGGATTGCCCGGGGCGAAGCGGGTGAGCAGAAAGGTCAGCGAAAAGACGGCCCAGAGCAGGACAACCGATGCGAGGAGACGGTTAGACAGTCTCTTCACCGGGAACTCCCGATATTACGGGAAATCCGGTCGGCCAGAATCTGAAAACTGACCAGGGAAAGAACGATAAAGATGGCCGGCCAGATCAGCATGAAGGCCGATACGGGAAGGGCCTTCCATCCTTCATTGACCAGTACCCCCCAGCTGGCCACGGGAGGGGCCAGGCCAAGCCCCAGAAAGGACAGGGTGGATTCTCCCAGAATCCCACCGGGAATCCTGAAAAGGAACATGACGAGGATGACCGGCATGACGTTTGGGAGAAAATGCCGGACAACCAGACGCAGAGGTGGAACCCCGCTGGCCCGGGCCGCGTCCATGAACATGGCATCCTTGAGCCGGAGTGTTTCCGAGCGAAGAACCCGGGCGACGCCCATCCACCCGCCGATGCTCAGTGCTACGATGACCGCCATCATCCCGTGACCGAGGACAAGGAGGAGAATGGTCGCGATGAGAATCTCGGGAAGGGCATACCAGATCTCGAGAGTCCTCATCATGACCGGATCCCACGGCCTCCCCATGAACCCGGAAACGATCCCCCATATACAGCCGAGCACCGTCGAGAGGATTCCTACCGAGAGACCGACGGTCAGGGAGACCAGGCTCCCCGAGACCAGCCGGGACCAGAGATCCCGGCCCAAGAAATCGCACCCCAACGGATGTCCGCCCGTCAGGGGCGGAGCCAGGACAAGGCGGGCGTGCTGCGTGACCGGATCAACCCCGGTGAAGCGGGCGGGGAGAAGGGCCCAGAGAACGAGAAGGAAAAGAAGGGAAAAGGCGGCAAGGGACCCAAAAGACAGATTGTTCTTAAGGGTCTGAAGCAGCTCGGACCGTTTGCCCGACATTCCGCGGCCTTTCGTTGCGGCCCCGGATCCGGTCAAAAGGTCAGGACTTTCCGGGCCGACAGAAGGATTTTGACGCATTCGGAATCCGAAAGGCATTGGGAAAACGGGGATCTCCCCCGACCTTCCACGTCCTGGAGAAGATAGAACAGGTTGCGCTCACCATTCCAGGGGTTGTTGACCCCTTCTCCATAAAAAATGACGATCGAATCCGCAACCAGGTGATGAAGGATCTCCGGGACAGGGCTTGTTCCCACAAGAAGAACCCGTTCAAGATCCGGTTTCTCGCCGGAACCCATCTATTCATTCCTCCGGAGAAAGGGGAGGACAAGATCGGCACTTCCGAGAAGACCTTCGATTTCTTCCCGGTCGCGCGTCTCCACAAAAGACGGCACCGGACAGTCAAGAAAGAACCGCTCGACGGCCTGATCCTCTGCGATCACACGGACCCTGAGGTCCTGAAGGAGGGGGAGCACCTCCGTCATTTCAGATGGAAGACCCAGGAGCTGGGGGTGCATCGGAAGAAGAATCCGCACTCCTTCCCCCAGAAGAATCACGGTCACCGGGCGGTGGGACACTGAAAACCCCAGAGTCATGCGCAATCCCTCGAAAAACCGGAGGTGCGCAGTCGGGGACGCCTCGAAAAGGAAGACGACATTCTTTGCATTGGTCATCGGTTTCCGGCCCTAGCCTGTAAACGGAAGGAACAGATCGGCGGAACCGGCCAGATGGCCCAGTTGTACCTGGGTTTCAAAGCGCACTCCCGGACGAAGCAGTGCGGATCCCATCCCACGGATTTCCGCAGTCGACTGGCAGACGACAATTTCTCCCCCGGAGGAAATGACGGGAAAAAGAGGATAGCTGTCGGGCCCTCGCCCATGAACGGGAACGAGTCCCAAGACGGCATCGTCCATGATAAAGACCGTCACACGGGCCCCGGAAGCCAGAAATTCCGTCGCAAGCCGGGTCACCGTGGAGAAAGGTGTCCACTCCGGACTTCGAAGGATCAGCATGACCACATGTGGCCGGTCAGGCTGCATTGTCAGGCCGTTTGACCTTCGAGGGTTCCCGGAGCGATCGCCGGATCCGGAGACAGGGACTCGAACCTCTTGCAAAGACCCTGGATCCGGTTCAGGGTTCCGGTCATCTGTTCGGGCAGGGTTTCTGCCACCCCGTCGAACTGCTTGCTTGCGATGAGGGTTCCGTCCCACAGAAGGATCTGGTTGTATTGTGTCAGGGCGGAAAGTTCCTTTCGGATCTCGGACCCAGACAGAACGGCAAGAGCCCGTGCGGATTCCGGAGAGCGGACATCAAACGGAAGTCCCTGAACGGGCACCATCGGTCCCACCTCCTCCTCAAGCTTGGCTTTCTGTTCCGGCTTGGGATCGCGAAACCCTTCCTTCTGAAGGAGGACAAGAGTGTCCCGGGAGGACAGCCCCATCTCGACAACAAGGTTGAGGACGCTGACGGTATGATTTTCCGAGGTATGGAAAAAGATCTTGACCGGCCGACCGTCGAAAGTTCCCGACAGGTAGGGGTAGGCCCAGATTGCCGTCCTTCCGGCCTGTCCCGAAATCTTAGAAGCAAGGGTTCCGAATGCGGCGTAGATCTTCTGCCTGTTGACGAATCCGTGAACAAAAAATGCCAAACCCACTGCGGCAATGACACCGAAGAAGGTCAATGGAATATAACTGATCATGACGGGAAGCCTCGAATCTTGAATCGGGAGAGGAGAGATCTCCTCTCCCGATCAGAGTGAACGACAGGAAAAGCTCAGGAATGCAGGATCATGCCACCGACACCCACAATCCACCCATGGGAGTTGTCGGGGAAGGTCATACCATAAAGATCGAGATTCGTTCCGGATTTGACGGAAGTCCAGTGGTTTCCGCCATCGACCGTTTTCAGGAAGATGCCGAGAACCCCCACCACATATCCGACCTTGTCGTTGATGAAGACAACCGAGTGAAGGTCGTTCGATTCCCGTTCCATCCCGGCAACACCCCAGGTGAGAGGGTCCCGTCCGGCACTATTCTGGATAACCCAGCTGTCCCCTCCGTTGGCCGTAAACTCGATCACCCCGTGCGTGCCCACGACCCATCCCCGGCTGGCATCAATAAAGTTGACGCCGTAGAGGTCTTTCCTCACCGAGTTGTTCTTCTTCTTCCAGGTCGTCCCGCCGTCAACTGTCGCCAGGACCAGTCCTCCCTGCCCGACCGCCCATCCGTGGCTCGGATCGCTTTTCAGGAAGGTGACGTGCATAATCCACTGGGCCGTGTCCGTTGAGATTTTCACCCAGTGCTCCCCGCCGTCTGTCGTGTGGAGAAGCGTTCCGGCAAACCCTGATACCCAGCCATTCTTGTTGTCTTGAAAGGTAACGGAGTAGAGATCGAAAGGAACTCCGGAATCCTGAGTCGACCAGGTTTTACCACCATCTTCGGTCGACAGGATCAGACCGTTGTTGCCGACTGCCCATCCCCGGTTCGAATCGGCAAAAGCTGCCGAATGGATCCAGTGGGTTGTCCCGCTGACCTGGGGTGCCCAGGTCTTCCCGGCATCGGAGGTATGGATGATCACTCCCGAGGCTCCGGTAATCCATCCTTCATTGGCATTGAGAAAAAAGACCCCGTCGAAGGGGACACCTACCCCCAGCGTGTCGCCGAAGGACCAGGTTTCCTCGGCCTGCGCCGTCGCCACCGTACCAGGGCTCCCGCCAACGGTCAGTCCTGCCAGCAATCCGGCAAAAATCATTCCACGCACAAGGGCTCCGAGAGCCTTTTTCCCTTTTTCCTGCGATCCATATGATCCCATGCAACACCCTCCGAAATCCGTCGTGTTTTTACAAAAATCACCATGAGTCACCGGCCCTCCACATCGGAGAGTCCGGACGAGACAGGAAGAAATCCGTTTCCTGAAAAGAAGTCCTCAATTGTCAAAATCGGAAAATGACCTTGATTGTATCCAGATCGAAATCACAATGCAATCCTTCTTGATTCCCGTGACCTCGTTTCGCACCAAAACGCTGGTCTTCCTCCTGTTTGTGGTTTTCAGCTCGAATGTGAGGCTATACATCACAGAAAATACAGCAGCAAAGATGGCTTGTTTAATTTTTAGCGTCTTATCCCGAATTCAGGGTTTTGTGGACTCGTCCGGGAGATTGGACCCGTTCGTGGTTCAACGGCGGTTCTTCATTTTTCGGGAAAGTCCGTCGGTTCTGACAAACCCTCTTTCCGGCGGCTTGACTGTGTTCGGCTCACCCATTTTCCGATCTCAACCGCTGCAAAAACGATCAGGGACAGGCCGACAGAAACGGAAAGCTCACGGGCGGTCAAGGGTTGGGTTTCGAAGAGGCGGTTGAGAGAGGGCATGTAAAGAACGGCCATCTGCAGGACGACGGTTATGGCCACCGCCCCGACCAACCATGGATTTGTAAAGAAAGTCCGGCCGATCACCGATCTCCCTTCGACCCGTATTCCCAGAAGTTGCGCCATCTGGGCAAAGGTGAGAACGGTGAACGTCATGGTTCTCCAATGAGTCGACCCTGTCCTCAGGGCCAGAAATTGGGCCAAAAGGGTCACTCCGCCAATCAGGAATCCGACGAACAGGATGTGCCAGCCCAGACCTCCAGAAAGAATTTCTTCGTTCATCGGGCATGGGGGACGCTTCATCAAATTGTTTTCTTCCGGTTCGACGGCCAGAGCGATTCCCGGAAGACCATCGGTCACAAGGTTTACCCAAAGGATCTGGATCGGGAGAAGCGGAAGAGGGAGGCCAAAAAACGGGGCGAGAAGAAGGGTCCAGATTTCGCCGGAATTTCCGGTAAGGACATATTTGATGAATTTTCGGATATTGTCGAAGATGCGGCGTCCTTCACGCACAGCAAGGACGATTGACGCAAAGTTGTCGTCTAGGAGAACCATATGGGCCGCCTCCCGTGCCACATCGGTTCCGGTCAGACCCATGGCGATTCCGATATCGGCGCTCCGGAGGGCCGGTGCATCATTGATGCCGTCTCCGGTCATGGCGACGACTTCGTTCAGATTCTGGAAGGCCTTCACGATCTTGACCTTCTGCGAGGGGTTGAGGCGAGAATAGACTCGGATGTCCCGGACCTTTTTTTCATACTCCTCCTGCCTAAGCCCTTCAAGTTCCTGTCCGGTCAGACTCTCTTCACTCGCATCCAGAATGCCAAGCTGTGAGGCCACAGCGCGCGCAGTGGCCGGATGATCCCCTGTCAGCATGACGACCCGGATGCCGGCGGAACGGCAAGCAGCAACAGCTGTCAGGGCTTCCGGTCGGATCGGATCGGAAAGTCCGGCAAACCCCAGAAATGTGAGCGAGTTTTCCCGGCTGGATGAAAGGACCGAGGCAATCGTGCCGGAGTCCCTGGAATAGGCGAAAGCGAGAACGCGGAGCCCTTCTTCCGCCATCTGGGACGCCTGTCTTTCAAGTCGGTCTCGAACGGGTTCCGGGCCATCTTGCGATAAGAATGCGCAAACATCGAGAATCCTTTCGGGCGCCCCTTTTGTAAAAAGGAGAGGAACTCCGTCCCGCTCGTGAACGGTCGTCATCATTCCCCGCTCGGCAGAAAAAGGCAATTCGTCGCGTCGGGGCCATACCGCTTCTGTCGATTCTCTTTGAAATCCTTTTTCCTCTGCGAGAAGAAGGAGAGCGACCTCGGTCGGATCTCCCCGGATAACTCCTTCGGGTGTCCGGAAAGCATCGTTGTTCAAGCAGGAGGCTTGAAAGAAAAGAGAGCGGGCTTCCTCCGAGTCTTCCGCGATGAAGTACCGACCGGCTGTCATCCGGTTTTGGGTCAGGGTTCCTGTCTTGTCTGAACAGATGGTGGTCACGGATCCCAGCGATTCGACCGAAGAAAGACGTCGCACCAGGACATTCTTTCGGACCATTTCCCGGGCTCCCAGGGAAAGGGTGACCCTGATGACTGCAGGAAGGGCTTCCGGAATCGCAGCTACGGCCAAGCTCACGGCAACGAGGAGCATCGGAAGCGGTTTTTCATTTCTGGCAATGCCCGCGAAAAAAAACACAATACACAGAACTACGATTCCCATCGCCAGCCGTTTTCCGAACCGGGAGAGGCGTTTCTCGAGGGGAGACTGGATTTCTTCGGCGTTTTGAAGGAGAGCGGCGATCCGGCCGAATTCTGTTTCCATCCCCGTGGCGACTGCAACACCGGTCGCATGACCGTTGGTGATAAGAGTGCCAGAGTAGGCCATGTTGAATCGGTCTCCAAGAAAGAGTCCCGAATCGCTTAAAACGCGGGAGGACTTGTCGACCGTTACCGATTCGCCGGTAAGTGCCGATTCGTCAACCTTTAGCCTGGTGACGTCGATGAGCCTCAGGTCGGCAGGAACCCGATTCCCTGCCTCGATCCGTACGATGTCCCCAGGAACGATATCGACGGAGGGGACCGTTCTGAAGGTCCCGTCCCGCCTGACCAGGGCCCGGGGGACAGCGAGACTCCGGAGTGCAGACATGGATCTTTCAGCCCGCATCTCCTGGACGAATCCGATGATTGCGTTGATAAGAATGATCGCCAGGATGGCGATGATGTCCTGAGGTTCTCCCGTCCAGCCGGCAATCAGGGCCGCGGCAAAAAGGACTCCGACCGTGATGTCCCTGAACTGGTCCAGAAACATAAGAAAGGGAGAACGAGACGGAGATTCGCGAATTCGGTTGGGACCGAAAATCTTCAGGCGGCTCTTCGCTTCCTCGGTGGGAAGTCCCAGGTCGGGCTCCACACTCAGGAGCTCCAGAACTTTCTGTGGGGGATGGAGGTGCCAAGGGGTGTCAGAATCCGGAAAAGGTCTTGCAAAACTATCGTCACCGTTGGCAGTCACACGCATCGCTTGCCCCTCGGGAGGGGGTTGACGAACTCGGAAACAACGAAGAAGCGGGGCAAACGGCAACATGTCCGGGGAATCGGAGGAGCCGAAAATGGACGGGATCTTTCCGGCGAAAATCGTGTTCCATGAAAGCCCCGGCCGGATCGAAGGAATCTTCGCCTTCTCTAAACGTTTTTATACTTCTTCTTTTAATCTATCTCGTTGATTCTCCTTGTCAACCTTCCAGACGACCCGAATTCCGCATCAGGATTCTCTCAGGGGGTTCCTGTAACAAGGGAGAATGTATTTGAAATCGGGCCCGGGTCCACTTCACGAACACCGGAAAGCCTTGCGCCTCCCTTTGACCGCAGGAAAGAGAGCTTATTTATTTTTGTTATTTTGATTTCGTGCCCGGCGTCAACCATAAAAAGAGAGTATCAATCACATAATCCGAGTACTCATTATTTTTTGATCCTGTATCGCGGAGTCAGAGTCTTTACGGGGACGAGGTCACCCGGTAGAAATGGCGCTTTCCGAAAAGAAACAGGTCTTTCCCTTCGGAGGAGAGGGTCTGTCCGCGGGGTCGGGCTCCCGGAGGCAGCAGGATCACCGATCCCTTCTTCCTCAGCAAGTCCAGAAACGGAAAGGATTCCCCACGGGACAGTTTCTCCGTCTTCTCCTGGAGAAAGGCCGGACTGATTGAGACGATCGCCCAGCGGTCCCCGGTGCTCTTGCCCGATTTCCAGGCAGGACCGGGAGGAAAGAGATAGGCCAGACGGTTGGCCCACCAGACGGCGGCCACGGGAAGGCCGTCATTCGACACGGCATGGCATCTCGAAAGACGGGACGGACCCTTGGCGGAGGGAACACGGCAGAGGAAGGAGCGGCTCCCCATGAACAGACCCAGATTCTCTCCCGCCGGCAGGAGGCCCAGGGAGCTTTCAATGCTCCGGGGAGCACGGACCGGCTGATTGACGATAGCCGTCCCTTCGGGGTTCTTGCGTGACACCAGGTAGAACCGGCAGGAAAAGCACATCTCCCCGGAAGGGAGAAGGGCGTGAGGAGAAAGAAGGGGAGGCGGACCCTTTTCCAGACTGGTTTCGGAAGGCTGGGGGATATAGCCGGCCGGATCGGACCACAGGAGCCGGTCCGAAAAGACGAGATACGGACGCCCGGATTCGACCCGGCCGTTCTCATATCCGATCCACAGAATCCGGGCCTTCGGGTCAAGGTACAGGATGCGGACCGCAACGTCGGGAGAGGACGGATAGTAGTCCACCTGGCCGTTCAGGATCATTTTCCCGCCGACCCGCCCGTTGAGAGAATCGATCTGGTACGACCGGACGAGGGGAGCACCTCCGGCCTGCTCGCCTCCAAGGAAGAGATGGCCCGCTCCTATGGCGGCCGTCCGGACGCGGAAGTTGCGGGAAGCGACGGGAAGGGAGAGGAATGACCAGGATTCGCGCCAGAGGTCCTGCGCGCCCATGGGGTGCTCGATCACCAGTCGGGAGAGTTGCCACCGGTCCCTTCTGGAGAAAAAGTAGAATGTTCCGGGAGCCTCATGGCCGAAATTGTCCCCGGCTCCGACCGACGCGTGGGGAGGAAGGGAGAGGACCGAAAGATGGTCCCCCCCGGTAGCGCCCTGTCCTCCTGCCATGAGTCCGGCAGGAAGAACGATCGACGTCAGGAGGCTCCGGCCGGCCGAACGGGAGCACCGTCTTCCGGTCTCCCATAAACTGCTCCCGATCCGCCTCCATGATGACAAAGAAGATAAGAACCGACCGGACTTCACCGACTGCCTCTCTTCAATCAATCCTCCCTGCCTCCGTCACCTCTTGAGGGACGGACGCCATCGCTCTTCCGGCGTTTTTACCCGACCGGCCATTTTTTCCGAATTGCGCCCAATATAGCACGAAAAAAGGATCTTTTCCCCTTCCCGCTCCGGAGCCCCGACCCGGGGAAGGACCGGGAACCTTTTCCCGGCGCCGGCTTCCTCGCCCATTCCCAGGCACGGCACCCAGCCGGGGCTTCCCTTTTCCCCGTCAGAGGGCCTATATTCTGGGAAGGAGCGAACCATCCAGTCCGGCGGTCCGGGTCCGGGCGAGCCCCCTGTCCCGGACCCGGATCACCGTCCACCCGTCCTTCGAAGGAATCCCGATGATCGAATCCCTGCTGAACCGAACACCCATTCCCTTCCTTGTCTCCGGAGAATGGAGAGGGACTTCCCATGGAGCCGGACCGCACCGGCTCCATCCCTTTCTGGAGCAGTCCGGCTCCTTTCCCTCCCCCAGGGCCTTCTGGGAGGTCGCCCGTCCGGGCTCCGGAGATATCCTCGATGCGACCGCGGCCCTCGAGAAGGGACAACGAATTCTCTCCTCCCTTCCCAGACATCATCTGGGCCGGATCCTCGGTCGCACGGGCGATCTTCTCGAAACCCATCGCCCGCTTCTCGCCCACCTGATCACCCAGGAGGTGGGCAAGCCCAAAGGGGCGGCGCTGGCCGAAGTTGACCGGGCCATAGTGACCTTCCGGCTTTCCGCCTCTCTGGCTCTGGGCGGAAACACCTCCCTTCCCGGCGAGATGGTCCCTCAGGGGAACGGGATGATCGGGCTCGTCGACCGGGTCTCCCTCGGACCGGTTCTGGCCATCACCCCCTACAACTTTCCGCTGAACCTTCTGGCGCACAAGGTCGCCCCGGCGATCGCCTCTGGAAGCGCCCTCATCGTGAAGCCTGCTCCCATGGGGATGACGACAGCCATCGCCCTGGGAGCCCTCCTTCTTGAAGCGGGACTCCCTCCGGAGTCTCTTTCCATTCTTCCCTGCGACCTCGCCGAAACGGAACGACTGATCCGCCACCCTGCCCTGCCCGTCATTTCCTTCACCGGGTCCGCTCCGGTGGGGTGGAGCATCCGGGACCGGGTTCCCCGGAAGAAAGTGCTGCTCGAACTCGGAGGAACGGCCGGAGTGATGGTGGCCGAAGACGGGAACTTTCCGGACCTCCTCGACCGTCTGGTCACCGGAGCCTTCGCTTACTCCGGGCAGGTCTGCATCTCGATCCAGCGCATTCTGGTGGCGAGATCCCTCTACGAAGAGGTTCGGGAAGGGCTTCGGGAAAAGATCTCGGATCTTGAAAAACAGGGACGTATCGGCTCCCTGTCGAACCCCCGCACCCTCCTTGGCCCCCTGATCCGCCAGAGCCACGCCGACGGGGTCCGCCGGAAAGTCGAAGAGGCGGTAGCCATGGGAGCTCGGCTTCTGGTCCCCCTCCGGCAGGAAGGGGCTCTTCTCTACCCCACGATCCTGACCAATACCGGAGCCGACTGGCCGATCGAACAGGAAGAGATCTTCGGACCGGTCGCCACCCTCACTCCGTTCGACACGCCCGATGAGGCGATCGACCGGATCAACCGGTCCCGCTATGGAATCCAGGCCGGAATCTTCACCCGGTCGATCGACCGCGCCATCGGATGGGCCCGAAAAATCGAGGCGGGAGGGATCCTCATCAACGAGATTCCCACCTTCCGCCTCGATCACTGGCCCTATGGCGGAATCAAGGAGTCCGGAACCGGATTCGAGGGTGTGGCCTACGCCATGGAGGAGATGACCCGCCCCCGGCTGCTCGCCCTCCGGATTCCGTTTCAGGAGGGAAAAGACTAGACGGGTTCCGGCGCTCCGGAAAGACGATGGAACTCAAGGACCAGATCCCGGCTTCCGACCACGAGAGGAACCCGCTGGTGGAGTTGCACGGCCGGAACTTTCAGGATGGGGGTCTGGCCGTTTGTGGCCAGCCCACCCGCCGCATGGGCAATGACCGCCATGGGAATGGCCTCGTAAAGAAGCCGGAGCTTCCCTTCCGGATGGGAGACGGCGGTCGAATCTTTGGGACGGTCACCGGGATAGAGATAGATTCCCCCCTTGACGAGATTCCGGTGAAAGTCCATCACAAGGGAGCCCACATACCGCGCGGTCCGGGGAGGCCCGGAGTGAACGGTGTCGAAATAACGGCGGATGTCGGGCGTCCAGCGGGGATAGTTTCCGGAGTTGATGCTGAGGATCCCCCCTCCGTCCGGATAGCGGACCGGACCCGGAAGCGGGAGGAAACGGGAACTTTGGGGGTCGAGGGCATAGTGACGCACTTCCCCGCAGAGGGAGACGACCAGAAGGGTCGACACGCTGTACAGGACATAGATCCCTCCCACGACCTCGGGGACCGATCGCAGGAAGGCCGACTCCGGATCCTCCCGGCTCTCCCTTTCGATCGGCCGGTAAATGGCGAATATCGAGCCGACCGGGCCGGACACCGCCAGATTGGAGGAGCCGTCCAGAGGGTCCATCGCCACATGAAAAGGCGCTTCCGTTCCGACGGAGAATGTTTCCGGCTCTTCCCTCTCCTCCGAGACCAGCAGGGAGACGCTTTTCGACTGGCGAAAGGCCGACGTAAAGACATCCTGGGCAATTTCATCGAACGTCTGGACATCTTCTCCCTGGACGTTGACTTGCCCCGACGATCCGGT
This sequence comes from Nitrospirota bacterium, assembly GCA_035873205.1. Taxonomy (GTDB): domain Bacteria; phylum Nitrospirota; class Leptospirillia; order Leptospirillales; family Leptospirillaceae; genus UBA4572. The sequence continues at coordinate 13,166 of JAYWMN010000029.1, forward strand.
CAGGCCGTGGAGTGGCCCGACAAACAACCTTCGGGCCGTCTCCCTGGCCCCTTCGGCCACCGCCTCGAGGATCCGGGAGACGGATTGTTGTTCCTCATATGAAAAGGAGCACCGCCCGGCGATTTCATCCAGCGGAAGAAGCGTGTCTTTCTCATCGGCCATCTCACCTGTTGCGGGAAACCGGGACACGAAACCCGGGCAGCGAGCCGTATCTCCCGCCTCTCCTTTCTCTGCTATGGGTTTGTGATTTCGGGACGGGGAGATCCCGGCCCGCGAACTCAACGAAGAAACGGGGCCGGGAGACCTCTTCCTTGTAAAGTCATCCCCGACACCCTCAGAAGGACCCCCATTCCGCCAGCTCGTGCTCCTCGGCATAACTGTCGAGATCCATCAGGAGCAGGACCACGTCCCGGGGAGAGAGAAGAACGTGAGGACTCCGTCCTCGCTTGATCTGCTGATCGATTTCGGAGATTCTCTGGCGGGCTTTTAGAAAGATTTCAGAACCTGCGAGCAAGGACGATTCCCCTGAGCGAAGCTTTACAAACTCCTCCCGAACGGAACGGACATCCCTCTGGAAATCCTTCTCCCGGGAACACTCCTCGCAATACCACCGGGGCATCTGGTCATCGACGGCAGAAAGCCGGTCGTAGGCCCTGTCGAAAAAATCGTGGCCCAGGGACACCTTGTAAAGCATGACATTGCCACGGCAGCAGGCATCGCAGCGGCCTGGCTGATCGGGTAGGTCCATCTCACAGTCCTTCTGATGAAAGAGGTGTTTCCGGGACATTCGGGTTTTTTCCCCGGGCAGAGTCCCAGATTCCCGCCAGGTGATCCACCGTCCGGACAAAGGTCGTCAGGAAGAAATCGCGGCCCGTCTCTGGTCCCGTTCCCTCGCGCAGATAGCCCATAAAATACCGGTTGGCCTTGTTGAGGGAGATCTTGGAACGAACGATCCTCAGAAGTTCAAGAATCTCCTGGCGCCTTTCCGGAAGCGTGGCAAGAAGGGACGGCCTTTCGTTGTTTTCCCAGCGATCCCATATCTCGAGAAGCTCAAGGATCTCCCTCTCTTCCGGCGGCCCAGGGGAAAAGCACCATTCCCGGCCTCCCTCCGGAAGCTCCATCGGGACGATCCGGACCTTTTCGACAAGCCGGGCGACCCCACTTTTCACAAGAGCGAAATGATTCTTTTCCAATGGATCCATCCTTCCAGAACTCCGACCATCTTCCAGGCTGCACCAGCCTATTTTGCCACGGACTGTCTCCTGATCCAAGTCAGTCCCCTCATTTACTCCTTCTCCCATCCCCTCAGAAAAGCGTCGACCGATCGGGCAAGGGCGGAGAGGTTGTAGCCCCCTTCCAGAAATGCGACCGCCAGACCCTGCTGCCGCCGCCCCAGTTCGGTTCCCAGAAGTTCGAAACTGTCTTCGGTCAGATTCATGTCCCCCAGAGGATCGAGGGCGTGGGCATCGAACCCGGCACTGACAAGGACGGTCCCGGGAGAAAACCTCTCCCATCGGGGAATGATCCGTTCTTCGAGGACCTTCCGGTAGTCCCGGTCATCTGTCCTGGCCGGCAGCGGGATATCGAGGATCCCGCCGCCGCCCGGTTGCTCCATGTTCCCTTTTCCCGACCCCGTTCCCGGGTAGAAGGGAAAACGGTGGGTGCTGACAAAGAGAACCCGGTCAGGGGGAAGGTGTGAAACGATATCGGCCGTCCCGTTCCCGTGATGGACGTCGAAATCAAGGATCATGATCCGTTCTTCGGGACAGGAGCGGAGCCGGAGAGCGCAAAGAAGCGCGACATGGTTGACAGCGCAGAACCCCATCCCTCCCCGGGCCTGGGCATGATGACCCGGAGGCCTGACCGCACAGAACACCTTCCTCCTGACCGGATTCCGGGAGACGGACAGTTCCCTTACTGCCCCGGCGATTTCCTCCAGGGAGGTCACCGTGGCCCGGGAAACCTGCGTATCCCCGTCGATCGGAACCGGGGGGCTCCCCGGAGGAAGGGTTTCAAGGAAGTCGATATAGTCTCCGGCATGGATCTCACGGTAAAGAGAAAGATCCGGATCCGGAGACGGGTCCAGCCATCGCCCCCTTCCTTCTTCGACCCGACGGTCGAAAAGGGGCCGCAGGGCGGAAAGCCGTGCGGCCGATTCGGGATGTCCCGGTCCGCTGTCGTGGGCCATTGCGGCATAGTCGAAGAAGAACTCGACGCCTGAACCTTCCGGAAAAACGGACGGATCCGACCCGCCAGGAGTCGCCTCCCTTTCGGTCTCGGTGCTCACGGAAAGACCAGAACAGGAAAGGGCAGAAGTCCCCTCACCTCCGAAGCCCAGGCCTCCAGACGTTCGACCGGCACCCTTTTCACAGCCTCTTCCGCAGGAGGACGGGCGACGCTGTAGAGGTGCCACGACTCGATCCGTGCCCCCCGCGCGGACCAGGAGAGAACCCGGTCACGAAGCGGAGTCCAGAAGCGTTCGTCGGCCAGAATGGCGCCTGGCTCTCCTTTCGCCATGAAGTCAAGGACCATGGTCTGAAGGGTGACCGGAGTGTCGGAAACGATGGCGTCGAGCCCCTCTGTCATCCGGTCGAAGGGGAGGGACGACCTGTTGATCCTGTCGAAATGGACCCGGTCCCCGCTGTCGAGCTTGAGCCAGATCTCTCCCGGACCTTCCTCAAGGAGAGACCTCCGGACTGCGGCCCGGATCTCCCGACCAAAGAGACCGCTTCCGTTGGTGATCAGGCGAAGAAGCGGCGGGGCTTCCGCACCCCAGGACCGCTCATTGACAAAACGGCGAACCGTTCCGAGGATCTCCCGGAATGAGGGGGCGAGGGTCGGCTCCCCGTCCCCCGAAAAGGCAATGTCCCGCACTCTCTTGAATTCCGGAGGAACCCGGTCGAACGGAGGCTTCTGAAAAAACGCCCCCGTCGCGATCGTGTCGAAGAGCTGCCCGAGTTCCTCCATGACAAGAGCCGGAAGGGGGAGTCGGCTTAGGGGAAGGCCCCCTCCGGAAGAAGCCGGAAGAGTCGTTGTCCGATCCACCTGGCAATAGATGCAATCGAAGTTGCAGCCCTTGTCGAGATTCAGGTTGATCCCCACCGAAATCCCGCGGGCCCGTCGGGAAAGGACGGGGTAGACCGAAACGAACGGCCGGTTTTCCAGAAGATATCGGCGCGAATGATCGGCATACAGGGTCGCTACTGTCTCCACTGTCTCATCCATGTCTCTTTCTCGCGCAAATGTTCCCGGCCGGAAGAAAGTCCCTGAAGGCGAACAGGCCGCGTTTCCGAGCCGGCCAGCAGCTGGACCGGAAGATCTCCGTCGGGAACCTTGGCCCCTCCGAAGGCGTGAAGGGCTCCAAATGCGAGTTCCATCACCCGGTCCGGGCCCGTATCCTGTCCCGTGGACAGGACGCAAACCAGAGGACCGTCGAATCCGTCTGGACGAAAGGCCACGCCGGCTCCCCGGATATGGCGCTCGAGGGCCCGGTTGTCCGATTCGTCCCGCCCCACGATCACCCAGTCCCCCTCCTCCAGACGGAAATGCCGACCATAGCGGAGGAGAGAGGCGACCGGTCCGGCCTCCACCCCCACTCCCTCCCCGGAGGGGGCCTCCTCCCTGTTCCATTCGAGGGCGACAAAATCCCCGACCCTCTCGCTGAAATTGCTGTCGGTCAGGAGGCAGCCACCGGCCGGAGAGGGCAGGATCCCCAATCCCAGACGTTTGGCCAGGGCGATCTGGGGCTTCCGGCTGCGGCCGGCCCATCCGAACAGCCGTTTCCGGTCCACCGTTCCGTCCAGCTCCGGCAAGGTTTCGGGGAGCAGCTTCGCCGACAGGGGCCGCAGGACCCGTCCCTCCATTTCCGAATCCTGATCGATCGTCACCACAGAGCGCTTCTTCTGGGACATAGGCCGCTGGCCAAGAACCTCCCCCGTCACCAGAAAGGAAGCACCCACCTCTTCCATGAACGCCTTCCCGATCCTGAACATGTGGATCCTGCAATCGATGCAGGGGTTCATCGCACTTCCGTACCCGTATTTCGGATTCTTGAGTATTTCAAGAAAGGCCTCCCCCTTGGGGCGCACCACAAGAGGAACTCCGATCTCCCGAGCCATGGTCTCCGCCATCGAATCGCAGCCGAAGGGGCTTTCCAGATGAAGGGCCACGAGATCGACTCCCATCCTCTTCAGGAGAAGTCCCGCGAGGGAGGAGTCGAGTCCTCCCGAGAGAAGCAGGACCCCCTTACTCATTTGTGGCCGTATCCATGATCACCTCGTGGATCTCAAGAACGTTCGGACCTCCGAACATCTCCTTCGGCGGCCTTGAGGAATGGGCTTGCCGAAAAGAATCGGAGTGGGTCCACGCGGTGAAGGCCTCCATCGACTCCCAGAAGGTCATGACCGAATAAAACTCCGAGTCCACCGGCCGGAGGATCAGGTTGCGAATGAATCCGGGAAATCCGTCGATCATGCCTTTCCTGTTCCTGAATCGTTCCTCGAATTCTTTTTCATATCCCGGAGCCACACGTATCCTGTTGGCAACGACAATCATCCTCTGAACCTCTCTTTCGGGATCGGGAAGGCGTTCATGGAAGAGGTGGGTGCTTCCTTTCTGGTGACGGGGGAGGTTCTTGGCCAGCGGCCTATGTCCCAGAAGAAGCGCTCTGTGGTG
>JAYWMN010000061.1:0-68547 GCA_035873205.1 Nitrospirota bacterium
GTTATAAGGGGGGTACTTTCTTTTTCCTGTTCCTGTTCCTGATATCGCATAGGCTTTACGATAGGCTTTACGATAGGCTTTACGATAGGCTTTACAATAGCCTTTACGAAAGCCTCTGCCCAAGGCTTTCCAGCCTTATCCATCAAGTGTTTAATGTCGGTCCAGGCTTTAAGTTTTAGAGGGCATTCCGGTATCTCTTTCCATTCGGCCGACCAGGAGATTACCACCTTTGGAGAGGACGGGAAGTTGAGCTTCACGAAGGAGGGAATATAGATCAATCGTAAATCCGGAGAGTCTTCGATTAAGCCTTCCCGATAGACTTCCCGATAGGCTATGCGATAGGCTTTCAAATCCCACCCAAGTTCCTCTGCCATCGACATTTCTCCGGCTTTAAAGAGCCCGAAACGATTTGAAAAAGTTCCAGTGAGCATATAGATCCATAAAGATTGCCCCGATGGAGGAAGAGGAGAAAGGTTTTTGAATTTTGTGTCTCCCCAGATCCGAATAAAAATTTTTCTGTAAACGTCTTCTGATTTCATTACGCCCTCCCATAAGGAAAATTAAAGGGCCGGCGCTTGAAGTATGGGCTTCAAGGCTTCCCCGTTGTCTCTATCCCCGCCGGGACCGGAAAATCATGTGCTTAAACTTATATATCGACCGGTGGGTCGGTCGAATCCGAGCCTTACCATGCCGATGGTGCCAAACTTTCGAAGCTTGAGCTTCCCGATATGCACTTCGGTTTCCGGTCGCTCAAACCCGTTTTCTATGCGCCGATAGATACTGATGCAGTTGTCCGCCTTGTTGCGCCAATTGGCCCCCCCGGAGATGTCGTAGGGGGTGGGAACCGGGTATTCTCCGGAGGGGTCTTTGTGGAGTTTTTGGGGATGGGCGACAAGAAAGACATGGAGACTGTGTTTTCGGGCGAAACGCCGGATTCTCCGGAGGGATTCCGAGATGTATAGCGTCTCGGTCAGGGTCCCATACTGATGCTGTATTTCATTCCACGGATCGATAACGAGGACGTTGCCTCCATTCTTTTCAATCTCGGTTTCCGCGAGATCCAGGATCCGGTCGAGTGTTGGTACTTCCGGATCCAGAAATGCAAAATGCCGGGAAATAAAGTCGATCCCCTCCCGTATTTCCGACTCGGACATCCTCATGTGGGGGCCCTCGAAAAATGGGCGTCCGGAATGGAGTTCAAGGAGTGCCGCGATGTGATCTTCCAGGGGCATATACTCAGCCGAAAAAATAACCGATCTCCACCCGTGAAGGCGCGCCAGGTTGACAAGGAGGGCATCCGTCCACGCGGTCTTTCCGTGTCCCGGAATTCCCGTGACGAGAGTGAGATAGTTCGGGAAAATTTTAAAGTGATCGTCCAGGGAGTGCCAGCCCGTTGTGTAGCCATGCCCGGATTCACCCTTATAAAGAGACAGGATGTCGGGAAGCAGAGAGAACGGATCTATCCGTTCGGATGTCTTCGTCGATTCAAGGGACCCGGAAAGACTTTCTACAGTTTTTTTGAGGGAAGCCAGAATGTCCGAGGAATCCTGCCCTTTCTTTATGCGCTCTTCGATCTCTCTGCTTTTAAGGGCGAGGCTGCGGAGGTTTTTCAGCTCCTGGAGCTTGCCGAAAAAGTACGGAAAGGTGGCGGTCGTCGCACAAAGATAATAAAAGTCTTCGAAGTCCTCCGGGGTTCCAAGAAATGTTAACAGCCCCTTTTCCGAAGCTGAGCGGAAGAGAGAAGAGGGATCGAGGGATTCCCCTTCCTCGTGCCTCTCCGCGAGCACGGCAAAAAGTTGGCGGTAGCCCTCGCGCGAGAAATGGGACGCTTCGACGGGAAAATCACGGATAAGGGAGGGGTTTTGCATCAGGCAAGACAGAGCCTGACGCTCCATGATGTCCGAGCTGGTCCGGCTTTCCTGAACCCCTCTCATATCCCGAGGTCCTCGGAGATTTTCCGGATTTCCGATTCGTATTCTTCCGGGGAAAGACTCCTGCTCCAAAGAAGGGATTTCCGGCGTTCAAATTCTATCCAGCGTTCCCGAATATTCATTTTTGAAATAGATTTCATCCCAGATACTCCTCCAGGACCTCTTTAGCCGCCTCGAACCCGTAGCAGACTTCGACTCTGTATCCCTGACATACAAGTTCGTGACGCCACCAGAGCTGTGCGTCCGAGAGCTGACCTTTCGCGTCCTTTTTTTTCGGACGGTCCACGGATCGCTTCATCTCTATAAAGAGGCCCATAAAGCCATTTTTCGGGACGGGTAAAATGAGGTCGGGAACTCCCGGTTTAACCCCGAGAAGCTTTAAACGGGCCGCTGTGACAGGATGCCTTAATCCACCGTTTGGCACATGAAATAGGAGCCTGAGTGCCGGGAATTTCCCCCGCACCAGGTGGGCCCACTCAAGAAGAAGGCGCTGCTCTTGTTCTTCGGTGAGGGGAAGGCCAAGCACGGAGGTCATGGCCGTATTTCCTTCTGCAGTACGGTTTTTAGAGCTTTGAGATAATCCTCGGTGACGATTTCCAGCCCGAGCGCTTCCAGGATCCGGCAGTACTCCCGGAGCTGCCCGTTCAGGAGCTTGGAGAGCTGCCCGTCCGAAACACCGACTTCTCTGGCGAGATTCTTCCTCGGGCCGGCCTGCACAAGTCGGTCCTCGAACAGCGCGAGATTGCGCTCGTAGAGGCTCACGGAACTTCCTGAAAATCTTTTTCGTGTTGTTCCGGAGAGGGAGAGGATAGGTTGAAGATGTCGGCAAGGTCCGGGCGAAGATCGTAAACAGAAACTTCCCCTCCCGTAGCCCTCTGAATGGCGACAGCCATTTTAGGACTGGCCTTTCGTCGTTTTGAAGCAATATGGAATAGGTACATAGGACTCGTGCCAATCTCGGAGGCTAATTGGGTAGCACTTTTTTTCCGGAGGTATGCGATGAGTTCCATGGAGGGGAGAATACCAAAAAGATATTCATTGGTCAATAGATTTTTGGATGTCGATGGTGTAGTATCAAAATGGTATAAGGATGGCATGGAGATAAATGCCGTACGACACCAAAACTTTTTGTGCCTCATCCGGGAAAGATGCGGGAACGTCAACGCCGAAATGGGGCGATTGATAGAGAAGGCCCCGGCGCAAATCGGCGCTCTCGTGAGGGGGGAGAGAAATATCGGGAACAACATCGCCAGGGAGATCGAAACCAAGCTCTCCCTTCCTCGGGGATGGATGGATATTTCTCACGAGGAGAAAGAAACCGAAAAAGAATTTCCTACCCATCTATACGCCTTCATTCCCAAGTATCAGGATATAAGGGGATCCGGAGGCCATGGCCACCAAAATGGAGAGCATGTAGAAATATCCAAGACGCTTGCCTATAGGATAGATTGGTTGAAGTCAAAGGGGTTGTCGGCTGAAAACTTATGTGTTGTTGAAGTATCGGGAGATTCTATGTCTCCCCATATCGAAGATGGAGAATCCGTTCTTATCGATATGGGAGATACCACAATCAGAAGCGGAGAAGTCTACGCCTTCCAGAGTCCGGATGGTCTTCGAATAAAACGATTCTTCTGGCAAGCTGACGGGAGACTTAAAATATCTTCCGACAATACCGACAAGAGCCGGTTTCCGGATGAGAGCTACTTCGAGAGCGAGGCGACTCAGATAAAGATCGTGGGGCGAAAAGTCTGGAGGGGAGGATGAAAAGGATGGAAGGAAGATTAAGTAAGACGCTATTAGTATTAGTCACCGTTTGCTCCCTTACAGAATTACCTTCCTGTGGAATTATGAATATCTCATCAAATCCGAATATTCCAGATGCCTGGGAGAGCGCAGGATTCACAAAAAGCGAAGAAAGCGCATGGGAGGGGAAAGGAGGATTTGCCCTGAAGGATGCCGAAGCGTGGCGCAAGGAAGGTTTTACTCTGAGCGATGCCATTCGGTGGCGCAAAGGCGGCTTCGATCCCGTTGGGGCAACCATCTGGAAAAAATATGGATTTAGCGAAGAAGAGGCGGCGAAATGGGGGCTATTCGCCCTCACTCCCGATATGGCTCAAAAATGGAAATCGGCGGGATATCTCCCGGAAAATATGAAAGAATTTACAGGCTGGACAGTATTTCCACCCGCTACTGCATTGGAATGGAAAAATACGGGAGCAACCCCCTCCGAAGTTAATAAGTTTATAGCGGAAGGGATTTCCCCAAAGATCTATGATAAGTTTGTCAAAAATTTTTGCAAAAAGAAGTTTTTGGATCCTCTTTCTTTCGTCACTTCGAACCCTTACAGGATCAAAGAAAAGTGCTCATTCTCTGGAAAAGGGATGCTAAGAGTCATCCAGTTTCTTGGGAAGCGCAAGGCCCTCGTCATGATACCGGGGACGGATTATTACGCTCTTATCTACGTGAGAAAAGGATCGATTGCTACAAGGCTCGGGTATATCGATGAGGGACTTCTTGTCGGCGAGGGCTCCTTCGCGTACACCACCACGTTGAATTCCGAGCAAGTAGTCCCAAAGGTCCTCTATATAAATCTCAGCAAGTTAAATCCTTGAAAGACTAAAATCTCCTCCTTCCCTCCACTCCGTCTTCGGGCGGTTTTTTTGTGCCTTAATCAAAATGGTATCTTTTTGGTATTGACAATATTATACCATTTTGATATTCTCTCCTCCATAGATCGAACCCACCCACTCCTCAAAAGAGCGCCTAAAAGACCGGGATCAAGAGGCCCGGAAGCGGGGAAGGAAAGATCGAATGCAGTAATCCTCCTCCTCTCCGGGAGGCTCCGGGTGATGCATGGCACTTAACGATCTGAGGCGGGTCTTCCCGGACAGGGGGAGGAAAAAGAGGCGATAAAGGAGGAGAAATGATCAACCAAAAAATCATCGATGACCTCGGGCGACTGAGACGCTCACTGAACGAAACCCCGGACTACGAAACTCTGAAGGAAGAGGACCTCCTGAACGATCTGAACCAGGCCGTCGAGGACCTCTGGGATTATCTGAAATCCTGCGACATGGAGGAAGCGTGCAAAGAGATGAATCACGAAGCTTTTTCAGAGGATTGATATTGGCGATCCTCGTCTCTATACCTCTCTGGTTCCTGATTTTTGCATTTACTTTGTGGTGGTGTTCGTGAAAGTCCGGACGGCTGAAAAAAAGGGGGAATCGATGGAAAATTATGAAGCAACGAAATCAGTTCCAGAAACAAAAGCTGAAAAGACGATCAAGATCAAAAACCGATGGAGTGGATCTCTCATCCTTGAACTTAACATCGCATCCCTGACGGGTGCCAACCTGACGGGTGCCGACCTGACGGGTGCCGACATGAGATGGGTAAAGAGCTTTTATAGTGCGACCTTCACCTGGGTCTGGATCTGCGAAGTGAAGCTCAAAAAAGATGAATAAGTCTGGATCAGGAGGGGATTTGTATGACAACGAAAAAAGTCCGGATCGCTCTCACTCTCGTAGAAGTGAAAGTAGAGGCCTTTAAGTCGGATCCAACTCGGGAAAAACTTGAGAAGGCATGGGAGAAGATCCAGTCGTTCAATCACGAGATCGGTATTGAACTCTGGGATGAATGCTGTGTCATCAAGAAAATTTGGGACGAGAAAAAGGATCTCCCCGAAACCGTGGAGATCCACGATATTTCCGAGTTGAACAGACACATAGGAGGGGAAAATGTTCGCTAGCCTTTTAGATCCCGAATCCGGCGTCATCTCTCTTGAGCACCGATTTCCCCGATGTCCTATATGCGACGGACAGAAAGAGTATGCCGAGCGACTTTTCATCAGGCTCCACGGAAGATGCCAGCAGTGCGAGGAGGTGCAGGTTCCGGCGATCCTGAGGAGGAGGGGGTGATGCACGAAGAAGAAAGGGCGCTTGTTCAGGAAATAAACGAGTCTATTTACCTGGCGAAGAGTTCAGCTTCCAAGCTCTGGAAGCTTTCCGGAAGCTCTCAGGAATCGCTGGAGGGGGAGCTTATGGGCTACATCTACGATGCGGTCTGGCTACTGGATCGATTGAAGGAAACATACGAGAAAAAAGAGGAGAAAGAAAATGGGGAATGAGATTGCGGTTCAAGAAAAGGCTGATCTTATGGTGTCTCTGAAAAATAGTCTCTATCCCGGAGCTTCCGATCAGGCGTGCGAACTTGTTCTTGCGTTTTGTAGGGCGGCGGGGATGAATCCCTTACTCAAACCTGTTCATATCGTGCCGATGTGGAACTCGAAAGAGGGGAAAAACAAAGACACTATCATCCCCGGAATAGGGATGTACCGGATAAATGCTGAGCGATCAGGAGCGTACGCCGGTCTTTCGGAACCTGAGTTCGGGCCTGACATTATGGAAGAGTTTTCAGAAGAAAAATATGAGAAAGAATGGAACGGAAAGAAAACATCTCATATCCGAAAAGCGATGAAACTCACTTATCCTAAGTGGTGCAGGATCACAGTTAAAAAGATTGTGGGGGGACAGATCTACGAATTTTCCGCCCTCGAATTTTGGAAGGAAAATTATGCGACAGCCTCCCGGGACTCGGAGCAACCAAACGAAATGTGGAGAAATCGTCCCTACGGCCAGCTTGCGAAATGTGCAGAGGCTCAAGCCCTACGGAAGGCTTTTCCGGACCGTGTAAGCTCTCAATCTACGGCGGAGGAAGTGGAGGGGAAATTCCAGACTTTTTCCGGACCTGTCATCGAAACGGAGGAGGAATTAAGGCATCCAAAGGAGAAGGAAAAAGAAGAAAAGGAACCGAAAAAGGAAAAGAAAAAAGAAACTCCATCCCCTACTCCAGTCTCGAATCTGATCGGAGCGGAAGAGCTGGCGGCCCTCAAGCAGAAGTGGAACGCTGTCGCTTCAACGCTTACTCCCGAGACGCAGAAAGAAGGGGCCGACTATCTCAAGACCCGTTTCGGCTTCCAGAAATTCGAGGAAATAAAGGCGGACCAGCTGATCGAGGTCATGTTAGCGATGGACGATGTGAGTGAGTCCAGTCATGGATCGTGACCTTGACTTCGACGAGGGGAAGCATGAGTACCGGCTGCATGGCCGCCTTCTTCCCTCAGTCACACATATTCTGGACAAAATGGGGTTCGTGGATTCCACGTTCTTCACCGAGGAATCCCGGATGCGGGGGGTTATCGTACACAAACTATGCGAGATGTGGGATCTGGACATCCTTGATCCCCTCACAGTCGATCCGAGGCTAAAAGGATACCTCGAAGCGTGGAAGAGGTTTACCAAGTATACCGGGATCGTCTTTACACACATCGAACATCGCATGGCCTCGAAGATCCACGGCTATGCCGGGACGTTGGACCGGGTAGGAATCGATGGAAAAGGGCGCAAGATCCTGATCGACATCAAGACGGGAGCATGGCCGCACATCGAGTATCAGCTATCGGCTTATCGTCTTCTTCTTGACGAGCAAGGCGAGAGGGGATTCCATGAAAGCGCGTCTGTCCACCTGAAAGAAGATGGAAAATTTGAGATCCAGCTTTGGGAGCACTCCCCCGAGGACTGGAAGGCGATTCTAAGGGTTTACAAGTTGAAGGAGCGAAAATGAGCAATGTGGAGATCGTTTCGCAATCCGGGGTCGAGGTCGTGGATATCGATCTGGCGCATCCAACGAAAGACCTTACGAAGCTAGAGAAGGAAGCTCTGGCAAGCATCGATCAGGCGAAGGCGATTCAGGTCACATGCAAGGAAGAAGCCGAATTTGCCGTGACTTTTATCAGACAAAAGAAAACCGTTCTGACTACTTTCATCGAATGGTTCAGTGACGTGAAAAAAGCCTCGTGGGACGCCCACCAGGTCAACCTTGGCAAGGAAAAGAGCATCAAGAATCCCTACGAAGAGGCGATCCGGATCGTCAACGATAAATTGCTGGCCCATGAAGAAGAAAAAAAGCGTCTCGCCCGGATCGAGGCCGAAAGAATCCGAAAGGAAGAAGAAGAGAAAGAGCGGGTCAGGAGAGCGCAGGAAGAGGCCGAGAGAAAAGAGCGCCAGCGGATCGAGGACGAGACCCGAGAGAAAGAGAATGCACGCCTAAAGGCCGATATGGAGACCTTTGCGGCGGAAAAACTTGAACAGGCCCGTCTCCTTGAAGAATCCGGGAAGAAAGCCCAGGCGGAAAGAATCCTCCGGGAAGCGGCGGCCAAGGCAGAGCTCCAGAAGCTCATCGATGAGAACCGGAGACTCAGGGAAGAGGTCGAGAAAGCAGAGGCGGACAGACTCGCACAGGAAGCCCTCGAAGCCCCGATCTATATCCAGGAACCGATCATTGTCGAGGAAAAGATCGACGGTCTCACCATCCCGAAAGCTTGGAAGGCGGAAGTTTCCGATATCCGGGCACTGTGCCGGGGAATTGCGGAAGGGAAAACGCCTCCCGATGTTATCAGCGTTAACCAATCAAAAATCAACGCCCTTGCAAAGACGTGGAAAGAGAAGACAAGCGACTACCACCCCGGCTTGAGAGCGTACGAAGACAAGTCTGTTAGGACGAAATAGAGGAGGACAGTCTTGACCCCCACCGATCTTAAGAAAATGCGCCACACCGCCCGGATGACGATGACGAAATTGGCCGAAGAGCTGAAAGTCACTGTGTCACTCATATCCCTCTGGGAAAGAGGGAAGGCCCCGATAAACGAGAGGTGGGTGTCGGATATCGTGAGAATCCTTGAGCCTCCCAAGGCTCCTGATCCTGAACCTGAACTGTCAAGTATTCCTACGAAGTTGCCAGATAACGACCGACTCCAGCTTTCCCAGAAAGTCGAGTTGGGGCTTGAGACGATGACGGCAATCAAGAGGATGATCGACGATGCGGTGCGACAGCTCCGGATGGCACCGATCTCTCCCGACGTGCTGAAATCCGCCAAGGAAGGGGACGGATACCGGGCCAAGACGCAGGAGATATTGAGCGGGGGGGTACATGGAAGACGAAGAGATCCCGGAGGATATTGAGTATTGCGACCTTTGCGGAGAGAATCCGGAGGTCTTCCTGATCGAGGATCTTTCATGTTGCAGGGAATGCGAGGAGAAAGCTCGGGAAATTGTCTGGAAGAGGAGATATCGATGATCAAACTTCTTGATTGCCCGCTGTGCGGAGGAGAACCCGCAAAGATTTTTTGTGGAATGCACAAAAGAGGATTGTGCTTTAAGCGGATTTCCAATGATCCAGATGGCTCCAAATGGAACCAGATGGTCACTTACATCCGGGCCGGGATCCTGAGAGAGAAGCATCCGGAAATATGCTTTGGAGTTACCCCTCAAGGAGAATGGATATTATGGAATTTTTGTAGCGACATAATAATGAAATCAGGAACCTTTCAGCAAGTGGTGAACGAGGCGTGGGATTGGGTGAAGGAGGAGGAAAAATGACCACTCCAGAAGAAAAAAAGATGATCCATGAATGCGCTAAAGTTACAAAATCTATAATAGACGGTACTGCTTTAGCAAGTGCATTGACTAAAATAGTGAATCATATGGAGGAGTCCCATAAACCTATGCCCATTATCGAACTGATCCGTCAGCACATCATAGAAACGGGCCGGGACGGACTGTGCAATATCTTTTGCGAATGCGGATGCTCCGGAACTGATCTCGCCCCCTGCGACGGCATCCAGCCCGGGTGCGTGCCCGCTTTCGACATCGGGGAGACTCCGGACGGGGACAGTCATTATTTTCTGATCCGGGACAAGAGGCCGACTCCGGAGGAGGTAAAAGATTTTTGGATAGGGGAAGGATACAAAATTGACTGAGGAGGAGGAATGAGATCCTGGGTATGCGAGAAAACGGTATGGCACCGGATGGTGGGAGATTTTGAATGCCTCATCGATGAGGGGGACGAAAAATTCCCGTTCCATTTTAGCGTGCAGGAGCAACGAGGATCTTACGAAGGATATATGGGACCGGCCCGCTCGTATGATGAGGCGATGGAGTTCATAAAGAATTTCCTCCGGTGCAAGGGCCTGACAATTCCGCGCCAGCAAACCCTTCCGGGGCTTGAGAGATGACCGTCCTCACTATTCCGGAGGTCGCCCGTATCCTCCGGGTGACCCCTAAGGTCGTCCGGGAGCAGTGCGCGAAGGGTTGCATCCCGGCGAGGAAAATCGGAGGATCTTGGAGGATAGAACAGTCAACCCTCATGCAATGGTTCCAGGAGCCCACGACAATATGTCCCTCTTTCGGCGCGGAAAAATCTGGTGGATCGATCTCTCCGCCCCCGGCTCCGGGGAGCGCGTTAGACGATCTTCTGGCACGGACCAGAAGGAGCTGGCGCAAGAGTACCACGACCGGACGAAGGCCGAGCTCTGGAAACAGTCGAAGCTGAACGAAAGACCCTCCCGCACATGGGAGGAAGCCGCCTCCCGGTGGCTGTCGTCCCGCACCGAAGGGGCCAACGCCCCAAATAACGTCCGATACATCGAATGGCTCACCAAATACCTTAAAAATCGCCCTCTCGAATCCATAAACCGGGACCTGATCGACTCTCTGGCGGAGAAAAAGGCCAAAGAAAAGCGATCCGGTGCTGGATGGAAAGATAAGGGGACCTCCGTCTCTCTCCAGACCGTCAACCGCTATATGTCGTGCCTCCGATCCATACTGCGCGCCTCGTGGGAATGGGGATGGATCGATGCGCCCCCTCCGGTCGTCCTCTCGAAATCTCCCCCGAAACGAATCCGGTTCCTCACCCGTCAGGAGGCCGATCGCCTGATGAAATCCTGTCCTGACCACATGGGGGCGCTCGTGTCGTTTGCGCTCGCCACAGGACTTCGACAGAAAAATATCCTGGAGCTGGAATGGTCCCAGGTGGATGTTGTCAGAAAGCTCCTCTGGATCCACGCGGACCAGGCGAAGGGAGGGAAGGACCTTCGGATCCCGCTCTCGGATGAGGCGGCCCGGATACTCGAGGGAGAGAAAGGAAAGCATGAGGCCCGGGTCTTCACATACAAAGGGCGACCGATGGAGACGGTGGGGGGAGCCTTCGATGCAGCGGTCCGGAAGGCGAAGATCGAGAATTTCCGGTTTCACGATCTCAGGCACACCTGGGCTAGCTGGCACGTTCAGGCCGGGACGCCTCTGGCCGTCCTGCAGGAGCTCGGAGGATGGTCAAATCTTCAGATGGTCATGAGATATGCGCATTTGGGGGAGAATCATCTTGCGGAATGGGCGTCCAATGCCAGGGCAGATTTTGGCGATCGCGGCACGTTTACGGCACAGCCCGAGGAGTGAAAATCGTTTAAGTATTGGTGCGCCTGGACCGAATTGAACGGTCAACCTACAGATTAGAAGTCTGTTGCTCTATCCGATTGAGCTACAGGCGCTACGAGAAAGGCAGGGCTCGGAAGGACACCCCGCCAGTTATCTTGTATCAAGGAAGCTGGAACCATCCAGAATTAATTAATGGCACATCACGAAACTGAACGCATGTCGAACCGGATGAACCATATTGTGCACTATTGGCAGAGGAGCAAACAACAGCAGGTACAATGTGGCGGGAATCCACACAAAAAAGCCCAATGCCGCCAAAACCTGCCACCAGGCCACATTTATGGCAGCTATGGATTGCACCCCGGAAAAGTGTTCAGTCTTCGCTTCATTCATTCTGTATGCCTTTCGATAACACGATCCATCTTAAGACCACCCCCTGTCGGGTCATGATCTCTTCTGCGCACTCATTGGCTCCATCTCGACAGGTTCTCCGCCCTGACATCCGCGATCCAGGGGAGTATCAACCGTTGCCCGAACAGATGTGACGATCCCTTTCGAAAGAAGATATCGCTCAACCTCTTCTCCGCTAATATCGGCAAGCATTTCCCCGTTAATTTCCACACAGGGAGAAAGCGTCTGCCCGGATTTCCTGACCATTTCCCTATAGGAATCGGCACTGGCAATAATATTGATATCTTCATACGGCAGTTCATATTTTGCAAAAACGGCCCGGACGCCACGACTCCATCCACAGGATGGCTTCAAATATGCCTTGATTTCTGTCTTATTTACACCACTCATATCGAACTCCCGTCAAGGTTTCTTTCCCAAGCGAATCTTCAGCATTCCCTCAATACATAATTTCCAGTTGCACAAAAACACTCTTTATTCTACTCGATTCAGCCAACATCGATCAAGGCACCTGGGAAAGCTTCGACAGAAATCCGGACCCCGACAGGATCACGCGACCCCGAACTGGACTGATTTCATCGAAAGAGTTCCCCACCGAAAGCCTGCAACTGGAAAGGAGACCTTCTCCGTAGAGTCCCCCGATGCTCCCAGGGCAACAAAGAGCGGGGCGAAATGCTCTGTGCTGGGGTGGGCCCGTCTGGCATGGGGGGCGAGGGTATCAAAGGCCAGGATGGAGGATCTCTCCCCCGACAAAAGCTTGTCCGTTACCCACTGGTCGAACTCCAGCGCCCAGGAGGGCGGAGCGACCGAGGTGTTGGACGACAGCTCTCCCAGATTGTGGATCATTCCCCCACTGCACAGGATCATGACGCCTTCCTCCCTCAAGGGAAAAAGACTCTGACCCATCGCAAAGAGTTCATCTGGTTCAAGTCCTGGCAAGGAAAGCCCCAGAACCGGGATGTCGGCCCGTGGGAACATCCCTTTTAACGGAACCCACATCCCATGGTCCAAACCCCGGTTCCTCGCAACCCGAGCTCCCCCTTTTCCGAAAATCCCCTCCAGTCTTTGCATAAGATAGGTCGAAACAGGAGAGGAGTATTTCTCCCGATACAACCGGTCAGGGAAACCGTAAAAATCATAGAGAAGAGGGACTGACTCGGCGGGACCGATCGTCAGGGGAGCCGTTACCCAGTGGGCCGAGATTACCAGGATTTCCCGGACAGGAGGAAGGGAGCGACTCCATTCTTCCAGGTCCTTCATCCACTCCGGATCTTCAAGGGAAATCGGAGCTCCGTGAGACACGAACAAGACTGGCATTCGCGACATCAGATGGCCCCCGATTCGAGGTAGGACTCAAGGGAGGTCAGGCTCATCCTGAAATCTGTGATCAAAGCGTTGCTCCTGGTCACATTGTCGGACAAGGCCATCCGGATGACATCCAGAGTCAGGAACGGTCTTGGAAGAAAGATTTTCTGAAGCATGGCGGAAAACATGAGAAGCCCAACCGGAGCGGGAAAGAGTATCGCCTTCAGGCGGGCGCTTTTTCGGATACCCTCCATCATCTCCCGATAGGTATAGATTCTGGGGCCTCCCACCTCATAAATCTTCCCGGCCATTTCCTCCCGGGAGGGCACCACCGTCAGCATCTCCGCCAGGTCTCCGGCAAAGACGGGCTGAACCCGCGCCGTTCCCGGACCGATCATGGGAAGCACATGGAGGGTCCTTGCAAACGTCAGGAACTGGTTGATCGAGCGATCCCCCGGACCGAAGACAAGAGAAGGACGGACTATCGTGTAGGGGAGGCCGGAGCATTCGACCGCCTCTTCGGCCTTTTTTTTGGTCCTGTGATAGACACTGGGAGCGTTTAGCGCGGCTCCGACTGCACTCAGATGGACGAAGCGTCTGACACCTTTTCCAGTACCTATGGCTCCAAGGGTCCTGACCACGCCTTCGTAATGGACTTCCTCGTAGGACTGAAACCTGGTCTCCGCCAAAATTCCCGGAAGATAATAGATCACCTCCGAACCTGACAATGCGTTTTTGGGGGACAGGGGATCGGTCACGTCAAATCTGGACCAGATCACATTCTCTGGTAAGGGCTTGACCGGAGATGAGCGGGACAAAATCCTGATAATCGCAAACGGGTCATGTTTCCGGATGGCGGCGACAAGATGCCGTCCGACAAACCCGGTACCCCCGATTATACAGATGTCCGCCATCATTCCCTCCTATGGCCGGGAATCCGTTCCAGTGCTCTTCAGTTTCGAAAGAGTCTGGATCCCTTTCCGGAAAGCATTGGCCCAGGGGGAGATATCCGAAGGCTGATTCCACCACCCCAGACTGAGGACGCTGGACCCTTGGGCAGCCCTCGCAGAATACCCCAGTGCCGTGAGAACATGAGAAACCTTCAGGGACTGGGAAGAACAGCTTGAGCCCGTTCCCACAAGGACACCCTCACTGTCCATCAGGGAAAGGAGGGCCTGTCCATCGATCCCGGGAACAAGAAGATTGAGGATTCCCTGTCTTCTGGGGGACGCACCTCCGACGAGGGTCACTTCCGGGAACTCTTCCATGATTTTTTTCTGGAGGAGGGAATCGAGATCAAAGAGCCTCTGTCGCTCCACAGCCCCGTGGATACCCGCATGTTGGGCCGCAGCCCCGAATCCTTCGGACAGGAAAACCGGCTGGGTTCCTCCTCGTCGCCCTTCTTCCTGTGCGCCCCCATGGATCAGGGGGATCATCCGGACTCCCCGCCGAATCCAGAGAGACGCAATGCCGGAAGGTCCCCCGATAACTGCACTTGAAATAGTCGCAAGGTCAACCGGCCGTTCATCGAGCTCCAGAGCCTCCCACCCTTCGACGGCAACAAAATCGCTATGAAACATTCCCCCTCGTTCACGAACCAAGGCTCCGATTTCATTGATGGGTTGGAGCGTTCCCGTTTCCGGATTGGCTCCCTGCACCGATACCAGAACTCTTCCGGAAGGCCAGTGCTTCCTCAACCAGTCGATATCGACCGACCCATCCGAAGAGAGCCTGAGGAGAGTCAGGGATACTTTCCTTTGCTCCTGAAGATTGACGGCGGCTTTCAAGATGGAGACATGCTCAAGGGGCGAGACCAGTAAGTGGTCCGGGGGGCGGCCTCCGGCAAATCTC
This sequence comes from Nitrospirota bacterium, assembly GCA_035873205.1. GTDB lineage: Bacteria > Nitrospirota > Leptospirillia > Leptospirillales > Leptospirillaceae > UBA4572. The sequence continues at coordinate 14,768 of JAYWMN010000061.1, forward strand.
GCGCCGGACAAGGCCCAGGTATTGGCCTCCGAGGCGCTGGAAACAAAGACGATTTCGGAGGGTTCAGCCCCCAGAAACCCTCCCACCATCGCTCTTGACGCTTCGAGCCTTTCTGCGGCCTGCAAACCATTTCGATGACGTGCAGTTGCCAGAACCGGATTCTCCAGTGAACGTGCTAGAACATCCACCACACCCGGTCGCATCAAAGGAAGCGCGTCCAGATTCATATCGATCATAAAGCCACCCTATTAAAGGTTCCGGACACTGCTGACATGCAGATCTTTCCAAACAAGACCATTTTCGGCTATCATAACATGATCCATTGAGCGAGACGAATCGCATTCATTCAGCGGACAGTAATAATATTGATTTGGAGGATTTTTTGGAAACCAGCCCGATCGAGTCAGTTCTTGAGGATGTCAAGACTGTTGCTGTTGTCGGAATTTCAGACAAGCTGGGGCGACCCAGCCTGACTGTCTCAAGCTACCTCAAAGGCCACGGCTACGATGTTCTCCCGGTCAACCCCAATCTCTCGATGGTCGCCCACATCCCTTGTTATCCGGATCTCAAGAGCCTTCCGGTAACCCCCGACCTCATCGTCATTTTCCGCAATGCCGCCGATATTCCGGAAGTGATCAGGGAAGCTGTTGCAACGGCCGTTCCAAAAGTATGGATTCAGGAAGGAATCGTCAGCCAGGAAGGGTACAGGCTCGCAGAAATTGCCGGAATGGCTGTCGTTATGGACAAATGCATTCTGAAAGAGCATGCCCGCCTCGTCCGTGAAGGCAAGATTGGCAAAAAGCATGAATAGCGGCGAAAGGATTGAGGGACAACCTCATTTGTGTTATATTTTCCCAGTTTTATAACTTCCTAACCGCAGTCCTTTCCATATTCTTTTCATCAAGGCGATGTAGCTCAGTCGGCAGAGCAGGTGAATCATAATCACTCGGTCGGGGGTTCGAATCCCTCCATCGCCACCAATTATCCAATTTGGTAAAGGCCCTTCCAAGATCCATGCTCTCCCGCCCATGACAAGGAAATAGCCCAATATTTCTACCTGTCAAAGCACCTTGATCCAAAACACTCTCGGGAATCCCTCAAATCTATCGCCCTTCAGGGGCCAACGGGATCAATATCATCCCCGATCTTTTAAGAAAGCGGTTTCGACGCCATGGACGGAAACGTTCCGCGCACTTCTCGCTCTCAAAAACAGCGTAAAAAGACCTCCCACGCATCTCTTCTAAAAGCCGGAATAGTTAAACGCAGGGGAAAGGAACCGCAATTCCGTGTTTCACGGAGGACGCCTCAAGGGGAGGCGTCCGAACCGATGCCTGAGATCGTTGACACGATCGAGGACGCTTGGGTGTCTCAATAAAAAACCGACATACGTTTTAGGCTGGACAACCCCCATGAGAACGAGACCAATTCCGACAAGAATGAAGCCAGGGCCCGGAATCCCCGGAATGGAAAGAACCAGCCCCAGGAGAAAAATTCCGGCCCCGAGGATCCTTTTGCCGGTCGGGGGGACAGAATCTTTCTCCCGGCCCACCGAAAACCGGAGTAGATAGTCGTCAGGAAGCCTGACAAAAAGGATCAATGAAAAAAGATACAGGAGAACAAACATGACAATCATGCCCAAGAAATATTCCAGGAGGCGGGTCGTGGTCAGTAAATTCCTTGTCCAATCCGGAAGCCCGATCTTCATTTTTGCTATCTCCGAACGATTAGAATGGAGAAGAAGGAATGTGACCCAGAGGAGAGCGATCGATCCACCAGTCAGGCTCAGGACTTGTCTTCCGACTGTCTGTCCACGTACTGACGACCAGATGAATCCAGAACATGGACCCTAACCAAACCCTCTCCCGTCCTCAACCTTTCGGAACCCGGCCCCCCAGACCACTCCGACATCCCCATACCGCCCAGAAAGTCCCGGATTTCCTGAAGGTGGATTGCGCCGGACTTTCCCCAAATGATGCCCAGCACCGGGGCTCTGGCGAAAAACGGATTTCCGCGAGGCAGATTACCTCCCCTTCAGTGTACTCCTTGAACAGTTCAAGGAATTCACGGTCTGGATTTTGATCGTTGCCGCTCTCATTTCGGGGATGATCGGTGAAAAGTCGATATCGCCATCATTCTCGCAATCATCCTGATCAATGACTTCTTGGATTATTAATGAATTTCTGGCCGAAATGCCATCACTTCACTTAAAACCCTGTCGGTTCCCCAGACTAAGGATGATTTTTGGCAGAAACCAAGTAGTCGTATCAGACTCCGACCTTATCCCGGGAGACATCGTTCAGATCAAAGCCGGCAAAAAGGTTCCCGCCCGTCCCAGATTTATCGAGGTTGTCTGCCTGAAAGGTGACGAAACGGCTCTGGCGGGCAATCCAATCCGGTGGCAAGACGGAAAAGACTATCGAAAAGACAGCTCTATTCCTGCGTGAATGTCGGGATATGGCCTACTCAGACACTCTGGCCACAGGTGGCCCCTGCGCAGGCGAGCCTTCAGAAACTGTGGCTTTCCGGACGCTGCTGGTGAAAGCCATAATTCTGAACAACACCCTGAAAAATCCAGACGGGTTTGGGGGATATTCGGCTGATGCGGCCCTTCTCGAGTGGTCCGAATCGGCGGGCAGAGCCTTCTCTCCCAATTGTCCTAAACTCTCTCGATCCACTCTGACAAGAAATCGTTCCCGGGACGATTTTTTTTAGAACCCTCCCCACGCGAAATCGATCTTCATCACAGGCATCTGGCAACAGGTGATTCTGTATCTGCCGCCCATGAACCGGATATTCATGACCCAGAGATTGACAGCGGAAGAATTTTTCCTGACCCTTGACCTGTCATTCCTCGTTTTTCTCTTCGCAGAGGGCGGGGTCAGCGCACAAGGGCCTCCCGTCAGAACAAGGAACGCCGATTCTGGGGAGCAAGCGGGCGCAACGATTCCCCACGAATCCTCCCCCCCTGTTGCAAGATCTTGTCCTCAAAAGATTCCTGGAGGACTGTGCCGGGCCACGGGGATATGGGGAATCTCTCCGTAACGATGTCCAGAAAAGGTGGATTTTTGACAAATCCTCAGCAGTGGTCTTTAATGGTGTTGCCTTAAAAACTCATCAAAGTAATTTTGAAAAAACAAAAAATTGCCACTTGATATTGAGATTTCACACCCGAGCGTTGCTGCATCCCGGGACACTGTCAGACCATCTCCGGCACGCAGGCATCAATTGGCCCAGGAAGTGAACAGTAGTGACATTTTCCGCCCGACGCCACGATGGCCTGTCTTGGTCATTCGGACAAATCTTGGGGTGTGGAGATACCATGCTTGTAACGATCCATAAACATCATATGTCGTCAATCTTCGAGCCGCCCTACAATTACACGGACACATGGAAGGAGATGGCGCGACTCTGGGATGGCCGATTTGCAGTTTTCAGTGACGGAAAACGGTGGCTTTCCGGAAGGAACCCTCTTCTTACACGGGAGATCGCAACACTCGACCAGCACCAGTTTGAAAAATATCTCAAGTCGATGGCAGCCCCTCTCGACCGTCCCATTCTGGAAAACATTCTTCAAAATGGCGGGATGTTCACGACGCCATTGGGCGAGCGGGCAGCTCGCATCATGGATTCAGAGTCGGCCTCAATTTTCTGTCTTCGCAGTACCGACAATGCCCTCTATGTGATCTGCCCGGGCAAGGAACCTCCGCCGTTCCCTCCGGAACAACTCCTTCCGGTTCTTGACCACGCCTTGACCACCCACAAGATGGAATCTCTCACATTTCTCGTGCTGGAGAAACTGGCGGAACATTCCTGGCTCCCGTCATCGGTCTGGCTCTATCCGGGGTCGGCCGGGATCAACGATCTGGAAAAGACTGACAGCCGGGAAATAGTCTATCAGTCCAATATATTCGGGATCTGGAAGAGAAAAATCCTTTCCGTTTCAAAAGAAGTGTTCCGTCATAGAACCCAGCACCCTTACGTCGATGATCTGGGCTTTCTCTGGATTCCTGTCTTTCTCTACAGGACGATCCCCCTTCTCTGGATCACCATGTCCCTGCCCCATGCCGCCAGCCGAAAAATCAACGATCCCTCCGGACGGAAAGTCTTTCACGACCTGATGGAATCCGTCAATCGAAAGGCCTTGTCCCTGAAATTTGCCCCTCTTCCGTTTATGAATTCATTTTCAGAAGGGGCCTATGACTGGGGGGCACTGAAAGATGTCCTGCGTTTTCGGTGCAGCCAGGGAATTGATACCGTTCCGGTTTTTATTGTGAGAGAGACGACGATCGAACAGGTGTCCCGCTTCATCCGGACAAACGATCTGATCTTCCGGACACAGACCGACGGGGAATATCTCATCTCGCCGTACCAGATGTCGCTGGAGCAAACAGAACAGGTTCTCTTTTCAAGGCTAGTATCGCAAAGGCTCCATGCTCTCCCGCCCTTTTATGCGGGGGACATCACTTCGGTCTCGGCCTGACCGAAATCTCTGAAAAAAGACGGCCTCCCCAGTCAAGGACTCTCCTGAAACACTCCCTGATTTTCTGACTCTTGATGTTGCCGGTGGGATCTAGGACTCCTCGTCCTGATTTTTCCTGATGTCGGTCAAGTCCGGAAAAACCCGATCGTCGATCCGGACAGCCCTGCTCGACCGATAGACCCCAGGACGGCCCTTGAACCGGACGGCCTTTTCAACGGAAAGACTGATGGGGTCGTCAACATACTGGTCCAGATGAAGAATGTCTCCGGGTTTCCATGTCAGAACATCTGAGAGTCTTGCCTGTGCCGTTCCCAGCTCGGCGACAACCCGCACAGGAACAGAATCGAGGCGCTGGCGCAGCCTGAGAATCCAGCGATGGTCCACCTCAAACTGGTCGCTCTGGAACCCTGTGTAAAGCTTTTCCTTGATCGGTTCAATCGTCGAATAGGGAATACAGATATAGACCGGACGGCCCTGACCATCGATGTCGAGACGGTAGGTCAAGGATATGACCATTTCTGTCGGAGAAACAATCGCGGAAAACTGGGGGTTGATCTCGGAACGAATGTAGGTGATGCCGATATGGTGGACCGGCGCCCAGGCCTTTTCGAAATCCCCGATTGCCTGATTGAGAATATTGCGGGTGATCCGGTTTTCTATCGGGGAAAAGTCACGGCCCTCGACCTTCACATGCCCTCGCCCCACACCCCCGAACAGGTGATCCACCAAAAGATAGACCATACGGGCATCGATGATGAGCAGAAAATTCCGCTTCATGGGTTCAAGTCGAAGGATGTTGATATTGGAAGGGAGAGCCACTTTCTTGATAAATTCACCAAATTTGATCATCTCTGTCGACACAGGGGAAAATTCGACGGCTTTCCGGAGCGTCGACGACAACGTCACCTGGAAAAAGCGGGCAAATCGCTCGTTGACGATCTCGAGGGTCGGCATACGCCCACGAATGACTCTCTCCTGGCTTGCAAGATTGTATTCGCGGGTTTTCTTCCCGGGCTCTTCCGGGACGTCCGGCTTCTGTGTCTCGATATCCCCTTCGACGATTCCTCGCAGGAGGGCGTTGACCTCGTCCTGGGACAGTATATTTTCAGCCATGACCACCGATCCCTTCCGCATTGTGCTAATGGAGCCGGACCAACAGTTCTACAACACCATCCTTGTTTGCTCTCTGGGGCGTCAATCGACAGAACGGGGAAGCCTGTCCCGGATCTTATCGGAAGATTTTCCGATCTCTATGAATCCTTCCATCCCCCTAAAGAGAGGTCGAGAAAAACTCCCTCAGCGCCTTCTCCGCTTCAAGCGCTGATTCCCTCCGGTAGGACGGGCGGTCATCACAGAAAAATCCGTGTCCGGCGCCCGGGTAGGAAATCATCCGGAATGATTTTTCACCTGCTTTGAGCGCCTCCTCCACCGCCTCCCGTTCCTCTTCGGGAATTAACGAATCCTCCTCCCCGTAAACGAGAAGGATCGGAGCGGTAATTTTTTGGATTCCCTGGAGGGGAACCTCCGTCTGTCCGGGTGTCCGTCCCTTGGGAGCGCCAATTCCTCCTCCGTAGAAACTGGCTGCCGCCTTGATCCCGGAGCCGAACCATTCGGCGGCAAGAAAGGCGAGACGTCCTCCCATACAGAACCCGACAACACCAATCCTGTCCGGATCGACATGACGGTCGTTCTTCAAATGATCCATGGCCCGGAGAATATCTTCACGAGCTTCCTCATCCCTGAGACGGGATAGATTGGACATCGCGGTTTCCCGATCGGCGTATGACACGACCCTTCGTTCAGGGGGAAGCCGGTGGAAAAGGTCGGGCACGATCGTGGTCATCCCCCATCGGGAAAACCTTCCGGACAGATTCCGGAAATGATCGTTTACCCCATAGGTCTCCATCAGAACCACAAGACCCGGCCCCTTTTCCGGTCCCGGATTCTCCGTCTTGTATGCGAATCCACGATCTATCCATTCCCCCATCCATTCCTCCTCCACGCTTCGTGAACCCGGCTCGGCGCTTTTTTATTGATTCAGCGACTTCATATCGATCACGAAACGGTAGCGCACATCTCCAATCAGGGTCCGTTCATAGGCTTCATTTACCTTCTGAATCGGAATCAGTTCTATATCGGAAACAATCTTTTTCTCCCCGCAATAATCGAGCATTTCCTGTGTTTCATGTATGCCTCCGATCAGGGAGGCAGTGAGAGAACGCCTCTTTGTAATAAGCATGAAGGAATGAACCTCCATGGGCTTTTCCGGCGCGCCGAGCAGAACAATCTTCCCATCTCTCCTGAGGGCATTGAAGTAGGGGGACAGATCGTGGGCGGCAGAAACCGAATCGACGATCAGGGCAAACCGGTTGGCCATCTTGTCTCCCCAATCCGAATTCCTTGTAAGGACAAAATCATGGGCGCCAAGCCTCAGGGCATCGGCCTTCTTGGAAGGAGAGGTGCTAAAGACAGTCAAATGGGCGCCCATTGCTCTGGCGAACTTAATCGCCATGTGACCCAGGCCCCCGAGCCCCACAACGCCAACCTCCTGGCCAAGACCAACCTGGTATCTCATGAGCGGTGAGTAAGTCGTGATACCCGCGCACAGGAGTGGTGCCACCTGCTCCAGAGGAAGACCCGTGGGAAGACGCAGGACAAAATTTTCATTTGTCACGATCTTGTCGGAATATCCCCCAAAGGTGGGCGTTATTCCATCCCTTTCGACCGAGTTGTATGTCCAGACAGGACCGGAATCGCAGAACTGCTCCTCTCCGTCCCGGCAGGACGGACAGACACCGCAGGAATCGACCATACATCCGACACCCGCCAGATCGCCGACCTTGAATCGGGACACCTTCGGCCCCACAGCGATCACCCGGCCCGCGATCTCGTGTCCGGGCACCATGGGGAAACGGGCCCCTCCCCATTCGTCCCTGACTTGATGAATATCCGAATGACAAATACCCGCGAACAGAATTTCCAGGACGACGTCGTGATTTCCAGGATCCCTCCGTTCGAACGAAAAAGGCTGGAGAAAAGCTTTTGGAGACAATGCGGCATATCCATTGGACTGAATCATGATCGGATTCCTTTCCCTGAATCGTGGCGAGCCAAGAGCCGACTCATCCCTTGCGTATTGTAGGGCAAGCATCCGAATTTTTACACAGGGAGCTCCCTGGAAAATCAGAGCGGCTGTGCCTGAAATACGGTCTCCGGGGAGAATGGACGATGATGTTACCGACCAACATCGGCTACATGGATGCGTCCGGCTCTTCTTGCATTATTACGGTATAACATAATCCGGTCAAGGAAACATGGCCCGGGAAATTACGGAGAAGGAACCGGGGACCTCTCTCTCGATTGATCTCAAAAAAATATCCATATTACCCAGACATTTCGTTTTCCACCGAAAACCCGGACGAGGTTCCTCTCCGAACAGACACCCTCGTGTTCTTCTCCAAATGGGATCCAAAATGCTTTTTCCTACGTCCGTGGCCAGAGTCTCTTTTATGTTGATGATTTGATGAATTCGTGGCAAAGGAAAATCGATTTGCGGGGATCGATTCTTTTCCGGAAGGGCCTGCACGAGAACCTGCAGATCCTCCGAGTATACATTATCCTGTTTCGCCTCCTTCATTCCAGATTCCCGAATACCATGGCATGTATTTTGCTATAAATTAATCAGGTTCTGTTATCTTTTATTCGCTGAAATTCAGTATCTCGATATTTCGCATCTTTACGAAGGCAGGGAAAAGAACCCGAAGATCTGTCTGGTGTCCATCCTGTCAGGTTTATTGACAGGATGGAAAACTCTCTGACTCAAGAAAGCTGATGGACCTCCCGTGGCCAAGGTCGTGAAGGAATATTTTAAAAAGTTGGATAATTTTACACCTGTCGTATCATTTGACAAAAAATCAGGGCTCACTAATAATGTAATGTACCCTGCCGAAATCCGGCCCAGGGAAGCGCCCCAAGGAGAACTCTGCATGAATGGCTCCGTCCTGTCCCAAGAGGAAATTGAAGCCCTTCTTAAGGATAGCAAGGAATCCTACTCGAAACAGCCGAGTCTGATGCGGGATGAAATTACCGGGTTTTATAGCTTGGGATTTTTCCTGGAGGAGTTTCGTCGGGCCCAGGCTCGCCTGACCCGTCAGAATCTGTTGTGCACAATCGGCATTGTCCGGGTCGATGGCATCCCCTCCCTGACCGGCAAAAGGGAGCTTATTGCTCGCATATTCTGGACCAAGCTCGGAAAACTTGTCCGGATCGCGACCCGCGAGAAAAGCGAAGATCTTGTCGCCGTGATCGAACCGGGACTTTTCGTGATTCTGATCCCCAACAACCTTCTCCGTTCCATTCTTGTCATGGAAAGAATTCTCAACTCCATTGAGACGACTCCATGGAATGACTGGGGAGGGATCGACAGCGCAATCGATTTCCTGATCAGCCTGACCGAAGTCAATCCGAACGAAGAACTGGACCCGGTGCTCTACAGGGTTTCCAAGGGAATCCAAACCCTGACCCTGACAAAGAACTCCCGGTGGCAATGGGAGCGTAACTCAGGTCAGGTCTTCATGCATATCGAGGCGAAACAGCCAAAAGAGAGCTGATTCATACCGGAGAAAAGCAGACCCGGCCCTCTCCACAATCCTTTCGGCTTGTTGGCCCTTTTAAATCTTTACGATCGTCCTCTGCCCGCGGAACAAACCGGATCATCCCGGGACGAGGGACCGGCTCTAGTTCCACTGAATATCTATGCTTACAATATTGGGATCGGACAAAGTCCCGCTTCTGTACTCAGTATTAACCCGAACCGTTTTTTTCCTTCTTGATTTCTGAAGGCAGTAACACGTGACAGCTGCTGGAACAGACTGCCCTGGATCTGAAATGAAAGGGTTGGGCCATTGGGAAGCGCGTGCAACCCGCTTCTTGGCCTGACGGAGAAAGGCGAAATGTTGACATCGGAAGAACCCAAAACACGAGCAAAAAACGCTCTCTTCAAGCTTCTGGAGCTCTCTCTTCCTCCAACTCCGGAAAACTTCACTCGATTTTTCTATGAAGATGACCTCCCTTCCATGGAGGATCTTTTCCGCAAACTTCTTGGAATCGCACTGACTCTTTCTAAAGCGGCCAACAACTGCGACCTTGAAGAAAACCTTCAGGTCATCGAGAAAATCCTGCGCTCGGATGAACTGGCCATTTCAGCCCATCCCAGGATCAATTCCGTTCTGGAATCCGCAAAATCCCTTTTGACCTCTCCTCCCAGACCCTCGTCCTCAAGAGGAATGCCCTCTCCCATTTTCACTCTCCATGCCCCCCCCACCCATTCCCCGGAAAATCAGCGGTGTGCGGGACAACGGAACAGGCGTCTGCCAGAATCTCTCAACCAGCCTGACGACGAGCCACTGGAGATTCAGGACTCCGATGACAATGCCAGATTCGATGTGACCTATGAAAAAATGTCCCAGGAAGCCAACAAGCTCCAGTCCCAGATGGATCATATCAGAAGTCTGATCCAATCAATGGAATCGCGGGTGGGAGTCATTCAGAAACACAACAAGAAAGTCACCCGTGAAGCCAATATCGACCCTCTGACAGGAGTCCTGAACAGGCGTGGCCTTCAGAACCGCCTCGCCTTGCTGAAGGACCCGCTTCTTTCGCTCCTGATTCTCGACCTCGACGATTTCAAGGTGGTCAATGATACCTTTGGCCACAACACGGGAGATGAGGTATTGAAAAAAGTCGCGACGGGAGTTCGTTCCCTGATCCGGAAGGTCGATCTTTTCTCCCGTCTGGGGGGGGGACGAATTTGTCATCGTCATGCCAGGCCTAGAGATTGAGCAGGCGAAGATTGTCGCGGAACGGATCCGTGATCATATCGCCAACATTCCGGTCCTCGTTGGAAACGGTTCTGTGCATATCACGGCAAGTTTTGGGCTCACCGGAACCTATATTGATGGAACACGCAAGATGGACGACCTCCTCGAGCTCGCCGACAGTGCACTTTACCAGGGCAAGAACCAGGGCAAGAACCAGATTTGCATCACAAATCCCATCACATAACAGCCCCCCCTTCATGGAGCCCCTCCCTTCCCGGATGATTGTTCCCCGGACCGCTGCCGATTCTTTCCAAAAACCTGCTATAATCCTTCGACTGTTTGTCTGAAAATAGCGCATCGCACAAACGATCACAAAGGAGGTGTTCAATGTTCAATCCATGGCACGATCTCTCTCTTGGGGACAATGCGCCTCACGAAATTCAGGTATTGATCGAAATCCCGGCCAGGTCCCGCGTCAAATATGAGCTCGATAAAGAGACCGGGCTCATGCGTGTTGACCGTATTTTGCACAGCGCTGTCTATTATCCTGCCAACTATGGCCTGATTCCCAAGACCTACTGCGATGACAACGATCCTCTTGATGTCTTCGTTTTCTCCGTTGAGCCCATTCTTCCCAACTCCATCGCCACAGTCCGCCCTGTGGGAATCATCCATATGGAGGACGGGGGTGAGCAGGACGACAAGATCGTGGCCGTGCTTGTCAAGGATCCCGAATGGGGAGCGTACCGCCATATCGAAGACCTGGTTCCCCACAAGATCCGGGAGCTTGCACAATTTCTCAAAGACTACAAGGTCCTCGAAAACAAGCAGGTGACGGTCAAGGAGATTGAAGGCAACAATGAGGCCAAGAAGGTCATCGAAGCGGCGCTTGCTCTCTACCAGGCGAAAAAAACTCATCTCGTTCCCAAGAAGCGGTAGGCCCCCATGCCTGAAACCGGCGGTCCGGGAATTTCGGTCCGCCTAGATTCCGTAACAAAAGTTTACAGTATTTCCGGGGAAGAACTGCCTGCCTTGCGAGGCATCACGCTGACCATCGGACAAAGCGCGGTCATGGCGCTCGCGGGCAGTTCCGGATCCGGGAAATCGACCCTTCTTCATCTGGCCGGCCTTCTTGATCGCCCCACCCAGGGGAGCGTCTTCTACGACGACCGCCGGGTGGATCAGCTCTCTTCTTCGGAGAGGGCCACCCTGAGAAACCGGTCTGTCGGCTTCGTCTTCCAGAATTTCCAGCTCATCCCCCGAACAACGGCCCTCGAAAATGTCGAAATGCCTCTTCTCTACCAGCGGGTTTCCGCCAGGGAGCGACGGGATCGCGCCCGGGCAATTCTCGCTTCCGTCGGTATGGGTGATCGAGAACGCCATTATTCCTCCCAGCTTTCCGGTGGACAGCAGCAACGGGTGGCCATCGCGAGGGCCCTGGTCACCAATCCCGGACTTCTGCTGGCAGACGAACCGACGGGCAATCTCGACAGCCGTTCTGCCGGAGCGATTCTCTCCCTTCTTCTGGAAAGACAGGAAGGGTCCCTCATGACCCTTGTCATCGTGACCCATGACCCGGCGGTAGCCCAGAGGGCCGGAACGGTCGTTCGCGTTCGGGACGGCCTTCTGGAGGAGTCCTAGATGTTTCTTGCAGCCTTGGGAATCCGGGCCCTCAAGCGAAACCCGTACCGCTCGATCCTGACCTCGCTGGGGATCGTCATCGGAGTATTTTCCGTCGTGGTTCTTGTCAGCATCGCTCTGGGGGCCAAGGAATTGATCCTCCAGAGCATTCAGAATCTGGGCCCCAATCTTCTGGTCGTGATCCCCGGAAGCGTCACCGATTCGGGAGCCCAGGTGGGAGGGGGGACCGATACGACCCTGACAGTCGCCGATGCTCAGGCAATCAGAGACGAATGTCCCGACGTCTGGAATGCATCTGGTGCCTTGCGTACGGCCGCTCAGGTCCAGTCCAGACACTCAAACTGGTCAACCGTCATTCTGGGCGCCGAACCCAGCTATCTTCCGGTCCGGGACTGGCATCTGGCCAAGGGAGGATTTTTCGGGGAGGGAGAGGAACAGTCTGCCGCCCGGGTCTCCGTTCTGGGGCGCCTGGTTGCCCAGCGGCTCTTCGGCCTCGAGAATCCAATCGGTCACTTCATCACCATCAACCACTCCCCGTTCCGGGTTATCGGGATCCTTTCCTCGAAAGGTCAATCCCCGATGGGGATGAACCAGGACGACATGGTCGTCATCCCCCTCTCAACCCTTCAAAGCCAAATCATGGGGGTCACCTATGTCGGAGTCATCCTGGCAGCGGCGACCCATCCAAACCGTGTTGATGCCGCCCGCCGGGAGATAGAAGGTCTTCTCCGGCTCCGACACCACATTCCTCCGGACGGGAGGCCGGACTTCGAGATCCAGGCCCTGTCCGACATTGCAAAAACAGCCAACCGCATGACCCTGATCCTGACTGTTCTTCTAGCTCTTATCGCCTCGATCTCGCTCTTTGTCGGCGGAATCGGAATCCTAAACATCATGCTGGTCTCGGTCCGCGAACGGACCCGGGAGATCGGGATTCGCATGGCGATCGGAGCCCGTCCCATGGATATCCTCCTCCAGTTTCTGACGGAAAGCGCAGCCCTGTCATTTTTCGGAAGTGTCACCGGGGGACTGCTCGGAATCCTCTCCATTCTGGGCATCCGCCAGTTTCTGGGATGGCCGGCGGCCATACCCTGGACCGGACTTGCCCTGACGATTTCGGGAGCCACCATCCTGGGCATCCTGTTCGGACTCTATCCCGCCTACAGGGCCTCCAGACTGTCTCCCATGGAGGCCCTGAGATACGAGTGACCGAAACCGAAAGCCACGATTTCCCTTCTCCGGCACTGCAGAGAACCGGATTCTCCGATATAATGGGTCACTGGGGCTCACGCTGGCATCTGACAGCAAGAACTACCGGGAACCATGGGACATTGTCGCATCACCCCGATGAAATACCGGAGGGCAAAACGACGGATGGGAGTTTCCAATTCGATGAAGGGACGTCTGAATAAAAAGAATCTCCTGATCCTCGCAGGTCTGGCTTTTCTCTTGATCGTCGCGGGAGGGGTTCTACATTTTATGAGAAAGAGGGTGCCGGACAGTCCCTTCGTCCTTCGCCCGGTCCAGATGGGGATCCTCCATAGGACCGTCACCGCGACCGGACGACTGAACGCCCTGAAAACAGTTCATGTCGGAACCCAGGTCAGCGGGATCATCACGCGGATCAACGTCGACTTCAACGCCCGGGTAAGAAAAGGACAGATCCTTGCCCAAATCGATCCCGCCATCTATCGGGCCCAGGTCGCCCAAGCTGAATCCAACCTTTCAAAAATTGATACGAAAATCCTTCTTGACCGTGTTCAGATCAGACGGGACCAGGATCTTCTCAAACACCACATTATCGCCGAAAGCACCTTCGATACCGACCGGGCACAGCTCATGATGGATATGGCAGAGGAGAGACAGCTGGCAGCGGCCCTGAAACTGGCCCGGACCGATCTCTCCTATACAACGATCCGCTCTCCCATCGATGGAGTCGTCATCGCACGGAAGGTCCAGATCGGCCAGACTGTCACATCTGCCTTCAAGACCCCCCGTCTCTTCACCATCGCCCACGACCTCCGGGAGATGCGTCTCGATACGAGGGTGTCGGAGGCTGATATCGGGGCAGTCGCCCCGGGACAGGCGGTTTCGTTTCGAGTTCCGGCTTACGCCCGCCTAACCTTCAGCGGATCGGTCACCATGGTCCGGGACCATCCCCGGACGGTATCCCACGTGGTGACATACGATGTCATTTCAACCGTTCCCAACCCGAAGGAACTTCTGAAGCCCGGGATGACGGCAATGGTCACAATCCATACTGGGGAGCTCACCGGAGCCCTTCTGGTCCCCAACGGGGCCTTCGTCTACCGGCCTCCAAAAAAATATTTCAAGGATTCCGATGCAACCCGGAAAAAGGGAGGGAGCGTGATCTTTGTCATGAAAAATGGGAAAGTGGTCCCGGTAGACGTCCGGATCGGACCGACGGACGGTCTCGTCTCCGCAGTTACCGGACCGGTTTCGGAGGGGGATCAGGTCATCGTCCGGGATCGGGGAGGCGACAGGGACAATTCCGGAGGGATCTTCCCGTAAACGTGGACCCTCAGGCTGTGGGGGGCACCCTTCCCTTGAACGCCAAAAGTTCCCGTTGTCTCAGGATAAGATACTGAAGCAGTGACTCCAGCATCTCCCCTTCCAGCCCGACCCACTCTCCCGTTACTGCATAACCGGACGAGTCCTCCCCGGATGATTCGTCGAACCATTCCTCGCAATGTCTCACCGACAGATCGCACTCGACTTCAAAGGCCGGAAGGGTCGGAAGCTCTACCAGAACACTGCCTGTCGAGTTCTCCGCAACTGCCTGAAAATGGAAAAAGGTCAGCCCGTACTCCGAAATGCGGACAGGAACAACTCGTGGAAGAACCAACGTCTCCCCCCTGGAAAGCCTCTCGAGGCTATCCAGGATCCGACCCATCCGAAGGTCAAGTGACTGATAGAGGCCGACCCAAGGGATTTCCGACTCCGACAGGGTCGAGGCATGAGGGAAAGCTATCAACGGCCGCCGGCGGCGGAATAAGGGACTTATCGGAGAGGAGGCGCGAACTCCCGGAAGAAAGAGAACGGGCAAACGGTCCTCTACATTGAGAGAGGGGTGACTGTTCGCCGATTTCATCCCAGTCTCTTCACGAATTGCCTGCAAGGACCAGACAGGAGGGGGCTGGAAATTTCAGGAAGGAATCAACGAAAATGGCAGAGGGGCACAAAGACCGACATGGGGTGTCATGAATGATGAAAACCGACTCAGGCAAAAAAATCCACCCGACGTTCGGGAGTGGCACGCGAAGATTCCTCTTTCTCTGCTTCCTGATCCCTGGAACGGGATCTTTCCACCTCCTGCCGGCTTTCCTTCTCTGCACGCCGTGATTCGGTCCGTTCAATAGCACTCGAACGTCCGGCATCCACGCGATCCACAGGCTGGTCGAGATTTGTCACATTGTTGACACCGAATGCCATCTTCAGATCTCCGCGGGTGGGGGAAAATTTCTGTATTGGGGAAGACTCTTCCCCTTTAAACGGTCTGGTTCACTTTCATACCCTGAAACATCATATAGGCTTCCCGTGCAGCGACCCTGCTTTCCTCGTAGGCTCCCACTCGAAGCCCCGAAGCTCCGATCCCTTCCTGATGGAACGTGGCGGAAGAGGGTGCGCTTTCCTGCCAATGGTTCCCTATCTTGCGGGTTCCGTCTTCGCTATTGGTCTGATGAACGACAACATCTGTCATTATGCTTCGTCCCATGGGCTGGGAGTAAACCGAAACCATGGCGGGAGTCGACCCGACGGCATCGATGTCCGCCATGACGCGTGACATCACCCCTGAGTCGGAAGAAATTTCCCGTGTTTTTCCGCCTTGCCCGGAGGCAGAGGAAGACGTCATTGACTCAGTGCTGCCCTCCCCTCGATCCGAAGAGGACAAAAAAACCCCTGGAACAAGGATAGAAGACACCCCCGGTTCAATATTTTTCCTCTCCTCAAATACCCGACTTGGCAGCCCTGCGGATGGACTGTTCACCGCATGAACACTCATGTCCGATCTCCCGGTTCCATTCAGGATTACATGGATTACCACTTTTTTAGTTTACCACAAAATCATTGAAGGTCAAGCACTCCAGATCCAGAAATTGAAAATTCAGCGGAAACAGGGACACAAAGAACGACCAGAAGGAGCAGAAAAGTCCCGAATGTGTCCTGGAGGAGGGGTCACGGCCCGAGGCTCCCCCGGAGGCCACCAGGGCCGGAGTGACCGCGATATGACGATGCTTTCTGCTCCTCCGTCCGATCGGTGGGTGAGGCGACAGGAGGGACAGTAGATCGAGCTCCCCAGAAGAAGGTGTCGGTTCCGTCCGGGGGAGCAGAAAGGGTCCGTTCAGAACCGGGAGCTTTCGGGACCGGTCTCTTCGTAACGCCTGTCTCCAGGCATCTGGAAGAGATGAGCGGCGGCTTCCTTCGGGGGAATCGCATCGAGGATGTTCCGGGTCTGGACATCGGTCGGACCACCTTTCCCGCCGAAGAGGGACTGGACATTGTTCCGGCCGTCAGCGCAAGACTCCTCCGGAAGGCCGGAACAGGGGGAGACGGGGAGAATACGGAGAAGGCGGCGCAGGTGGCGTCGTGAAAGATGAGCCTCCGGTTGTTCCCGGGCTTGCTGGCATCTGCAAGCTCCCGAAAATCCGTTCGTCAAGACATTGGGCCCTGCCGGGAGTGGCATTCGGAGGGGGGGCCGGAATCCGAAAGCTTTCCATGCCCCAAGAATGCCTGAAAACAGGCGTTGTGTTCAGTGATCTTCAGGCGTAACCGTAAGTTGTTGGAGTCAATCACATTTATATTTATGAAATCCTGACTCCAGATCAGGCCACCACCAGCCGGTCCTTTTTTTCTAATTCGAAAATCTCCGCCAGAGCCCGGGAAGTCTTGATCCGTCCTCTCTGGAGAATGGGAAGAATTTCATATTCCACCAGGTCGGCAAGAAGGATCCAGTCTTGGGATTCCTGACTTTTCAGCATGCCGGAGAGGACGAATTCTATCCGGTCGTTTTCCTCGATGAAGGAGAGACGGAATGAGTCGTGGCCGGCTTGTCTCTCGATTCGGCCAACCTCCTCCACCAAGACCTGGGCCGCGACGATCCCCTCAAGACCCTGCATGTATACCCCTCCCTCCTGGGTTACGCCGTTCGTGGAAGAAAAGACAGACGGCAGATCGCCTCGCCGGAGATTGTTTCCTATTTCCTGGAAAACGGTCATCAGGCTGTCCAGGTGAAGCGTCAGGTCCGAAAGGACCTCCTTTAACAGTTCCCGCAGAGGCTCAGTGCGGATATCCACAACCCCTCCCTCCGACGAAAGCGATTCAAGTTCGGCCCTCGAGGTCTGGTTCCCGTTGAGGAACACACCGGAAACTGTTCTCGTCGCGGGGATTTTCGAGATCATCCGGTCCACCACGACGGCCATGGATTCTCCTTCTCCGCCTTGATATTCCGTCGCATGGCCGTCTACCTTAACGAGATACTCCTTCGATGTCCTGTCTTTCATTTCTCTCTCTCCTTATGCTGTAATCGGAACGGGCGAAGTCTAAGAAAACCGTGACACCTTCCCCGCTCCCCTGTCCAAAACCCCTTCCTGAACCGGCATGCGATCCGATACGAACCATCGGTCGGCGAGCCGGATCAGGCGTTCGTTCCGCAAAAGACTTCTGCGGTAAACCTTTCCGACCTCCGCGATCATCTCAAGAAGACGAAGGGGATCTTCGATGGCCACCCCCTCCTTTTCAATCTCAAAGAGGGTCGTGATGGGACCTGCGGACGGAGCTACCCAGCCAATTTCCTGGATCTTTAGATCCAGACTGTCGAGTTCCCGGGTTTTCTCCGCTAGCAGGCACCCTTCGTCGTCGGAGACCCCTTCTTCCACGCGTTCAAGGATGGTGTCGCAAAGGCTCTCACCTTCCCGGAGGAGCCCTCCGAGCTCCAGATGGCGGAAGCGAAGATCTTCCCATATTGACCGGTCAAGTCCGGAGATGTCGTAATCCTCCTTCAGAACATCGCACTCGTCCCCCCAGTCCAGCGTCGCCCCCTCCTCAAACGCCCAGATCTGACGGTAAAGATTGCGGAAGAGGTCCGGGATGGTCAACGACGGAAAAGAAACCGGACGATACCGGAGCTTGCCCCTCCGGTCCCAACCGGAACATGCCACAAGAAGTTGGGCCCCGGGGGAGTCGACGAAAAGAAATTCCCGGATCGTCTCCCGGGGCGAAACTCCATTCTCCCGACCATTTTCCATAGCGAGCACGAACCGGGCCAGCCATTCCGGATCCACATCTTCCCGGCAGACAGGGTTCAGGCATGTGGCGTCGATTCCACAGGGGGCACATGCCTTCAGTGTCTGCAGCACGACATGGTCCTCCCCGTAGGGAGCCGTTTCGGGATAAAAAAGATTGGCGAAGGAAAGGGCGACAACCGGCGTTCCCATCGCCGCCGCCACATGCATGGCACCAGTATCGTTGGACACGAGCAGGGACGCGGATCTGAGAATGGCCGACAGTTCATTCACGCTTGTTTGCCCGGTCATGTTCTGGATCCGACCCGCACTCCACCGGTCCTCGAGCGCGGCGACGATGCGCCGGTTCCGGGCAACGTCATCCTCTCCGGACCCAATGAGCACGATTCCGGTACAGGGGTCACGAGACAGCAAATGGGCCATCATTCGGACGAAGGATCCTTCAGGCCACCGCTTGATAGCCACAGAAGCTCCGGTCTGGACGACTATCCAGCGAACGCCCTCCGGAAGTCTTGCCGGAGAGTTCCCGAACCCCATCTTTCCTCGGAGGGCAAGCCTTCGGGGAGGGGGTACCTGTCCGATTCGCAGGAACAGGTCGACAAGATTTGTATCATTGTAGACCCTGTTCCGCACCATCATGCCGAAAAAGGCAATCCCCGGATCGAAAAAAGCCCGAAAACCGTCCCGGGTCATGATCACACCCCGCACTTCCCGGGCCCTGACCAGATATCCCATCACCGTTCCGATCCGGTTCGGCGTGAGGTTGATCAGCAGATCGAATCCTTCCCTGCTCCAGTCGGCAGTCATATCCCTGATCGTCCGGATTTTTCGAGCCCACGAAATCGAGTCGTCGTAGACCATACGGCGAATCGCTGTGCCGTCGACCAAAAATAGGTCATCGAACAGGGAGAGGCCCAACGCCGTCTCCCCAAACTCCTGGTAGGCCACGAGCCCGATGCGGCAATCCGGGTAGAGCTCACGGAGGGAGAGGACCATGGGAGCCATCTGAAAGAGATCCCCCATCCGTGTCATCGCAAGAATGAGAATGGACGCGTGGCCTTTCAAGCCGGTCTCCCTCGATGCGTCAAGGTCATCAAGGACCTTCTCCCCGACTTGTTTTTTCATGCTCCCACCTCCCGGACAAATTCCCTGAGCAGGAGAACGGACGCCTCGGTGTCGGAAATCGGGGATTCCTGGGGACGGATTCCCCGTTCGAGATCCTCAAGGTCGACCGTTCCGAAGCACCGGTAGCGGTCGAAGAAGTCGGAAAGAGCCGGATCTCCTGAAGCCTCCGAAACGAGATCATCGACCTTCTGCCTGCCGGGGAAAAGGGGCCGTTTAGGAGCGAATCCCTGGTCAAACAGGACAGAAAGCCATCGCTCCATCCTGCAGTCGATCGTATGGTCCCTCAACACCCTTTTGTTCCCAGCAAGGGCGATGGCTCGCCGTTCCCCTTCATGGGTGCGGTAATGGGAAACAAGTTTGCGGCAGGACCGCTCATCCTCAAATAAGACGATTTCCTCGCCCGTGATAAACAGCTCGGGAAGAAGGGTCCGTCTGTCGACAAGCTGAAAACCCGCGCATGCGGCAATCTCGAAGGTCCGGGGGTTGACGAAATCCCCATCAGGATTCACTCCCCTGTGGTAAACCGAAGAATGCAGGTTGAGGTTGATCTCTGACTGCCTGTAGACCTTGGCCGCATCTTCCGGAGAAAGCCTGCGACCTTCTTCCCGGACATACCGGAAAAGGGGATCGGAAGGGTCCCAGTCGGCCCCCCAGATGGACAGGCCCATATCGACAAAATGCTTTAGAAAATGTTGCCGGTTGTAATATCCCGCTCCCAGAAAGGACACCGGGGCGGAAAATCTATCGCTTTCCGTGTCTCCAGACATTTGTGGCGTAAATATATCGGAATCGGCCCCTGTCGGAAGATAGGTCACATTCGACAAACCCCGGCCCTCGAGTCTCGGAATCCACTCGTCCTTCTGTATCACGGCAAAGCTCGTCACCAGGGGAGCGATCCTCTCCCAATAAGTGGCCAGCCTGAAATCCTCGACAAACCAGTAGGCGACCGGGATGCCCATTCCGGCAAGTTTCTCGAGAAGCTCGGGTGACAGTGGGGACTGGGCAAGTCCGATGACAAGATCGGGTTTTTCCGACATGATCCTGGCGAGGATCATTTCCGACAGAAAACCCTGAAAAAGCCCGCGAAGCTGGGCCCTGTGAAGATCGATCCGGGTCTGGACGCCGATCGCCCGGAGAGCCTCTTCGAAGACCGCCCCATCAAACAGGGAAGCACGGTGGCCCATGCGGAGAAGGGAGCGTTGGACAGAGCGGGCGATGGGATAAGAGCCCCCGGAGACAGGAGAGACGACAAGAATGCGCAGGGAATAGGAAGAGGGGCTCTCCCCTCCTTCATAGGTCCTGCGAAGGGAGCGATAGGAATCGGGACGAACCTTTTCCGATGGAACATGAGTCAGGACCTGATACCCGGCCGGAAGTCTTTTCGAGTCGGAGGGGTCGGTCAGGAAGGTGAGCCGGCCTGCGTGCCGATGCCAGGGCATGAGGCGAAAGGACGCACGGAGGATGTCGGGATGTGGTTCAAAGACCGCGACAGGCTGGGTCGTCTTCTCGAGAAGAGCCATGACATGGTATCCCAGCCCCAGCCCCATCACCAGATATCCCCGAAGATCATCAGAGGACGCCAGAACCGCCGCCTCAGCCCACCGTACTCCCTCCGAAACGGGATCGTAACGGCTGTGAAGACTTGCATTGTCCCAGAGCAGCGTTGGAGATCCTTCACGGGAACTCATGACTTCCCATCGTTCGCGGTCGCGATCCGGACGGGCCAGAGATTCCATCAACGACCCTTTTCCGAACTCCCCTAAATTCTTTTGAAAGACCGATTCATCAAACTTCCACATGAGCCCTCTCCATTTCCAGGGAGATCCTCCCTCGACTCCGATCAACAAGACGGGCGGCCTCTGATGCTTCTAAGGCCAGTGGGACTGCAGCGGCCATCAGCCGATCCAGGGGACCCCGTCCGCCTTCCACCCACTCCAGGTGGTGAAGGACGGGCCACAGCATCGGGAAATCCGTCGCCAGCCTATCTACCAGCCTTTTCCGCTCAAGCTGCCGAAGATCTTGTTCCCGGAGTCTCGCATACAGTGAAATTCCCTGTTCCAGCCGCGTAAACCACAGAGACCAGGGCAAACTGATCCGGGAAAAACCCGGAAGACACTCCGGCTCCGGAGTGATATCCGTTCCTTCCCACGAGATTTCCGTCTCAAGCGGCAACAAATCGCTGCTCCCTGCCAGATATCTCCAGGAGAACCGGCGGAGAAGCCTTGAGACAACTCTTTCTTTCGTAAGCAGACGGGGACTCAGGACCTTCTGCAAAAGGCCAGAACCGGTCCACTCGGCCTCCCAAAGCTCTGACCCAGTCAGTCGTCCCCAAAGCTGCATCACAAGATCCCGGCCGCTTGCACCTCTCTTGATCCTGGAGACAATTTCCGCAACGATGGTCGGATCCGGGTCATCCCGGCAAGTCCTGTGGGAACAGGAGGAACCCTCTCCCGCGCAGGGATAGCACTCCATTGACGAGACAAGGGAGAGGGCTCCGCTCCGATAGGCCCCGGTTTCAAAGGGAAGAGCGCTGGCAAAGAACAGTCCGAGGGTGGGCACACCAAGGGATGCGGCGAGATGAAGGGATGCGGTATCCGGCGAAACGACGGCACCTGCCGAGGCGAGAAGACCTTCAAGCTCGGAATAACCGGTCTGTCCCGCAGTATTGACAACCCCTTCTCCGCATTCCCGGGCAAGATGTTCGCCCAACACGGCATCCTCCGGCCCGCCCGACAGGAAAACAGGACCGCCATCAATTTTCCGGAGCGCCCGGACGAGCTTCAAAAGAGGCTCCCGATCCCATCTCCGGTAGGGACTTCTACCTCCCAGCACCACCACGATCGGCCCCCGGGGATTTAGTTGCGCCGATTTCCCGGCATCATCCGGCCCCTTTTCCGTCCTCCGGCCATTCTCGCCGAACCCCCTCCATATGTCCGACAAATGGATCCGGTTGAGAGGCCGGATCCCTCGGGACGAGGCGACCAGATAACCCGGCCATTCCGCGAGTGGGTCAATCTCTCCGTTTCCCTTGTCGAACACTCTGTCAAACCCGAAATGGGGAATGCCCAAAAGGCGGGCCAGTGTAATTCCCGTGCCATGATGGTTCAGAACGACTACACGCTCGAACCCTTCCCCCCGAAGCTTTGCCACAAAGTCCCGTCCCTGGGAGATTCGTTCCACCGGAGACAGGGCCGAATCAGGGTTTCCGAACGGGGGCCAGACGAGGACCTCTTCGCCCAGGTTCATCGCTCTCGCGGCTTCGGCGACCCGGGGGCGCACCAGAAGGACTCTCCGGCATTGGCCGCCCATGGAGAGATCTTCGATCAAGGGCTTTGACTGAATCAGGTCTCCAAAACGGGCTTCCTGAATCACCAGACATTTCCGGGCCATTCCCTTCTCCTTTGTCATAGGCCGGACAGGATCCGGGAGCCCAGCATGTCCTCATGGCGGGCGGCAATCATTTTTGCAACCCTGTGATCGGGATCCCGGGAGAGGATCTCCATCACCACGGAAATCGCCTCTTCGAATGATCCGGATTCTTCGAGAATCTGTGCGTACAGGGATTTGAATCCCGACTTGAAAGGATGAGTCCTCAAGAACTCTCTGGTCCTCTCGATGGCCCGGTCCGGCCGTCCGATGGCCCGTGCCGAATCGATCATGAGCTTCAGGATCTCTTCCTGCTCGATCTCGATCTGAAGGGACTGGTCATAGTAGTAGACCGCATCGTCGTATCTCCCGATCTCCTGACAGACCATTCCGAATCCGGACAGGGCCATGAAAGAGTGGGGATTGATTTCGTAGGCTTTCTTGAAATCAGACAGAGACCCCGGATAGTCCTTGAGAAGAAGGTTGACGACGGCCCGACCCTGCCAGCCCCGTTCATCTTTGATAACCGGAATTGCCCGCGAGAAGGCATTTCTGGCGCCATCCAGGTCTCCTTTACGGGACAGGACTTCTCCCAGTTTGATCTCGACCTCGCCCCTCTCCTCCAGGGTCAGGGCCGGATCGGCCAGCCCCTTAACAAGAATCTCGTCCACTCCGTCCCACAGACCAGAGGAAAGGAGATCGTCCACCTTTTCGATGATTCCGAACACCTTCCTGCGAACCGTGACAAGATATTGCATGACGAAGAGATCCCGGATCTCTTCGGGGGACTGGTCCTTGAGAATGATCGGCCCAAGATCGATATTGGTCCGGGTGTCATTTTTCCGGGCAAGCTTGTCGGTCATCCGGGTGAACTCGCTCGACACGTTGGCAGAAAGAGTCTCGATTTGAAGTCCCGAAGATTCCAGAAGCTCGACCAGGGTCTTTCTGGTGAAGAAACGGAGATGCGATCGGTCGAGTATTCCGCTTTCCTGATAATCGAACCTTCCCAGTGCCAGACCCGAAAGAATCTCGTAGTACCGGATGTTGGGCACAGACAGGACAAGAACGCCGTGGGGAGAAAGATAAGGGACATATCGCTTGAGAAGTCCGGCAGGGTCGTCGACATGCTCGAGAACGTCGGCCAGAATAATAGCGTCGAAGAACTCCTCCTCAAAGTCGGGAGTCCAGGTCCCGGCATCGGACAGAATGACACGGTCGTAATAAGACTTGGCCTCGAAGGCCCGCTCCTCGTTTTTTTCGATGCCGACCAGGGTCACGTTCCCCCAGCGTGTCCGGATTCCCCGGCCCATGGCCCCCGTGCCGCAACCGATGTCCAGTATTTTGTTGGCCCCCGCCGGAATGCGATCGATCACTTCGCCTCGCTCCTTTCGATAGACCTGCTTCGGCTTCCAGAGGGCCACCTTCTGATTGATCACCCGTTCCCAGCTTTCAAGAAAACGGTCCACCGGAAAGTCCCGGGCAACGATTTCCCGGCTTTTCGCTCCCATTTCCCTGGCCCGGTCACGGTCTTCGAGAAGAGTCCTGATCCCCGTTCTCAAGCCTTCGACCTGATCGGAAAGGAATCCGTTGACCCCCTCCTCGACGGGACTACCCGAATGGGAGAGCGCCACCACCGGCATTCCGGTCGCCATGGCTTCGAGCAGAGAGAGGTTGTAGCCATCCTCCCATGGCTCGACGGTCGTATGGAGCATCAGGCGATGCCGCCTCATCTGCTCTTTAAGATCCTCGATATTCTTGCTGGGACAGACATCCTGAAGGCGGGGATTGAGCCCGACCGTCGTCTGGGCAAACATTCCAAGAGCCTGCTCCGACAGTTCGAAGCCCGTCATCAGACTCCGTTCCTCAAGAAAATTGCCCACCCGAAGAACGCGGTCCAGTGAGCCCTCGTATCCTCCCCACTCCAAGAGATCGATGCCCGGAAGAATTACCTGCCCTGGCAATCCCCACGATTCTTTCTTCGAAGGAGAGATAAAAATCGTGGTCAGATCCTGGACCTGACCTATCAGCTCCTTCAGACCTTCCTTGTAGGATTTGGCATTCACGGCATTCTTCCCAAGTGCGATCATGGTGTCCAGACGATTATGGAAGACCAGAAACTGGGGGATGGGAGATTTTTTGGTCAGGAGAAGATCGCTGACATCATGACAGATCACGGCATCGTATTCTTCACGGGCGAGATGGGTGAGCGCCTCCTCCACCCGGATAATCCGGGATCCGCGGGGACAGGGGCGGAATTCATGCATCCACCGTTCGTATCCCCCCTTTGATCTCTCGACAATATCGAGGGAGACGGAAAGCTTGCCCAGAAGGGAGATATACCCTTCATGCCAGTTAAATGTAAGAATGCGCAGCATGTTCTTCTCCTTTGTGTATGGCCTGGGAAAAATCGGTCAGCATCCGGACGATGGAACGCGCCCTATGAAGATAGGTATGGCGACTCAGCACCTTTTCCCTCCCGTTTCGAGCCACTTGTTCCCGGATCTCCGGATGGTCGAGCAAAAACTGTACCTTCCCGATCAGATCGCCGTCGTCATAAACGATCAGGTCCCGGTCAGGGATAAAGAGATCGGAAAGTCCGCTCACCGAATCTGTGAGAAGACATTTTCCGATCGCCAGGCTTTCAAAGACCCTCATATTGAGATCGTTCCGGACAGCCGAGTTGAAGAGAAGACGACACTCCGAGAGAAAGGCGGACATCTCTTCGAGAAAGACCCGTTTCTTCCCGACGGAGTAATGGAGGGCCAGCCGGGAAAGACGTCTCGAACGCTGGGTGGTAGGAGAAGATTCTGACCCGCAGATACCGATGTCGAAATGCTCCTCCGAAGGAACAGGGCGATGGATGGAGGGATCAGCCGCCAAAGGAAGCCAGTACACCGGACGACAAAGCTTTTCCCTGAAAAGGTCGACATAAGCTCTCTGGGCGAGAAAGACAACATCAAAACGGCTGGCAATGGCGAGATGGTCGGAGGGGAACAGATGGGTGTCAATAAGATAACAGGCCTTGGGGAACGGGGCATCATCCAGAATCGGCATTTTGAACCAGACGCCGCTGTCGATGAACAGGAGCCAGTCCGGGCTGAACCCTCCCAGCCCCTCCAGGATCTCATCGGTCCGAGCTTCCCCACACTCCTGATCATGCGGTCGGACCCGGTCGGCAATCATTTCGAGGTTCCACGCCGCGACAGTCCCCGGGGAAATGGTCGGTCCGCAGGTCCGTACAGAGGCCACGTGACGGAGGGCTTTTTCCAGGTAGGCACCGGTCGTATGGGGAATGGCAGTGTACATCATCAATAAATTCATGATCAGCCTCCTAGGGACAACAGGAAGCAGAATCCGTGCCAATTTGTATCGTCTCATGAAAATCAAACATTCACAGCAGGGTATATTCATATCTGCCGTAGATTTTTTCCGGCAGGAACAGGAGAAAGGAGAAAACGGCCCCCCGGAAAACAGGGGGGCTTCAGGAGGAGCGGGGTCCGGGAATTTTATTCATGTAAACGGAACGGAAGGAGGAATTATTTTCCTGAAGCGGAACTCTCAAAAATGATGTGTCAGAGGCGGCCGATCATCTTCTTCTCAAAGAGGGCGGAGCCGTCCCTTGCGGCCTTTTGATAGGCCGCAAGGGGGCCCTTCCCAGACAGGGACAGGATCCGGGCGGCGAGAGGACCGTCATCCCGGGAAAACGGCCCGAGCACCCCTATGATCGCCTCAGAAAGATGCAGCAGGAGAAGCTGATCTTCCGGGGAGAGTGTCGAAAGGGCATCCTGGCCGAACTCATCGAGTCGAGATTGGGCAATGACCAGCGGAACCAGATCGAGGGACTCGATCTCGGAGAGGGCGAGAGGCCCCTCCCTCCGTTCAGAAAAGAGTTTTTCGTGAAGGGACATCAGCTCCGCGAAAAATTCCCGGGCAGCGACGCCGGACGGGTCCGGGTTCATCCGCGCACCGACAGGGTTCGACGGACGGGATGGTTACCGTCACTGGGCCCGGTGGGGGTTTTCAGTGTCTGGGCGCGAGATGTGGCGGCCGCCGTCTTCCATGTTTCCAGAAGATCAGAGAGAAGGTCCCGAACCGGATCGAGTCGATCGATCTCGTTGGCGACATTGGCCAGGGTCACTTCCTGAATCATGTACAGGTAGAGTGAAATCAGCGATTCTGAAAGATCCTTCGGTTCCTGGCCTTCGAGTGCTGTGGCCAGCTCCGACAGGATGCCTGTCAATCTGTTGACGGAATCCGCTCTCTTAGGTATATCTCCCGACTTCATGGCCTCCTTCATGAGGTCAAGACACCGGATTGATCCTTCGTAAAGCCGGATCAGTAGGTCTGCCGGAGGAAGGGTCCGCTCAAAGGTCTGCCTGTAGGTAGCTGCTGCAAAAGCATTCATAAACCACTCCCTGTTTTTTCTGGCAAAATGATCGACACAAATGGCAAAGAATCACGGCGAACCCGGGACTTGTCCAACCCTAGAGGACTCCCCGGGAAATCTGCTGGCTCACATACGCCTGCTTCGCGTTCAGACCGCCGAGGACCCCCTGGAGTCCGGAATACTTTTCCTCAAGCTGATCCTTGAGGCTTGCAAGTTCTTCCTGCTTCCTTGCCATCTGTCGGACGTTGGACTGTTCCTGCGCGTTGATATCGGTCATTTCTCCGGCTACCGGCCCGTTGGCCGGGTTGGCAAAGGTCATCAAGGCATCATGAAGTCCCGAGATCACTCCGGGATTGGGGCCCTCCCCCGTCATGAGATGGACCACATCGTTATAATGGGAAGCCAGCGCCTTGTCAAAAGCCCCGGAGTCAAAGGTCAGATGACCATTTCTCTGGAAATTGATCCCCACGTCGGAAAGCGTCCGGAATTTTCCAGGAACCTTGTCCGAAAGAGCCTTGGTCAAGATCGTCCCCAGCCGGTTTCGGACATCGACAACGGTGTAGGCCCCCAGAAGCGGGCCCCCCTGACCTGTGGCCGGATTCAGGCGCGATTCCTTGTCGAAAAAGTCGAGGACATCGTTGTAGGATTTGATGAGAGCCCCTACATTGGTCTTGATCGTTTTGGTATTGTGCACGATCGAAACCGGCGTTCCGGTCAGTCCGGTCGTCTGGCGAAGGTGAATGACCGTCCCCGGAATGGCATCGGCGACATCGTTGCTTTCGGACTGGACCTTGACTCCATCGACCGTCAGATGGGCCATGGTCGCTTTCTGGACGGTACGGAAGGAAAAATCGAGCCCTTCCTGCTCCATGACGCGGAAATTGGTTCCGTTCTTTGTAGAGGCAAGAGACAGGGAATAGGGCGCGCCGGTCTTTCCGGTCCGCATCACCATGGCGTGAATTCCGATACCGGCATTATTGATGGCCTGGGCCAGATCGGTCATCGTGAACCCCGTACTCTGGTCAACGCGAACGGTCCGGAGTTTCCCGCCGATAAGGTGGTCCCCGATAAGAAATGTCATGGAAGCATGAGAGAAGGCCCCGTCCGGAGGAATGTTCAGAACTGAGGTTTTGTCCTTGTCTTTGAAACCCGAGGATACCAGCACTCCGGGTCTCGCCATGGACTCGACTGAAACGCTGTACTGGCCGAGAGAAGCGCCCGGACCAGGCGTGACCGTAAAAGGGGCATGGGGAGGGAGAACACTCTTGAACGCGTTGAAATTTTTCTTGAGGTGAAGGTTGCCGGCTGCGTTCAGAAAAGCGTCGAGCTTCTTCTGGACCTGTCGCCAGATGGCCGCTTTGTTTTCCAGATTGGCCTGATGCTCCTGCATCTGGCTCAGGGGAACGGCTGCCGCCTGAAGATTGGCGTTGACGAGTTGCTCCGTATCGAGACCCTGGGACAAGGCGGCCATGTTGGTGATCCTCATGCGATGAGACGAGGAGTCCTCCATCCCTCCGGCTCCTGGCATTCCTCCGGATATTCCACTCAAGGCTCACCTCCACACATTCGATCGCCGGCGCAAACCGTCAATTAAGAATAGGACGGCGCAACAAACCAATACTTTCCTTCGGCCTCCTCCGAAGATTTCTCCCCTAACCCGGAGAAGAAATAGGGTCGGCCGGCCGGTTCGCCGGCCGATCCCTAGGCCCGACGGGCGGGCCTAGCTAAGGGAGCAGCTTGATGGCTGCCTGAGGAATCAAGTTGGCCTGTGCCAAAACGGCCGCACCCGACTGGGAAAGAATCTGATGCTTCGTGAACCCTGCTGTTTCTTCGGCGAAATTGACGTCCCTGATTCCAGCCCGACTCGCCTTCACATTGGTCGTCGCGTTATTCAGGTTCTGAATCGTCCACTCCATCCGGTCCTGAATGGCGCCGATGTTGCCCTGCATTTCGTTGATGCGGTCGAGAGCCACATCGAGCTTGTCGACAGAGTTCTTGGCGTTCGATCGGTCCATAATATTTGTTCCGTCGATTCCAAGAGCCCCTGCGTCGACCTTTCCGACCTTGACGTGCAACCGGTCGCTGAAGGTCGTGAAGATACCCACATGGAACTTGAAGTCTGAGTGACTTCCATCGAGAAGCTTCATTCCGTTAAAGTCGGTCACCTTCGCGATACGGGTGATTTCCGATTTCAAGTGCTGGTACTCCTGGTTAAGCACCTTGAGGTCTTTCGGCGAATAAGTGCTGTTGGCCGCCTCAATGGCCAACTGGCGCATCTTCAGAATAATCGTGTTGTCGGTCTGAAGAGCCCCGTTTGCCGTCTGGAGAAGGCTGCTGCCATCATTGGCGTTCCGGATGGCCGCGGCATAGGACTTGATCTGACCGCCCATGCGCTGCGAAATGGCGTAGCCGGCAGGGTCATCTGCTGGAGTGTTGACGCGATACCCTGAGGAGAGCCGGTTGATGTGCTTGTTGAGTGCACGCTGGGTCTCGTTCAGATTGTACTGGGCATTCATGGATGCCACATTGTCATTGATGATCAAACCACTCATGATTCCCTCCTTGGTAACTACGGCCTCATCCTTGGCCTTGTCGTTTCAATTCCCGTCGACTTGCCCGGGGGACGATCCTCACCGTCTCACAGGTCTTATCGGCAGAGATCGAAAAACCTTTAGAGGGAATCCTCTTTCTTTTTTCCCCGCCCGAAAACGGGCGTCCGGAGCCAGCCGTCGGCCTCGGGAATGACCACTTGACGACCCCTGCGACCCTGCTCGCTGACCAGAAGGGGACCCTGAAGGTTGGCGGTCACATCCTCGTCCGCTCCCCCGGAGAAGGTCACGATCGCCATGGCCGAAAGGTCGGAAAGGGTGGAAGGAGCAAAAAATTCACGGTCCCGCTCCGACAGGGTGAAGCTCTTCCGGTAATCGTTGACGAGAAGCTCTGGGTCGATGACCACGAAGGCAAGAGTCGGCACATCGAGGGACTGCAGCCAGAAAAAGACGCCGTTCTCCGCGGTTTCAAGAAGAATATACCGCCGGGCATCGGGGAATCCCAGGACTCCTTCCGGAAAGGTGATCGTGTTCTTTTCGTTTACAGGAATAGTCCCAAAACGGCTTGTCGTAAAGGTCGTCGAGAAATCCCCTGTCATCTGTTCTCCTCCGGAAGGGGGGTGGGCAGAATCTTCGCCAGACGTTCGACAGTTTCCTGGGAGGAGGACATCGCCTTTCTGTTTTCTTCGGCAATCCGGGCCAGAACTTCGTCACGGTGGATGAGGACACCTTCCGGTGCCTCGATCCCCAGCCGGACCGAGCCCCCCCGAACCTCCACAACGACAACCCTTATGGAAGGACCGATATTGATTCCCTCCCCGATTTTCCTCGTCAGAATGAGAATGGTCTTCTCCTCTTCATGCCCGTCACATCAGTTGAAGAGCACATTGCGCGTGTTCTGGAGGATGTTTCGGCTGGATTTGGCCGCAACCTCGAGAAGGTTCTGGGAAAGAGCCATGCGGGAGGCCGCCTTCGGGATATCCACATCCTCGGTCTGACTTCTCAGAACCTTGAGATCGGTCTGATATTTTTCCAGTCTGGAAATCGTTCCCCGAAGGGCCCGTTCGTACGTACCGAGAATGGCCGAACGTTCTGTCACAGCCCTAACGGCTGTATCAAGTTCTCCGATCGCCCGATGTATACCAGATTCGTTGTTGGATTTGAGAGCAAGAATGAAGCGGCGCATGGCGGGGAAGGCCCGGTTCGCCTCCGGAGACTTGCTGGAGTCTCCAAGGACCTCGTCTCCGATGAGCGTGGTCTTGAGAAGACCGGCCTGGCGAAAGGTTGGAGTGAATCCCTGCTGTATGGTGGAGTTTTTGTGATTGCCGCGATAGGAGACGACGTAGGGTTCTGTGTCCTTGTCAGACAGGGAAAAAGGCGGAAGACTGATATTGGTCCCTCCGAACAGGTACTGTTCCCCCCCGCGCGTATTGGCCAAAGCGACAGTCTGTTCGAGGAGTCGTTCCGCCTCCTCGGCCGAGATTCTCCGGTCCTGGGCATCCATCGTTCCGTTGGCTTGCCTGATGGCAAGCCCCTTGGCCCGGATCATGACGTTGTCGATCTGGGAAAGGATGCTTTCCATGAGAGAGATCCGGTTGGCCCCTTCCCTTGCATTCTGAATGATCTGATGGGTGACCGCCAGAGTCCGGTTGATCCGGAGAGCCTCGCTCATCGTTTCCGGGCCGTCGGCCGGTGTATCGGCCTTCTGTCCGGAAGAGACCTGGCGTTCCACCTCGTAGAGATTCTCCGTCGCCCTGTCATGGTTGGCCATCAGGGAACGGTCGGTCATCAGGCCTGTTACCCGGATCATCGATGCGCTCCTCAGCCGCTATTGGGCAGATGGACAAGTGTGTCGAGAAGCCGGTTCACCATCTGGATCAGGTTGGCCGATGCCTGATAGGCTTTCTCGAAGCGGATTATCTTGGCCGACTCGTTGGCAATGGACACCCCAGACACTTCGAGGCGCTGATTTTCAAGACTTTGGGAGATAGCGACCTGCGCCTTGTCGTTCAAGCGGGCCTGACGGGCCCAGGCCCCGATCCTGGCCACTCCAGAGGCATAATATTCGTAGAGGGACGATGGCTCGGCCTCACCCTGAAAGTGAAGATGCTTCTGGGAAAGATAGAAGATCTGATGAGCATTTCCGTTGTCGCCTTCGTTCTTTCCTGGAGATACCGGAGACCCCGCGGCGGCAATGTCGTCGGCCGAGATGGGGGCGACATTCAGATGCAGGGCCGTTCCAGCCACATCCTTTCCTCCCGACACGACGAAGCTCTCCGCTCCTTTCTTGGGAGCAAGAACCCGGAGGGAGTACCCTCCCGCCTCGACCTCGGCCACCCCGTCCCTGATCACCCCGGATCCGATCTGGACATGATCCTTTGCGCTGAACACCCGGACTCCGGTCTGGTCGACCTCGACTTCGACCTTCGGAAGAACGGCCGAGGAATCATACACATTAGCCACAAGCCCGCCTGACCCTTCCCCTTTCGTTCTCGTAACCTCGACGGTCGGATTGAAAAAATTCACGCCAGTCTGCCCCGAAAGCCCGTAGCCCCTGGCATGGGCCGAATTGACGCTGTTGACCAGCTGGTGGGCCAGGACATCCAGATGATGTTCCATGGCCTTGAGTTTGCGGTCCCTGACATCAAGATAGCCTCCCAGCGACCCCCCTTTCAGGCGGTCGGTGATATCGAGCGGGGCCCCGGAATGGGCGGGGGGAGAAAACTCGATCCGGTAACGGTCGTGTACCGAATCGAAGACGGCCGTCATGTGTCCGACCGACTGCTCGGAGAAGGCAGCCTGGCCTCCGAGATGCAGGTTCAATGATCCGTCCTTGTCATGGAAAAAGTGGGCATTGGTAAGCCGTGCAACCTCGGTCACGAGCCGGGACCGTTCATCGAGAAAGGTATTCGGATCCTCCCCCCGTCCCCGGGCCTCAAGAATCCGATGGTTCAGCGATGCGATGCGCGTGATCTTGGAGTTGACTTTCACGACCTGATCTTCAATTTGGCGACTCAGGCGGTTCCTGGATTCCGAATAGAGGGAA
This sequence comes from Nitrospirota bacterium, assembly GCA_035873205.1. Classification (GTDB taxonomy): domain Bacteria; phylum Nitrospirota; class Leptospirillia; order Leptospirillales; family Leptospirillaceae; genus UBA4572. The sequence goes on from JAYWMN010000061.1 coordinate 47,444, forward strand.
GCCAGCTGGTGAAAATCCTGTCCCAGGGTTTTTCCGTACATGATGAGAGTGGAACGGGCGGCCCGGTCGGCAGGATGATTGGCGACCGTCTCCCAATGGTTGAAGAAGCGCGACAGATCCCGCGAAAGTCCTTCAGACTGGGCATGAAAATAATAGGAGTCGATTTCTCCAAGAGAGGTCCGGGAAGACTCCCAGAACCCCAGCGTCGTCTTCTGACGGGTCGACTGACTGGTAAGGAAGTGGTTGACAACACGACGGATCCGTCGCGCATCGACCCCTCCGCCGACCATGCCCGGATGGCCGGAGTCCGGGATATGCTGCTCAAAGATCGTCCTCTCTCGGGAGTATCCGGGTGTATTCACATTGGACAGATTGTTTCCGGCCGTCTTGAGGGCTGCTTCATTGGCCTCAATACCGGACTGTCCTATATTCATGACACCGATGATCCCTGACATGAATTATCCTCCGACCCCCATGGGTGTGGTTCCTAGCCCCGTGTCGAGACCAGGGCCGGGGATTGACGTCCCGGCCCCACAGTCCCGCCGGAGCCATAGGTTTGGCCGCCCTCGGACTCGAGACTCACTTCCCTGAGCACATGTTCCACTATCATGGACGATTCCCTGGCGATGGCCAGATTGACCGATGCAAGCTCTTCGAGATGCAGGAGCGCACTCCGCAACGAGGGAACTCCCTCCTCAGCCCCTGTCTCGGCAAGATCCTCAGGAAGAAGTCCGGACAAAAATTCGGCCAGGCTTTTCGCATGCCGTCCCTTCTCCTCCAGGATACCGTCGAGACGCTCCCAGTCCCCCGACACGATAAGATCCCGCTCGGATTCGAGGACGGAGGTGAGAAGAAGAACCTCTTTCAGGGCGGACTCCTTCAGGAACTCCCCGCCTGATTCCTCAAAACCCTGATTGTCCCCCGCCGGATCGACCGGCCTTTTCTCAACGCTGTCCACGGTACTCATCCTTCCTTCGTCCCGGATATCCCCGGATTGCGGCCCTTAGCCTCCAGAGGGTCTTCCTCCGTGTTTCTGTCCCCATTCGACAATCTTTTTCACAACCTCTTCAGATGGCACGGAGTAGGTTCCCGCCTTGATTTTTTCCCGTATATCGGCAATGCGTTCGGACCTTACATCGGGAATCTTGGCGATCTCTTCCCGAAGCTTGGCCACCTGACGCGCCGAACCGGATATTTCAAGGATGTCCGATTCAACAAGCCGGGCCACGGGTGGCTCCGGGCTCTTTCCCTCGTTCTTGGCATCCTGTACCCTCGACTTCTTCGACAATGCTTCGGAACGATCCGGCACTCGAGGCTGTCCCGACAACGATGTCGTCACTTTAGGGTCGCTCATTTTCACTCCTTCCTGGATTGGGGGCAGATCCCCTCAACTCACCTATCGGTAGTTCAGACTTCAAACTTTAGCAGGGAGAGGCCGCCAAATCCATCCAGACGGAACAAGCCTATGGAATCAGCTTGATGGCGGCCTGTGGAATCTGGTTGGCCTGGGCCAGGACGGCTGTTCCGGACTGCTGAAGGATCCTGTCTCTCACGAATCGCGACGTTTCCTTTGCAAAATTGGCATCCTTGATCTGGGACTTTGTCGACGCAATGTTGACCAGAGCCGTATTAAGATTCCGGATGGTCCAGGTCATCCTCTGCTGGAAAGCTCCGAGCGTCCCCTGGATCCGGTTCAGTTCGTCGAGTGATCCATCGATCGCAGAAATCGCCGAAAGCGCCATCTGGCCATTGATGACGGAGGTCATTCCCAAGGGCATGACCAGTGTGCTTCCGTTGTAAAGTCCCAGAACATCACTGCTGATCGAGGGAATGGAAATGACCATCCGGTTTTCCCCTTCGGTTCCGACATCGACCTGGAAAGTCAGCCCTGATTCCAGGCTTCCGTCCAGAACCTTTCTTCCATTGAAGTTTGAGACTTTGGCAATTCGGTTGATTTCGCTCATGAGGTTCTGGTACTCGTTCTGCAAGGTCGACAGATCGGTGGGACTATAGGTCCCATTGGCTGCCTGGATGGCCAGAGACCGCATCTTGATCAAGATCTCGTTATCGGTCAGCAGGGCTCCTCCCACAGTCTGGATCAGGTTGGCTCCGTCATTGGCATTCCTGACCGCCTGCTGGACGGACTTCATATAGGCTGTCATGACTTGCCCGATCGCGTACCCGGCCGGATCATCGGCCGGGGAATTGATCCTGTACCCGGACGACAGCCGGTTGATCCTGTCGTTGATCCTGTTCTGAGTCTCGTTCAGATTATACTGGGCCCCAAGGGAAGCCGCATTGGTATTGATGACCAACCCACTCATGATTCACCTCCTCATACGATGACCGACAATCCGGCCGGATGGTCAGGCGGCAAAGGCGGGGCCACGACTGCCCCCCCTTTTTTCCGCGTGTCCTCTACAATCTGGCGGGCGAGACCAAACCCGCCCGATTTCACCAGATCTTTCGACAACTCCTTCTGGTAAAGCTCATTTGCAAGAGAAAGACCGGCAGACCGGCCTTCCCTTTTCGATACGGGAATGGTCTTCCACATTTCCCGCACCATTCCCTCGATCACCATCGTTTCGAACTTCCGGGCCGCCTTTTCCAGTCGAGTATCCACCCGGACCGATCCACTTTCTGGCGCCGGAGTCACCCCGTCCCTCCGTTCGACCCTGATCTCAGACACCGTCTTCAGTTCCATCGTCATGTCCTTTATCCAGCAATGCGTATTTCGGCCTCAAGCGCTCCCGATGCCTTCAGCGCTTCAAGAATGGCGATCATGTCGTCGGTTTTCGTTCCGAGGGTCGACAGGGCCGACACCAGGGATCTCAGGGTCACCGTCCGGGAGAGATAGGTCAGAGGAAAGCTCCGGTCCGATTTCGGAGCAACGACCCTGCTTCCGGATACGGCAACGGACAAATCCCTGTGGCTGACTGCACATTCCGAGACCCGGACACCCCTTCCGATCACAATGGTCCCCGTCTGCTGGTTGATCACCACCAGGGGAATCCTGTCCGGAGTGACCGACAGGTTCAGGATCCGCGCCATATAACCCACAACGTCATTTCGTTCAATTTCGGGAATGGCGACCTGAACACTGCGGCCATCCTGGGCCACGGCCCTGGGAGCCCCCAGAGATGCGTTGATCGCCCGGGCAATACGTGCAGCCGTAGTGAAATTGGCCTTGTCGAGACTTATCCAGAGATGATGTCTTCCGTTGAAGGGAACCGGAACCCCCCGAACCACCAGACCGCCCTGGAGAACCATTCCGCTGGTCCGTTTTCCTTCGGGAGGATCGCTGTTCCGAATCCTTTCCCCCACTCTTCCGACAGTTCCAGTGTCAACCGGCCCCTGTGCGGTTGCGAAAACATCCCCGTCGGGGGCTCTGAGGGAAGTCATCAGCAGGGTCCCCCCCTGAAGGGAGGTCGCGTCCCCCACGGACGCAACCCGGACAGACAGACGGGCTCCTTCACGGGAAAAGGGAGACAGACGGGCCGTGACCATCACGGCCGCCACATTGTGGCCCTTGATCTTTCCCTCCAGTTCCCGGGCATTGACCCCCAGACGAGACATGGCGGCGATCAGGGACTGACGCGTGAACGGACTCTGCCGGGTATCTCCGGTTCCGGGAAGTCCAACCACCAGGCCGTATCCGACAAGAGGATTGTCCGTCACCCCCTGGACCCTGGAAAGATCCCCGATCCGCTCTGCCCGGACCGATGTCTGACCTAACAGGGTCACTCCAAGAATCATGAGTGCCAGACACCCTTTCCTCACGACCCCGTTCATAGTGTCTTCCCCTTTGTTTTCACTCCTGACCCCGCGGCGTTTCTTGCCGGACCCGGCTGTTTTCCCGGTACTCCCGGAGCCCGGAACTGCGGACTCCTCTCTTTGTCGGACGGCTGGTCGGCGCGAAACCGGAGCATGGAAACCAAGGAAACAGGCACTTCGTTTCCAGGATCGATCGACCCTCTCGAAATACGTCCCACCAACACAATTCGCCGGGTTCCCGAACTGTCCCGGATCGTTCTCTGTGCCGACACCAGAAGGCTTCCTGGAGGGTCCTCCCGGATCACCTGACCCATGAGTCTCGTAATGCGGTCCTGGGGAACCCCCGGATACCCGTTTTTCGGACCAAACCGGATAATGACCGGATCACCGGCATTCATCGCCACCGCATCGCTCGCCAGATCGGATAACCCTCCCTGTCCATAGAGAGACCCGTCGAACATCCTCTCCTTGGGAGTCGGGGGCATGGCGTGGGGAGCCCCGTCGGAATAAAGGACTGGAGGCTTCTGGGGAGGAGTCACGCATCCCCCCAACACGATTCCTATCAACCCTCCGATGACAACTTTAAGATGGCCTGCATTCGGACGGAAGGAGACGACATTCATGAACCGCTCCCGGAAATCTTGACCAAAACGCGGTCACGCCCCGTGACAAGGCCCGCCAGACCGGTGCCGGACATGGGATTGATGACCGATACCAGATCACCGAGAAATCCTCCCGACTGGGAAATACCCGTGAACCGGATAAGGAACCCCTTCCCTCTGGCTGTCACCCGGACCGAGTCTCCGGGGTGAACCAGGCGCTCCCCCCCGTCCCGGGACTCCCCGACCACATAGGCAGCCTTGCCTGAACGGGAAAGGTCCTCCCGGAGGTCTCCTGGCATTTTCTCCCGGACGATGCGGACGTGCAGATAGAAGGATTCTCGGGCCACCTGCTTCTCCATGATGTTCAGGGTGTAAAGATATCGCCCTTTCCCTTCCTGTCCCTCTCTCGTCAGGATTGCCGTGACATTTTCTCCTGCCGGTCCCCGGAACGAATCCGGCAATGAATCCACGGAAATCCTGTCTCTGCGATGGAGGCCCAAATCCTTTCGAAGCGATTCCATGAGGCTCCGGCGGTCGACGGACAGCCGTCCCTTTCCGTTCTCGGCAAAGAGCGGCACGACCGCTGCCTGGACCCTTCCCTGCCAATTGTCCGACAACAGGATCAAAAGACCGATCAGGACAACTCCCTTCACGACTCCCGAACCTGACCGCCTTCCAGACAATCTCGTGTTCATCCTTCTCTCCTGGGATAGACCTTACAGGGTTGCCGTGTAACCCAGCATCCGGTTGACCGTGCGAATGCTCGACGCATCCATCTGGTACGCCCGTTGGCCGATGACCATATTGACAAGCTCCTCGGCGACATTGACATTGGAAGTTTCAAGAAAGCCGGACTGGAGTCTCCCCGCCCCGTTGACTCCCGGGCTGGACAGGGACGGCTTACCGGAGGCAGCCGTTTCCATGAAGACATTGTTTCCCCGGCTCGAGAGCCCGGACGGATTGATGAACTGGGCCAGAATGAGCTGGCCAAGCTTGACTGGAGCCGTTTGACCGGAAAGAGTCGCCGTAACCTCCCCGTCCGGTGCGATGTGGATTGATTTTGCGTTCTTCGGGACCACAATCTGCGGATCTGTGGTCAGACCCTCAGGGGTCACAATACGTCCCTTACTGTCAATGTTGAAGGTTCCATCCCGGGTGTAGGCCTGCCGTCCGTCCGGAAGTTTGAGCGCAAAAAATCCGTTCCCCTGGATGGCTACATCGAGAGGGTTGTCCGTTGTTTTGAGAGATCCCTGCAGAAAGACCTTCTGAACTGAGGCAAGGCGGCTTCCAAGCCCAACCTGCAGACCTGTCGGAACCTGGTTCCCTTCCAGAGAGGAGGCTTCCCCCGGCGGAATGATTGTCTGGTACATGAGATCCTGAAAATTCGCCCGCTGTCTCTTGTAGCCCGTCGTATTGACGTTGGCCAGATTGTTGGTGATGACATCAAGATTGGTCTGCTGGGACTCCATTCCCGATGCGGCATTCCAGAGTGCTCTGAACATTTCTCCTCCTCGGGTCGTGGTTTAGGCGATCACCGTCATGTCGTTGACTGTCCGGTTGGTCAGATCGTTCAGGGTGTGCAATGCCTGCAGGTCAGTCTGATAGGTTCTCATACCATGGATCATCCGCACCATCTCGACGGTCCCCTTGACATTGGATCCCTCGATCCCGCCCTCTTCGACCTTGGCTTCCCCCCGTTCGATGCCTCCGGACGCAAAGAACAATCCATCACCAATTTTTGACATCGTCCCTTCTCCGCCGACAGGCTCGGAAATTCCCAGCTGGGCGACGGACTTGTCACCGACCATGATTTTCCCCTGGCTGTCGATCCGGATCTTTTCCTGGGCCTTGTCCGGGATGCGGATCACCTTCCCCTGCGTGTCGAGAACGGGGTATCCCTCATGAGTCGTCAGGGTGCCGTCCCCGGAAAGTGTCAGGCGGCCGTTCCTCGTCAGCAGCGTTCCTCCCCGGGTCTGAACGGTAAGGAACCCTTTTCCAGAGAGTGCCACGTCAAGGGGGTTTCCTGTCCCCTGGAACTCCCCTTCCTCGTATCGCACATAGATATTGTCCACGCCGGAATGCGGGACATCGGATCCGGCCATGCCCCAGGGTCTGGGAAAGGTCCCGAAGGGCGTAATCCTCATATCCGGACGGTCCGGAGGGGTCTTGTGCAGGTATTCGCGATGAGGAAGATAGGTACGAAATGTCACCCTGTCCTTCCTGAATCCGGGCGTATTGACATTGGCCAGATTGTTGGACAAAACGTCCATCATCTGTTCCTGTCCCTGGGCTCCTGATACAAGAGCGAACTCAGCACGTCTCATGGGGAAATCCTCCTGACATCAGGAAAGCAAATATCATGCCATATAAAATATCTCAAGAATCTCCGCTATTTTCGGGAGAGTTCGGTATTAACCGGGCATTCCCTTCCCTCCAACCGGGAAAAAAATTCCCTGGAGGTTATCTGTGCAGAAGACATGAAATTTTATTTGGAGTGGATCTTGGTGGAGTCATCAAGGACACCGATATGCCAAAGAAATGACGGCCGGATACGGGGTGTTGACAGATCGCCCGTTCTTCCGTCAAGAGAGATATGTGTCACTTGGAGCAGGGGAGTCCTGAAAGCGGGGAACGGGTCAGGGCGACCTTATCCCCGCAGGCAGGAGAAAGGGGGGAGTCGGTTCCGGAAGGCTTTCACGAAAGGGCATGCAGACACGGGAGACCCCGTGAGCGGAACGGATCCTGATTCATTCCCGACCTGTCGTCTTTTTTTCAAGATTTTTTGCCACAGCACAGAGCGCCCGGGCCACCTCCTCAAGTCTTTGCCGGACCACCCCCCTCTGGATGTCGTTAAGCCATTCAACCTTCCGGGAACTCCGGAAGGTTGTCAGAAGAGGATCGGCGATATCGTGGAACTTCTGGTGAAGACTCTCGATCTCCCGGTATTCATCGTATTGCCCAAAACTCTTCCGGCCTGCTCCGGACAACCAGCGGCCCAATCCGCACTGGGCCCGGTTTCCTGCCAGGAGCAGGGCTTCTTCGGACAGGGGCGGCCCTTCCGAATAAAAAAGGCCCTGATGGGACTCGATCCAGGCATAGGGCTCCTCGCAGACAAAAAGAAGGAGGATCTGCTCGACAGAGACCGGACTTCCGGAAACCGGAAATCGCCCCGTCTCGGTGATACCGTAAACCAGGGACTGGAATTCCTTTTCCGTCACTGAAGGGCTGAAGAATTTCCCCCGGCCGGTCGAGCAGCCGAGTTTGCGAAGAATTCGAAGGTGGGAGGACCCTTCGATTCCCGATGCGACGACCTCCGTCCCCTCTGTCCCCCCTGCGAGGAGAATATTGGCGACAAGCCCAAGGAAGCGGGGATCGTCTGTCATTCTGGACACAAGATCGGAGCAAAGGACAATACGGTCCGGCTCAAGTTTCATCAGAGACGGGAAAAAAAGACCTTCCCGACCAAAATCGTCGATAGCGCTCAGCCCCCCAAACCGGCGCACCTTCGAAAAGAAAGAGCGGATCTGGTCGAAGGAATGGTGGGCGACGGTCTGGCTGACCTGAATGACCAGGCGGTGAACCACATCCTGGAATTCGATCAGGAGGGGCGTCAGTTCATCCACCTTGGGCTGGAGGCCGGCGTCATGCCCCCCGAGCCCGACGTAGAGAAAGATTTCCTTTTCCCAGTATTTCCATCGTCTGAGCGCCTCCAACGCCTGCCGGAGAAGCATCCCATCCCCCCCCCGAAGGAGGGCGGCCGGGTCGTCGATCCCTCCTGACCCTTCACTCTTTCCTGTTCTTGAGTTCTTAATTTTCCGGACGCGAAGCTCTGCCCCGCAAATAGACCCGTCAGAAAGAAAACATTGCGGCTTAAAGAAAAATTCGGCCTGATCGACCTCTATGACTTCCCGGAATTTTCTGGGCCCGTCCGGCTCGTCCCCCTGGGGGAAGGACTCTGCCAAGTAGAAGCTCCAGGCAGACTGCTTGCGTTTCTTGACCTCGTAAAGGGCCAGATCGGCGTGGTGAAGAAGGGTCTTTGGATCGGAGTCATCATCGGGAAAAAGAGTCGCCCCGATACTGCCGCTGATCATAAGGCTCTTTTCAATACCCTCCAGATAGATGGGACGGGCAAGTTCTGAAAGGATTTCTTCGATCCGCTCCCTTACTTCCCGAATCCGGTCGAAACGGGAGAACACAAAAGCAAACTCGTCCCCTCCAAAACGGGCCATGAGATCAGCGGGATCCATCAGGGCGGAGAGGCGGGAGGCCACCTCGACAAGGATCCGGTCACCAATTTTGTGTCCGTAAAGATCGTTGACGGCCTTGAACCCGTTCAGGTCGATAATTCCTACCAGAAGAAACGCCCCCGACCCCGCCATGCGCTTGAGGCGAGCGGACAGGTTTTCCATGAAATATCTCCGGTTGGGGATTCCCGTGAGAAAGTCCCTGTAGGCAATCTGACGGAGTTCTTCCAGATTGTCTCCTCCGGAATCTTCAAGAAAATCCCTTCCGTTCATGACAGGAGTCTCTCCTTCTCAAAGAGCGTCGCGAGAATGACCGCCACCGCTTCATAGAGCTCCACGGGGATCGGGTGCCCCGGGGGGACCGTCAGAAGAGACCCCGCGAGGTCGGGTTTCCTGACGATGGGGATATGGAGGACCTTTGCCAGTTCAACCATGGCCCGGGCAATCTCCCCCTGCCCGTTTACGAGAACCAGAGGAGCCTCGTCCCTCCCCGGCACATACCGCAGCGCGATCGAAACCGCACTTTTTTCCGGCTCCTCTCCTTTCACGAGGCCCCCTGACCATTCGTTCCAGGGAAGGCGGATGAAAAGACAAGATTCAGCGAGACTCCGGGATAGACGGAGAGACTTTTTTCAAGGATGGCCTGAAGGCTCTCGAGCTGGTTCCGAAAGGAGTCCGGCGCATGACGCGCAGTCAGCGTGATCGAGCCCCTCTGGTCAAAAAGACCCAGAATCCGGACCATGGGTGTCTCTCCCTTTCCGCCCCCATCCCTCGACATTCCCTTGGGCCGGTCGTCCCAGGGAATGTCGAGGGAAAAGGAAATTTTCTCGAAGTTCACCGCTTCCCCCCCGGACTTCCGATCCTTCTGCCCACGGTCGTCTGGCCTCTCTTGGCACCACCGGATGGAACATTCGACAGTTTTTCCAGGGACCCAGGACGGATAGGCGACGACCAATCCTCCGGCCGGCACCAATGAAGATCGGCTTCCTCCCTCGACGGGGGGCCGGGATACAGCAGTCGTCGGGGTCTCACCTTGCCGGAACGCCTCGGGGGAAAGAGAAAAAGACACCGTCAAGCCTCCGGAAGCGTCTGGAACGTCCTCTGTGCTTTTCAGAAGGAGAGAATTTTTTTCGGAATCGATGAGCCGACTCGTGAAGGTTTTCGACCAGCCCGAGGCCCCGTTGAAAGTCCAGAGAAGAAATTGCGGTTCTTTCCGGACCACCAGGGAAATTTCCTTCTTACCGGACGACAAGGCAAGAGTGAGCTTGTCAAGGAAAGCGTGCCACTCAAGCTCTGCCGGGGACGTGGAAGGGTGCGCAAGAGAGAGGGTCAGACGAAGAAGATCCGGCGGCAGGGAAAAGGTCAGGAGATCTCCGGTTCGTCCGCTGCCGGAAAGCCCCAGAAGCCCCGGAAGAAAAGTTTCAAAAAGTTTTCTTTCCGGGAGTGGTGCGGTCCTGGCCGATACTCCCGGATCTATTGGATTCATGTCGACGTCCTTCCTTGGCTGGAAAAAATCCACCCTCTCCCCGGTTCAGGATCGGCCCACCTTTTCCATTGCCAGGAGGAACGCCACCTCTCCCTCTCCCCGACCAACATCGGCGGCGATCTCCGAAACAGAACGACCCTCCCGGGACAGGCGAAACACCCGGTCTTTCATCGATTCCTCCTGAAACTGGATCGGGGGCGGGAGGGGGTGCGACTGATGGGGAAGGGTCGAAGGAATTTTATCGGAGGGACTACCGACGACAGGGGTCAGATCATCGAGAAATCTCTGGACATCGGACATGAGAATTGAAAGCTCCGACCTCATATTCTCGACTTCCCGGATAGCCGTGTCGAATCTTTTCTGCTCCCGGTCCCGCTCCTCTTTCCATTTCCGTTCCAGACCGGTTTCGGTCTCCGCGCTGTCCGCAGGAGATTTCATGAAGGATGAAAAGACAGGAGTCGGGGAGGGAATCGGACCCGAGAGTCCGTTCTCCTGAAGAGAAGCGGCTCTTTGCCGCCTGATCGTCTTCTTGATGACCCGGAACTGGACCATCAGGACAACACCCATCACAATCAAGAGGGCATCGAGCAGCCCCGAAATAACTTCAAATCGCGCCCATTGCATCGCAGTGCTCCCATGATTTCAAAAGCCCAGGCGGTCAGACCTCGATATTCAGGATTTGGCCCGTCCCGTCTGCTTGTTCTCCTGGATTTTCCGACACAGGTTTTTTTGATGCATTTTTTCTCCGTTCCTTTTTGGGAGCATACTCTGAAATGATTTCTTTCTCCAGCCCTTCATCCGGACTCTCCCTTGAGTCCACAGGATGAACCCGGTCCACGGCCGCGAGCGGAGCCAGATCGTCCCGGTCCTGGACATTTCCCGATGCCCTCTGTTCCGAAGCGGGGCCTTCTTCCTTCCGCTGTTCCTTCGCCCGCTCCGGCAGCATGGCCGGGGACTGGACAATGACCTGCTCGAGCCCCACAACCGGAAGGATCGCCATGGTCATCCTCCTCAGATACGGGGGGCCGGAAGATCGACCGAGAGCGGCGGAGCCGGCGCGGGGGCGCTGGGTACACCCTCTGAGCCATCCGTCGGGCCTCCTCCGCCATCCCCCGGTCCTTCACCGACCGGAAAAAAGGGTGGCGGGGAAGGAATCGCAGGCTCTGGAGTGTTCATGATCACGATTTCGACACGCCGGTTTTTCTGGCGATGTTCGGAGGAGTCGTTGGGAAAAAGGGGACGATACTGACTGAAGCCCGCTGCGCTGGCCTTGACAGGATCGAGGGGACCCATCGCGATCAGATGCGTCAGAACGTTGACAGCCCGCATGGTGGACAAGGCCCAATTGCTCGAATATCGCCCGCTGATGGGAATGTTGTCGGTATGTCCCTCAACCCGGATCGGTCTCTTCGTTTTGGCCAGAATTGCAGCTATCTTCTGTAGGACAGGAAAAGCCTCCTTCTTGACCCGGGCATGCCCGGTATCGAAAAGGAAAGCGGCCTGAATGCGGATCCGGATGCCCTTGCTGGTCTGGACAACCTTCATGGATCCGTGGTTGGACGATTTTTCCTCAATGAGCTGCATGGCCTGAAACAGAACGGTCCGGACCCGAGGAGAAGCCTTTCCCGGCATTGTACGGCTGTGGGGAATGATGATATGCGGATGGGACTGGACTGCCTTGTGGTTGAAGGTCGCAACGATGGCATCGGAGAGAACCCTGTACTTCCCGGTGTTGACCGCTGAAATGGCATACATCATCACGAAAAAGGTGAAAAGAAGGGTGATGAAGTCGGCATAAGAAACCAGCCAACGTTCGAGGTTTTCATGCTCCTCGTGCTTGGCTTTCTTGGCCATGAAAAAGTCCTTCTCCCGCCCTCGGCAGGACTATTTTCCCTTCCGGTATGTCTGTTCATACTTGGCCCGTTCGGCATCATTTAGAAAACCCAGAAGGCGCTCTTCGATCATGCCGGGGTTTTCTCCCTGTCCGATTCCGACCAGACCGTCCACGATAATCTCCCGGAGTTTTCCTTCAGCCCTGGCCTTGATCTTGAGCTTTCCTCCGATCGGAAGATAGACAAGATTGGCCGACCCCACGCCATAAACCGTTGCCACAAAGGCCGTGGCAATTCCTTCTGCCAGCTTGTTGGGATCCCCCATGTTGCTCATGACATGGATCAGTCCCAGAACCGCCCCCAGGATCCCGATGGTCGGGGCATAGCCTCCCGCCGATTCGTAAATCTTGAACGCGATCCCCTCCTCCTCTTCGATATAGTGGGCTTCGACTTCCAGCGCTTCCCGGACCTTGGAAATCTCCGTTCCGTCCATAACCATGCGCACTCCCCTGGAGAAATAGGGGTCGGACTTGATCTCCGGGTCATCGAGATGGGCCTCAAGCTTAAGAAGACCTTCCTTCCGGCTGGTCTTCGAAAGATCCTGAATTTTCTGGATGACTGGTCCCGGGTCGCCGCCCTTGCTGACCAGGATCCGGGGAACCATCTTGAGCCCTTTCATAACGAAGCTCAATGGGAACTGCAGAAGGGTTGCCCCAAAAGTCCCTCCGAAAACAATCAAGGCCGCGGTCGGCTGGATGACCGTGGACAGGGGCAGTCCTTCGAGTGTCGCCCCCAGAAGAATCCCTCCGAGTCCAAGAATCAGCCCGAGAATCGTCGTTATGTCCATGGCAATCCTCCGGGGACACTCATTCCCGTCATCTCCGGCCCGCGTCCTTTTCTATCGCTTCAAGAAGCTTCGGAAGATCCAGAAGGACAACCATCCGGTCGCCCAAATGGGCCACCCCCGCCATGACTGCATCGAGGACATTTCCGAGCCCGATCCCCTCGTTCTTTTCGATCTTGTCCCGGGGGATGCGGATTACCTGGTAGACCTGGTCCACGGCAAGTCCGACCATGAGTCCTTCATGAAAGACAACGATGGTCCGGGCTTCGTCGTCGGCCGTATTTGCCTGGGGGAAACCGAAACGCTTGCGAAGATTGACGACCGGAAGAATCTTTCCGCGAAGGTTCATCACCCCTTCGACAAAATACGGCGCCTTGGGAACCCGCGTCACATCGGAGGTCCGGTTGATTTCCCTCACACTCAGGACATCAAGGGCGTACTCTTCCTCTCCCAGCTGAAAGCTGACCAGCTGAAGGACTCCGTCACCGAAATCCGCCACCCCGGGAGTTGTCGCGACTTCCTGAGCAAGCTCCCGGGCCAGTTCGCTTTGGTTCCTGGATGGGACAACCCCGGACTTTGCCGTTTCCATAATGATCGCTCCTTGCGTTGACTGACCGACTGGCCTGGTGTCACACCTTGAATTTCGACAGGTACTGGTTGAGTTCTTCCATCTGCGTCTGCAGGCCTTCACCTGCAGAGACCGCATCCGAGACGTTTTCCACCGTTTCCCGGGCCGATTTGGCCGTATTCTCAACCACCCGGCCCACCTGTTCGATGGCCTGGGTCTGTTGGCCCGTCGCTTCCGCAATCTGGTTCACCCGGCCGGAAACATCGGAGGAGGAACTCACGATCCGGGAAAACACCGAAGCCGTCTTCTGGGTTTCCTGAATCAACACTTTCATCTCCCGGGACCCCTTGTCCATGACCTTGACCGACTGCTCGGTCAGTCCCTGAAGCTGGGAAATTGTTTCCGAAATCTCCCGGGTCGACCGGGTGGTCCGTTCGGCGAGCTTCCGGACTTCGTCGGCCACCACGGCGAATCCGCGACCCTGTTCTCCGGCTCGCGCCGCTTCGATGGCCGCATTTAAGGCAAGAAGGTTTGTCTGTTCGGCAATCTCGTTGATGATGCTGACGATCTGGGAAATCTGGTCCGATCTCTTGCCCAAGTCGAGAATGCTTTCCGCCGCGTCGGAAATGACCGACTCAATGCGGGAAAGCTCCCGTACCATTTGCGCCACCGTTTCTCCTCCGGCATCGGCCTCCTGGCTGGCCCTGGAGGAAATTTCCGACACCTGCCGGGTCACCTGGGCCACCTCCCGCAGCGACCGCGAAAGTTCCTCGACGGCGCCTGCGGCCGAATCAATCTGTTTCATCTGGGCGGAAGACTTGTTCCGGATGGACTCGAGGGCCCCGATCATGTTTTTTGACCCTTCTCCGACACAGTGGGATTCGTTGGCCACCTTCTTGACCAGATCCCTCAGGTTGTCCACCATTTTTCCGAAGTGGGAGACCAGATTCCCGACCTCATCCCGGGTCCGGCTTTCCAGATGTCGGGTCAGATCCCCTTCCGCAGTTTTTTCGATGATGCTCACGAGTTCGGCCAGCGGTCGCACCGCCATGCTCCTCACCAGAATGTTCAACAGCAAAAGCAGAACCCCGATCGTCACGAGCGCATAGGCGATCGCATGAAGCCTGAGCTTCGACAGATCGGCCTCAAAGGAGCTCCGCTCCATGCTGACCCTCAGGACGGCCATCGTCCTGTCGTGGGGGGCGTACCCGTGGCAAAGGGCACAATTCTTTTCATAGCGGATGGGAAAAAGACGAGTCAAAACCGGCTTTCCGTCAATCACTTCCTTGTAGGTCGACGACCGGGCGTAGGCCACAACGTCCCGGAACCGGGGATCGCGGGAGATGGCCGACTCGGCGTGCTTCGGGTGAAGGATGAACATCCGGGGCTGGTAGGCTTTGTAGTGGCGCCAGCCGTTGACCTTCTCGATCGTATTGTTGTCGTAAAAGGACTGGGATCCGTCCGGACGGAAGACCTGGACCCGGACAATCCCCTTCAGGTTCTTCTGGTCCATGACCAGCTTCTGGGAAAGGGCGGGGGTATTGACGGAGTACATGATCGTTCCAAGACCGCGGACAATGGAGTGGCCCATCATCGTCATCTTCCCGGTTTCGATTCTGGACAGATCGTTCTTGGCAGCCCGGTAGAAAAGAGAATAGGTGATTCCGAGGACCAAAAAAAGGGCTATGGCCGTTGAAATTCCCAGCTTGACCGACAGATTCATCTTCATCTGACTCATCGCCTCCCGAGAAACATCATGAAACCATGTCGCCCATATCCATGGCCTGCGAAACGACAGCCGCCTGAGCGTACCGGATTCAAGCGAACACCTTTTGTTGAGGCAGGGACCTCTCCTTACCTGACCGTAGGACTATCCCGCCGACCCGACTCCCAGACGGTCGAAAGAATTTTCATAGGACACGATCGGTTTCCGCGTCCGCAGGGAAACATCCTGAAGGATCTCTCCCACATCGAGAATGATCACGACCGTTCCGTCTCCGGTAATGGTCGCTCCGGCAAAGCCCCGTATTCCCGAAAGGATCTGGCCCATCGACTTGATCACGACCTCCTCCTGGTAGGGGAGCTGATCCACGACGAGTCCCAGATTTTTGGATCCGATCTGGACAACCACGACATACTGCCCTTCAGAACCTTTGCCCCCCTCCGGGGAGGGAGGAACCTTGAACTCGTCCCTCAGGCTGATGAGTGGGAGGACCTGTTGACGGAGGTTTAAAACATCGCTCCCGGACAGGGTCTTGATATCCTCTTCGGTGATCTTGACCGTTTCGACAACACTGGCGAGCGGGATCGCATAGATCTCATCCCCGATCGTCACCATCAGCGCCTGGATGATCGCAATCGTCAGGGGAAGCCGGATCGTGAATGTCGACCCCGCCCCCTTCTGCGTGGAGATCTCCACCGATCCGTTGATCTTGCTGATATTGGTCCGGACCACATCCATCCCCACCCCGCGCCCGGATACGTCAGTCACCTTGTCTGCAGTACTGAATCCGGGCATGAAAATGAGGTTGACCGCTTCGGGATCCTGCATGCGCTGGCCATCTGCCTCGGTAATGATTCCCTTCTCAACCGCCTTCCTCTTCACCTTCTCCACGTCGATTCCCCGACCATCGTCGACGATCTCGATAACGATCGAATTGCCTTCCTGGTAAGCTGAAATCCGGACCACTCCTTCGGAATCCTTGCCGCTGGCAACCCGCTCATCAGGCATTTCGACCCCATGATCGATCGAATTCCTGATGATGTGCACCAGCGGATCTCCGATCTCCTCAATGACGGACTTGTCGAGTTCAGTCTCTTCTCCCGCAAGCTCCAGCCGGATATTTTTTCCGAGTTTTCTCGAAAGGTCCCGTACCATGCGGGGAAATTTCCCGAGGACCTTCTTGATAGGCTGCATCCTCGTCTTTATTACCGCTGTCTGAAGATCTGTCGTCACCCGGTTGAGCTGGGAGATCGCCTCGGCCACTTCCTTGATCCGCCGCTCGAAATCCGTCACCCCATCGAGATCGCTTGACAGCTTGACGAGGCGATTTCGCCCAAGGACAAGCTCTCCGACAAGATTCATCACGCTGTCGAGACGGCTGATCTCCACACGGATTGTCTGATCCGCGTCCGAAGCCTGGGCATTATCCACCGCCTTTCCTCCCCCGTCGGGGTGGGCCCCCTCGTCACGGGAGAGCAATGGCCGGGAAGCCGGGGGAGAAGCAGGCTCCTGCAAGGAAGCGGGAGGCCGGGCAGAAGGGACTACCGGTTCAGGAGTTTGCTCTTCAGACGGGTTCGAATGCTCCTGATGGGCTGCATCGAGTGCACGCTCCTCCTGTACGGCGTCTTTCATCGCGGGATCGGTCTGTTCTTCCTCCTGAGCCGCTCCCTCTTCCGAATGGGTATCTTCCCCCCATTGAAGGAGGAGATCGAGCTTCATGTTGATGCCTTCAATATCGACATCGGCCACCTCTCCGGTCCGGACCTCGTTGACCAGAACCTTCAGGGCGTCCATCGCCTCGAGAATGATGTCAACCACTGCCGGCTCGGCGCGCATGTTTCCCGTACGAAGCTGGTTCAAGACATTTTCGGCATGGTGGGACACCTCGACAATGCGTGTGAGACCGATAAAGCCGGCCGATCCCTTGATGCTGTGGGCGGTCCGAAAGATTTCGTTCAAGAGAGTTCTGTCTTCCGGGCTATTCTCGAGCTGGACAAAGTAGTTGTCCAGACCTTCGAGCATCTCCGTCGCTTCCTGGAGAAAGTCCTGAAGGATCTCTTTCATCTCGTCGTTTTCGAAGCCGTCTCCCATGTCCCAGTCCTCCGACCTGTCATTGCTTGAGCCAGTTTTCTGCGTCCCTACTTCACCTTGAAGATTTTCTTGATCTTTTCGTCCAGCGTGGCGACAGTGAACGGCTTGACAATATAGTTCGACACCCCGGCCTTGATGGCCTCGACAATATTTTCCTGCTTGGCTTCCGCAGTCACCATCAAAAAAGGAATGTCCTTGATCTGGTGCGTGGCCCGGACCTTTCTCAGTAAATCGATTCCCGTCATATTTGGCATATTCCAGTCGCTGACAACAAAATCGAATTTTTCGACGACCAGACGGTCGAAGGCCTTCTGGCCATCTTCCGCTTCCTCGATATTCGTAAACCCGATCTGGCGAAGGGTGTTCTTCACAATCCTTCTCATTGTCGAAAAGTCGTCAACCACTAATACTTTCATACCAAAATCGATCATCGAAGCTCCTTCCTTGAACGCATCTGCATCGGTCCCCCCCGAACCATTCCGGAAAGTGCAGACATCCTTTCAACCCTCATTTCCATGCGACCCTCCGGTCCCGGAATCCCGTCTTTTCAAAAAACCTGACTTGCATGCAGCCCAAAAACGAAGAACGAATTCAGGAGGTGGACACCGATATCCCTTTATCGGACACTCCCCCGCATTTCTCCAGTTTTCGGATTTTTTCGTCTCTGGCAAACACTCCAGACCACCGCCAGATCAAAAGTCTCTCTCGGCAACCGGGCTGAAAACGCAAAAAAATCCCGCCTCACTCACAGCGATCCCCGGTCGTCCCATTCGCTCCGGACGACTCCCGAAAAGTCCGATCAGGAATTGTCGGTATCCGAGCCCATTCCGGCTTGCCCCTTCAAAACGGACTTCAGGGCCCGAAGAGCCTGGGCATGGATCTGGGAGACGCGGGATTCGCTGACATCCATTACCTGGGCGACCTCTTTCATTGTCAGTTCTTCGTAGTAATACAAGGTCAGGACCAGACGCTGTTTCTCCGGAAGCGCGTCCAGGCCCCTTGTCAGCGCGTCTATCGCATCGGTGCGGATAAGCTGTCCCAGTGGATCTTCCTCCCGCGTCTCGGGAAGTCTGTCCCGCAGGGGTTCTCCCTCCTGATCATCGGGAGAGGCGCACTCGTCCAGAGACAGGACCGGATGGGCGTCTATTTCCCACAGAAGCTGGTTCAGGGCATCGGGGCCGAGCCCCAGCTTCTTTCCTATTTCCCCTTCGGTCGGCTCCCGGCCCAGTTCCTCTGAAAGCTGATTGCGCGCCTCCTGTACCTCAGCCTGTTTTTCCCGGATAGACCGGGGGACCCAGTCCATGGAGCGGATCTCGTCGAGCATCGCCCCGCGGATGCGATGTTCCGCCATGGTCTTGAATTTGAGGCCCCGTGACGGATCGAACCTGCGGGCGCTTTCGATCAGACTCTGCAGTCCCACGCTGATCAGGTCTTCCACGCCGATCTCCGGAGGAAGCCGATGGGCATACCTCATGGCATGATACTTGATCGTTCCAGCGAACTCTTTGATCATCCCTTCATCAAGTTCCAATACCCATACCCTCATCATGAAGTTCAGAAGAATGCCCGTTGGCGGAATCCCGTCGCGGAAAGCTACACTCCCTTACACCAGCGGCCAGGCCCCCCGGTCCCTGTTTTTTGGACAGTCTAGCGGCTCAATCCCGGGTCTTCGCATGTCTTTACCATCAGGATTCTCTTTGCCCCGGCGCCATCAGCCGCTTCATCCAGAGCCCGATCCCGCCTTCGCCTCCCGATTTAGGGGGGCGAGACAGCAGGGATCGGACCACTGTTTCCATCGCTTTTGAAAAAGGAGCGCCAGGGAGCATTTCAGCAATGGCCCGCTGGGATCGGACCGCCTGTGTCAGGGAAGGATCGGCCGGGAGAAAGCCGGCAAAAGACAGGGAAAGACCGGGAAGAAAGTTGTCGGCGACCTTCGAAACCAGTTCGAAAAGGCTCACGCCCTCGCTGCGGTCCCGCACCATATTGGCCAAGAAGAGAAACGGCTTTTCGGGTTGACGCCGGAAAAGGACCTTCATCAGGGCAAACGCATCGGTCCGGCTGGTCGGCTCGGGAGTCACCACAACCAGTGTTTCACGACTGGCAAGGTTGAATGTCAGGACGTTTTCGGATATGCCGGCGCCGGTATCAATCAGAAGAATGTCCAGCTCCGTCGAGAGGGCTTCGAACTCTTCGAGAAGCCTGAGATGCTGCTCCCGGGTCAGGCTGGTCATTTCCTCGACGCCCGACGCCGCAGGAAGGATCAGGATTCCCCCGGGCCCCTTCACGAGAATCTCCGGAAGGGAGCGGGTTCCCATCAGCACATCCTGAAGTGTGTAGGTCGGACGGATATTGAAGAGCACATCCATGTTGCCGAGCCCTAGGTCGGAATCAAGGACAAGGACCCGCAGACCGAATCGAGTCGCCATGACATAGGCCATATTTGCCGAAACGTTGGTCTTGCCGACCCCTCCTTTTCCGCTGGTAATCGAGATCACCCGGGGAAGGTGAAGCGACTGGGCGTCTTCCCGTGAGGGGTTCGCCGACCTAAGCCCGAACGCTTGATCCATCTCGGCTCCATCCTTCAATCATCCATTGTGCCAAACGCCCTCCATGAGCGAGTTCGATATCTTCGGGAACCTTCTGGCCCGTCGCCACATAGGATACGGGCATGCGGCCATGGGCCAGAAGGGGATAGAGGGACCCCAGGGATCCAGTTTCATCTACCTTTGTCACGACCAGGGCATCGGGACGAGCCTTCCCGAACCGAAGGACGGTCCGGTGCAGATCCTCGGACTTCTGTGTGGCCGACACCACAAGGACGAGAGAAAAATCCCAGGCAGCTCCTCCCTTCAGAATCGAGAGGAAGGGGGCGAACTCCTCCACCCCACCTTCCGAACGTCCTGCGGAATCGACCAGGACCACATCGTTGTTCCGAAGCCGGTCAATAGCACCGGCCAGACGGGCAGGAGCCGACACGACCTCCACCGGAACCCCCATGAGATCACCGTAGATGCGAAGTTGCTCGACCGCACCGATCCGGTAGGTGTCGAGGTTCAGGAGACCAACCGTCCTGTGCTGCCGTGCCACAAGGCCGGCGGCGATCTTTGCGATGGTCGTGGTCTTTCCCACCCCTGTCGGACCCACGAAAAGAAGAACATGGGGACGTCCCGCCGTCTTCCTTTCGGAAAAGAGAGACCCGGTCACATCCATTTTCTGGGCAATCAGAAACTGAAGGAGAGACTGGACCTGAGACGGGCTCCAGTCCACCGGCTGATAGGAAAGAAGGCGAAACCCTTCCACCAGATCATCCTGATCCTCCTGAGAGAAACCGGAATCGGAAAGCATCCGGTGAGCCGCGGCTACGGGATCGAAAGAGGACTCCTGGGCGGAGAGCCCTTCTCCGCCTCCGAGGCGCTCGATCTTTGCCAGCAGGTTCTGGACCTCCCGTGAAGAGCCCGGCCCCCATTCCCGCTCCATGCGGGAGATCATTTCCTGAAGTCCTTCCGGATCGAAAAGGTCCGGACGAGGGGAAGGCTCATGCACAGGGGAATCGGGAAGATGCTTGGCCCAGGGAGGATCGAGCTGAGGGAGGCCAGCCGTCACCACCACTCCCGGATCCTTTCCCCCTGACGGTCCCTTTCCCGATCCGGGACGCGTTTTAACGACCTTCCGGGAGGACAGGATCACCGCTTCCCCCCCCAGTTCCTTCTTGACCTTCTTCAGGGCATCGTTCATATCGATCCCCTCGAATGTCTTGATGAGCATCTTCTATGCCTCCTGATATCTTACGACATCTGACGCCTGAATCGAAATATCCGCCGGAATCTCCTGGGGAGAAAGGACAGGGAGCGAGGGAAAATATCTCTCGATCAGCCGCTTGATGCCAAACCGGGCTTGGGGAGCCACAAGAAGAACCCCCTGTATGCCCCTTTTTCCCTGG
>JAYWMN010000051.1:0-5560 GCA_035873205.1 Nitrospirota bacterium
GTCGTCACCGACGACGAAGAGATTCCTGTGGCCTTTGGCAAGGTGGTCGAGGATGCTCGACTGCAGGGGGTTGGTATCCTGGTATTCGTCGACCAGGACATGGCGGAAGCGGTCTTGAAGGATCACCAATATCGACCCCATCACCTTTGGCCTTCTTTTCGAACGCTTCCTCAATCCGGAACGGGTCAGCCTTCCCGACATCGATATCGATTTCTGCATGAACCGGCGGGGAGAGGTGATCGACTATGTCACAAGGAAATACGGGGCGGACAAGGTCTCCATGATCGCCACCTTCGGAACGATGGGAGCCAAGGCTTCCATCCGGGATGTGGGCCGCGTTCTTGGAATGACCTATTCGGAAGTCGACCGGGTGGCGAAGATGGTTCCCACCGCCCTCGAGATGACGCTCGAACGGGCCCTGAAAGAGAACAAGGACTTTGATCAGCTCAGGAAGACCGATCCGGCCATCGACCGGTTGATCACACTGTCCATGAAGCTCGAGGGAATCACTCGCCACAGTTCCATCCACGCCGCCGGGATCGTTATTTCCCAGGACCCCCTTTCCCATCATGTCCCCCTGATGCGCGGGGCCAACGGCGAGACTGTCACCCAGTTCACCAAGGACGACGTCGAAAAGGTGGGACTGGTCAAATTCGACTTCCTGGGACTCACGACCCTGACCCTGATCGACGACGCGGTCCGCCGGATCCGGATGCATACTCCGTCCTTCGATATCGACCGGATTTCTCTCGATGACAGGGATACCTACCGGTTCCTCTGCACGGGAAAAACTCTCGGTATCTTCCAGCTCGAATCCCGGGGAATGACCGACCTTCTCGTCAAACTGGCTCCGGAGCAGTTCGAGGACATCATCGCCCTTCTCGCCCTCTATCGACCCGGACCGATCAATTCCGGCATGGTCGACGACTTCATCAAACGGAAAAAGAACCCGAAGGAAATCGTCTACGAACACCCCGACATCGCTCCCATCCTGAAAGAGACCTACGGCGTCATCGTCTATCAGGAGCAGGTCATGCAGATCGCCAATGTGCTGGCCGGATTTTCCCTGGGAGACGCCGACCTTCTCCGCCGCGCCATGGGAAAGAAAAAACCCGAAGAAATGGAAAAGATGAAGGACATGTTCGTTTCGGGGGCGACAAACCGGGGCATTCCCACCGAAAAGGCCGTGCACATTTTCGATCTCATGGCTTACTTCGCTGGCTACGGATTCAACAAGTCGCACAGTGCGGCCTACGCCCTGATCTCCTACCAGACCGCCTTTCTCAAGGCCCACTATGCCGTGGAATTCTGGGCCGCCCTTCTCACCAACGCCCTCGACGATACGGAAAAGATCGGGACCTTTTTGGCCGGAGCTCGGGAACTCGATATCCGGGTCCTCTCCCCGGACATCAACCAGAGTCTTTTCGACTTTACGGTCCTTCCGGGGAGGACAATCCGATTCGGGCTTGGCGCCGTCAAGAATGTCGGGAAACAGGCGGTCGAAGCCATCCTCGAGTTGCGCGACGCCGACGGGCCCTTTGCCTCCTTTCCCGATTTTCTCAAGAGAATCGCCGGAAAAAAGGTCAACCGGAGAGTGGTCGAGGCCCTGATAAAGGCTGGAGCCTTCGACAGTCTGGGAATCCTGCGTTCTGAGGCGACAGACAACCTCGACCGCCTTCTCGAGTGGGTCGCCGGGAGGAAAAAGCCCAAAAAATCGACAATGGCCAAGCTTTTCCGGGAGTTCGACGCCCCCGCCGAAGAGGCTCCCCCCTGGACTCCCCGGGAAGAATGGGATGAAAAGACCCTTTTAAAGGAGGAGCGTGAGGCGCTGGGATTCTACCTGAGCCGTCATCCTCTGACCCCTTATGCCGACTGGCTGCTACAGCTCGACTGTCCGACACTCTCCGATCTCGACGAAATGACCGAGAACGTCACCGTGTCCGTGTTCGGAATCGTTTCGGCGGTGAAGGAGATCAAGACAAAAAAAGGGGACCGTATGGCCCAGGTCCAGTTGATGGACTTCGGAAAGAGCGTGGAGGTCGTCCTGTTCCCGGACATCTTCGGAAAAAACGAAGCCAATGTCGTCATCCAGAATCCTCTCCACATCACCGGAGTCCTGGAGCGAAACGATTTCGGAACGAAGATCCGGGCCACCCGTATCTCCTCTCTTGAACAGCTCTCCGAGGTTCTCTACCGCATGATGACGATCCGTCTTCTAAGCGATGGGCTCAAGGATTCCGACCTGCTCGACCTGAAGACGATCCTCAAGGAATACCCCGGATCGATCCCCTCCCTCCTCGAACTCGAGGAGGTGGTCGCTCCCAAAGGCGTCCACCTGATTCCCACGCGAATCAACATCGCCCCTAAAGAGGCGCTGATCGTCCGCTTAAAAGAGCGGTTTGGTCCCAATTGCGTAACGCTCCACAAGGAGATCGATCCGGCCCTCTCGGGCTACCTTGTCCGGGAAAAGCGCAAGAACGGATCCAAGGCCGGCTGACAGCCCCCAAAAGTCAGGAGGAAGTGCCGCTCCAGGTTTCCCAACGTGTTGCAGGCGCCAACTCATGGGTTCAAAACAGAAGATGCCCAGATAAAGCCCTGAAGGTTCAGGTAACGCTTTGGTGCCCGATTGTGGTTCCCAAACGATGCCATTTTCTCCTGAACACAGGAGCTTCAGAGAACTTCGTAACCTTCTTCTTTGACCACAGCGACCAGACGCTCCCGGAGCGCCGACCCGGAGACCTTCGCCTCTCCACGCTCGAGGGAGACCTCGACCTTTTCCACGCCCGCGACCTCTTTTAACGCCTTGCTCACCGCCATCACGCAATGGTTGCAGGTCATCCCTGAAATCTTCAATGTCGTTTCCATTTTGTCATTCCTTTCGTGAAAAGGTTCTGAGTCTCAGACTGTTGGCCAGGACAAAAACGCTGGATAGTCCCATGGCAGTGCCCGCCAGCATGGGGTCGAGCCCGACTCCGAAAAACGGACGGAAGAGGCCCGCCGCGAGCGGGATCAGGAGAATATTGTAGAGAAAGGCCCAGAGAAGGTTCATCCGGATTGTCTTCATGGTCTTTTCTGAAAGCTCGAGAGCGGTGAGAACCCCACGCAAATCGGACCCTCCCAGGGTGACGTCCGCCGCTTCGATCGCCACATCGGTCCCCGATCCCAAGGCGATCCCCACATCGGCCGCGGCAAGAGCGGGGCCATCATTTATTCCGTCTCCGACAAAGGCGACCTTTCTCCCCTGACGGCGAAGCGACTCGACAATGGCGGACTTGCGTTCGGGCGAGACCCGGGCAAAAAAATCCCTGAGCCCCATCCGGTCGGCGACCAATTTGGCCACCCCTTCCTGGTCCCCGGTGATCATCCGGACGTCCAAACCCCTCCCCTGAAGTTCTTTCACCACCTCTCCTGCCTCGGGTTTCAGCGGGTCCGAGACACCGAAAAGCGCGACAACCTCCCTGTTTTTGGCCATAAAGAGAAGTGTCAGCGCCTGGGCTTCCCACGTTCGGGATACCTCCTCAAATACAGTAAGATCGAGCCCCTCCCTCCCCAGAAAGTCCCGGCTCCCGATCAGGACTTCCTGCCCGTCCACCATCCCGCGGATGCCCGCACCCGAGACGACGGTCGCGGTCTCGGGAGAAGCGGACCTGATCCCTTTTTCTTCGGCCAGAAGGACGATGGCCCGACCCATGGGATGGGAAGTCGCGCTTTCCAGGCGGGCGGCCACTCCAAGGAGCTCGTCGATCGGATCGGGAAACACCCGGACAACCCGGGGCTTTCCAAGCGTCAGGGTTCCTGTTTTGTCGAACAGGAGAGTATCGATCCTGGAAAGGCTCTCGAGTGCCTCCCCTTTCCTGAAGAGAACGCCAAGCTCCGCAGCCCGTCCCGATCCGACCATGACGGCAGCCGGAGTTGCAAGACCCATGGCACATGGACAGGCGACGACGAGAACGGATACCGAAGACACAAGGGCCAGGACGATGGCCGGCCCTCCGGAGCCACCATTCCCCCACACAAACCAGGCGAGGAAGGTCAGGACCGACACAAGAAGAACGGCCGGGGTAAAAACGAGGACGATCCGGTCGGCCATTCTCTGCACCGGAAGCTTGGCCCCCTGGGCCCTTTGAACTGCCCGGACAATATGGGCCAGGCGGGTGTCCGCCCCCACGGAAACGGCCTCGACCGTCAGCATGGAGTCGGTATTGACCGTTCCACAGGCGACAAATTCCCCCGGACCCTTTGACACCGGAAGCGGTTCTCCCGTCAACATCGATTCGTCGACATGCGTCAGTCCTTCGAGAATTCGTCCGTCCACTGGAATTCGCTCTCCCGGAAGGATGCGGATCCGGTCCCCCGGACGCACCTCCCCGACCGGAACCGATCGTTCTTCGGAATCCGACAGCAGCGTAACCGTCGCGGGCGCCAGGGAGAGAAGAGCTTCGATGGAATGTCCCGTTCGTCCCTTGGCCAGCGCTTCCAGATAACGTCCGAGAAGAATGACACTGATCACGACCGCCGCGGAATCGAAATACACATGACGGTCCGGGACGGGAAAGAGTCCGGGAAAGAAGGTCACCATCGTGCTATAGGCGTAGGCGGCACCGGTTCCGGTAATGACCAGGCTGTTCATGTCCGGGGCCATGTGCCGGTATGCGGCCAGTCCCGGCTTGATGAACCGGATCCCGGGACCAAAGAAGATCAGGGATGTCAGGACGAACTCCAGAAAACGGATTCCAAAAGGATCCGGGAGAAGCCGGAACAGAATGGAGCGAAGGGAGGGGAAAAACGGGAGTGCCATGGAGAGGATCAGGACAGGGGCGGTCAGTGCCCAGGAGACCAGGAGGGACTGCCAGAGGGCGGCGAGCGGTTCCCGTTCTTTGGAGGACTCCCCTCTTCCTTCCTGCAGGATCGATCCGGGATACCCCGATTCCTGCAAGGCGTCGAGCAGCTCTTGCCCGGAGACTGTTCCGGCCAGACAGGACACCCGGACACGGTTTGTCACGGAATGGGCTTCCGCCGAAAGAACGCCCGGAAGGGAACGAAGCGCCCTGGACACCCGGCTCTCCGCTCCGGCATCGGTCATGGAATCGACAAAAAGATCTATATTTTCTGAAACCGGGGTATAGCCGGCCTTCGACACCGCTGTGAGCAGGTCGAACGATCGGGCCCTTTCGGGATCGAAAGAGACAGTCGCCCGGTTGGTAGCGAGGTTCACGGCGGCCCGGGAGACTCCCGGCACCTTTTTGAGAGCCCGTTCCACCCGGCTTGAACAGGCCGCACAGGTCATGCCCTCGACGGGAAAGTCCACCTCGCAGGTCGAATGGTCCGGGCCGGAGCTCCCGTTTTCCCCCGTTTTCATTTTCCCGGGACTATCGAGCGGTTCCATTTTTTCATTGTGCCCCCTCGGGAAGCGATGGGCAAGGTGGTCCCTTCACCGCAACAACCCCCTTGTCCGCACAAAGGCAGGGATCCGGGAGACCCCTCCGAACAAGGGACCGACAGACGGTTTCCTGGTCCGGCAAGGCCGATCTTTTTGTCGATTCCATGACCGATGCCGGAG
>JAYWMN010000069.1:0-64770 GCA_035873205.1 Nitrospirota bacterium
ACTGTTCAGACCCCTTTTTCCGGCCACCTTTGCGGACTGATTGACGGAGACCGGGCCCGCACCCATTGTCTCCTTGTCCAGGGAAACCATATCAAGGGAGAAACCGCAATCCTCCACGACGACACGGATGGGCTCTCCCTGAGAGAACATCGCCTGGCCGACCACCTTCTCTGTGTCCTCTCCGCGGGGCAATCCCCCGAGACCTTTTACCGGACCAGTGACCTTCCATCCTCCCCCCTCGTCGACCGGTTGTCCCTTCCCCTCCCCCACTCTTCCCAAAAGCCGGATCCTTCGGGAATAGCCGGCTGGAAATTGATCCGAACCCTTTCGCGAGATCGCCAGATCGCCCTGTCTTTCAGGAAAGGAAACCTGTCCTGGCAGGGAGACATGGCCGAACAGAAATCCGGCTTCAGGATTCTTGGTGCCCTGACGGCCCTTCTTGTCCTGGTTCTGATTCTTGACGCAGGAGTCCATCTTTCCCGTATGGACCACCGTATCGACCGGGCCCGGGCGGCCCTCGACCAGGCGGCCACACAAGCCCTTCCCGGCCACCGAATCGTTGAGCCCGTCACCCAGCTCAAGCAGGAGATTCTGGCGCTCGACCGCCAGAAAAACCTGCTGTCACGCGGACCGGACATTATCCGGATCATGAAGGATCTGACCGCTGCTCCCCCGAATGGAGTTCCCTTCGAACTGGTGTCCCTGAACGTGTCTAAGCGCTTTTTCACCGTTTCCGGCAAGACTGACAGCTTCAAGAGCGTCGACAGGATCAAGAAAGCCCTGAGTTCTGCCGGACACATGAAAAAGCTTGCCATCCTGAGTGCCGGACTAGATATCGATCGAAAAACGGTCACTTTCCGAATCCGGGGTCGCCATGACTGAGGGGGGTGTCAGAATGCAATTCGGAAAGATCTTCGACCCGATCCTCGATCGCTATCGGAAATTTCACGAAAGGCTGAGCAAGCGGGAACAGCGCCTGCTTCAGGCCCTTTTCTCCCTTGTGCTCGCGGTGGGCCTATGGTCGGCGGTTTCAGGTCTTTTCTGGGATCCCTACATCCAGAAAAAGGACGAGCTGGAGGGCTTGAAGACCGACATGCTCGATGTCCAGACGCTTTCGGACGAGATTCGCAAGACTCGATCCCTGATATCGGCGCAGTCACAAAGGCTCGGGCGGGAAGAGCGAGGATTTTCCCTGATCTCCTACCTCGAAGAGGAAGCCGACCATGCTCGCATCAAGCCCCTCATTACCCAGATGACTCCCCGCACACTGACACCGGAAGGCCCCTACCAAATCCGCATGGTGTCCATGAGGATCGACGGGGTCGATCTCCCCCATGCCGTATTTTTTCTTGCCCGTCTTGAACGGTCTCCCCATTTCATCCGGATTACCCGGCTATCCATGAAACGCCGCTTCAACAACCATGCAAAACTGGATGTACAGCTCGATGTGGAAGCCGTACAACCCTCCTGATCCCCCTTCCCGGGACGGGGAACAAGGTTTCGTTCTGGTCCTCGTTCTCTTCATGATCTTGGTCCTGACCGTGCTGATTACCCGTTTTTCGCTCCGCAGCCAGGCCTTTCTTCGCCAGACCGAAATTTACGCCCACTCGGTTTCCTCCCTTTATATCGCCCGGGCCGCCGTCGCCATCGCCAAGGTCGCGATCGTAGAAAGCACCCAGATGGCCTCCCAAAGCGGCCTGAATGCCATTACCCTGAATCAGCCATGGGCCACCCCCATCATCAACTATCCGGTGGACAACAGGGGGTTCGTCTCGGGCCTGATCGAGGACGAATCATCGAAGCTCAACATCAACCTGCTTGTCGGCACTCCCGGAGGCAACATCGACCCACACAAGCTTCTTCAGTTCACTCGTCTCTTTACTCTGGTCGGAGCCAACCCGGCCCTTCTTCCCCTGATTTCGCAATGGGTCACCCCGGCACCCAACATGACCGGTCCCTCTGGCCCTTATGGCAGTTTTTCTCCACCCTACAGAAACAGGGGGGGGCCAATGGACGTTCTTTCCGAGCTCCATCAGATCGCCGGGATGACCGACGCCTCTTACCAGGCTCTCGAACACTACCTGACGGTCTATACTCCAGGTCCCGTCAACATCAACACCGCCTCGGCCCTCGTTCTCGAATCACTCGATCCGGGGATCACACCGGCCATCGCCCAGGAAATCATCGCCCAACGGCCCTTCATCAACATGTCTCTCTTCCAGTCAGTCGTCGGTCCTCCTGTCTTTGCCAATATTGCGGGAGACGTCACGCTCTCGAGCCAGATTTTTTCAGTCAGTGCCGTGGGGGAGGTGGGAGGAACGAAGTCCGCACTAAGAGCGGTGATTGCGGTAAACGGGATGCAAACACAGACACTTTCCTACCGGGTGGGAGGCAATCGGCTGCTCTATCAGATCGAAACCCTTATCAAGAATGCCCCCATGCCTTCACAGAACACGCCCACCATCCCCACACTTCCCTCAGGGTAAAAGGGTTCCGAAACATGCCTCTCAGGACCTCTGGCGGTTCTTCATACGATTTAACGTAAGAGCAAGCCGACGTCCCAGACCATGGAAGGTATCGGAATAGAGGAAGGTCGACGGAAACATCTCCCTTCCATCGGCGATGACCATCTCGATCGGCCTCCCACGCACATGCTGAACCTCATCCGGAACGACATAGCAACCGATTGTCATCACTTTTTTCCTCAGGACCCCCAGCGCATCGGCACTCTTGTCACTGATCTGGCAGTCGGTCAAGATGATGGCCGCATCATACTGGTGACCAAAACGGTCGATCATCGGAAGAAGGTTCTGGAACCCCTCCATTTCGTCCGGTTGAAGGAGGTTCAGGTGATCGGGATTCATCCGGAACTGGAAGCGGCTTGAGGACGCGATGACGTCGAAGGTCGAAGCGATCCCCGAGCGATGTATCACCTGAGTCAGATGGGAAGCATAGTAATGAGGCCACCCATCCATCGAAAACGAATAATCCACAATGGCCAGGATGCGAAGCTCTGTCCCTCCCTCCCGAAAGGGACTGGGACGATTCATGACCTTGAACGTCGGCTGAAAGAGTTTCTGTGATATCAGCCTCCCTGTCAGTCCCGCCAGTGGGAGGTCCTCCTTCCCCACTTTCAGGAAGCGGGCCAGACTTTTTGTCTCGGAACGGATCAACCCCTGATCCCAGGGAAAGACCTCCCGGGAATGGGGTGCCGGATGAAAGAACGGAATATCTCCATGCATCAGCAAAGTGGCGGTCGTGTCCGTTGCGGCCCCAAGCAGGTTTCCATCACTTCCCCGACGTCTGGATCCTGAAAAGTTGGCCCCATCGGACCCGTAACCATGGGTCGTATCGGGAGGTTTGTAATCCCATGGAGCTCGCTCTTCATTCCCGGACGAGGGAGTCGAATTCCTGAAACCTCCCGAACCGGTTCCTCCTCCCCCAGACCCGCCTCCCCCCGACTTGGGTTCGGCCGTCTCCGTGGCCGCTCCTGATCGTCCACGTCCCGCATTTTTCGAACGGGAGAAAACATTTTTCCATTTTTCATGGAATTCCCAGGCAATCGTGAGGAATTCATTCTCGTTCCGGGCCGAACGACCCAGTTCCATGGCCGCTCGCCAGTCAGACAGAAATTCCCTGTAATGACCGAACAAACGATAGCGGGTCAAAAAAACAAAAAACCTCATCAGGACAGGAAAGCGTTCGTGGGGAAAACTGAGGTGACCTCCCATCTCCCTGTTCAGGACGAGCTCTCCCAGAACATACGGATCGAAACTCATCCTCAGGTTGTTGATTTCCAGGCGTTTTTTTCGTATGCGGATCGGATAAAGGGCGTCGTAGAAAGGTGCAAATTCCTTCGGCTTCATTCCGAGGCTTTCGCGTTGCAGGACATCGCTCCGGTATTCTTCCAAGATTGTCCGGATCGGAGCCGGAACAGCGATCAGTGTTTCGGAATCAGCAGGAAAGTTCAGCCGGAGCTTCCCAAGCTCATGAATCGCCATCAAGCGGAGAATCTCCGGAAGATCTGGGCGGGTGGAGATTGAACGAATGCCGAGGACGAGGATTTTTTTTTGGGAAAACCAAGCCACCGAGTCGGTGTCAGGGCGGACGGAAATGCGGATGGAGGCCCCCCCCGAATAGCGGCTGGAGAGGATTGAAAGCTTCCTTTCAAGGGACCGGATATCGGGCACCTTTGGTCCCATACCGCTAGCTCGCCTTTCTGGAACTTCCTGAAATATTTGCCCCCTGTTTGCCAAAAGCCCCTGAAAGCACTTGCTCGATCGCCTGAAGCTGCTCCTCATCCGGATATCCGTGCTGATCATGGGAGATGAGCCGATTGACCCACATGCCCCGGGCCGATGAGATGGGATCCGCTCCTTCCAGGATAGCCTGCCCCCAGTTTTTCAGGTGTCGGGTGGAGAGAGGAGCGGAAAGATGTCCCTGCTTGTAGGCTTCCCTGAGGGTCTCAGCGACATTCATGATATTTTGGGCAATGGGCGAAGGAAGTCCCTGATTTTTGAAGATCCGTCGTTCGAGTTCGGTATTGTAATCGACAAAAACGATCGATTGAAAACGGTCGAGAAGAGATTCGTCCAGATCGTGGGTCTGTGAGTAGGACGCTCCGATATTGCTGGTGGCACAGAACTGAATCCTGTCCAGAGGAACGGAAATTATATCTCCGGTAATGAAGTCATGAAGTTCATAGTGCTCAAGAACAGGATCGATGGCCTTCAGGATGAGATTTCTCGCTGCCCTCGAGGCACGATTCAGTTCATCGAAGACGACGGCAATCCTCTGTCCTTCATGAGCCAGGCGAAAGACCCTCTTGAGAGGACCCTCGACCCGGGTCCAGTCCCCCAGAGTCTGTGCGATCACAGGAAGGGAGATGTCGGGATACTCCTTAGAAAGGGACATCATCATACGCATCTTCTCCTGGGGACCGATGGGAACCGGCTTCGACAGAAGGTCGTAGTCTTCCATACCATCTGAGCAAGGGATCATCACGATATGATCGATCGACCCGGCCTTTTTCAGCGCAGAAAGATGTTCGATGATGATAGAAAAAGTTTTTCCCGATCCGGTCGGCCCATAAAGAAGAACGGAAAAACCTTTTTCGAAGATGGTCCCAAGGGAAAATATATCGGCAACGCCCTCCGTGGACCTTTCGGTGACAACCTCATCTGGGTCATCGACCTTCTGGTCGGTCATTTTCATTGAGCCAGCTCCCACCCTTTCCTGATCAAGTGTTTTCTTTCTCGCACCAAAAAAATCAGATGAAGGTTTGAGAGTCTTTTTTTTCCTGAAATAAATAGAAACCAGAATCATGAAAACAGCAACGGCCGATAACCCGTAGGACATTGCAATCCCGGCTTTGGCGGGAGAGAAGTAATGAAAATTGGCTCCAAGGATAAGAAGAAAAATTGAGAGGGTGATAAAGAGAAAAATTGCTGAACTGATGCGTCGAAAAGCTGTGGAGAAGGAACGACTTCCCAGAATCAGCAAGGTAAGTATGATGATGTAACTGACAACAGCCCAAACGCCTGCAATATTTCCCATCAAAACCCCCTGAAAAAATCTTTCAATTTTTTTATTATACAGTAATTCATTTTATGCGATAAGTCTTATAGAAAAGTAAGATCAGGACGATCCCTGCCTCTTCCGCACCTCTCTGATCATTTCTTTAAGAGGAGAGATGCGCTGCAATTTGAGACTGTCCTGAAGATTTCAATGGATCAGGAAAGGGAGGGGACCAGCCTGATCTTGGATCAGGGGCATTTCTGTCATTCTTGCCTTGGGGTCAGGGGATCCCCGGTTAAGCAAACTATTTGAATAGAAAAATAAGGGTGTTTCTCAAATCGGCATAGGAGGCGATCGAGCCGCCCCCCTGCCACACCACCCGGTATGCGGGTCCGCTCCGGGCGGTTAGAGACTATACGGCTGGAGGAGAAGCCAACCCACCGAGGAGGATCTTCTCTTTTGTGCCGAAGTGGCAACTTTCTCAATAAATCGATCGACTTATGATAGCCCTTTTCAAGTCGAGCTCAAACTGCCAGGCTCACCGGGGGGAGAGATTCTCGCTCGCGATGCCGGGTTTCTCCGGACAAGACTCTCCCCTGCATCCCCGACAGGGATTCGTTTTTGTCCGACTTTCTTGCGATCGGTGCTCATTCTCCTGTCCTGTTTACAGTCTGATTTCCGGGAGAAATCGGATGCGCCACTATATCGCTCCCCGGAGACTCTCCGGGACCATGATGGATATGCGCGCCTGAAATGCCGTTAGCCGGCCTGCCTCTGGGGAGGCCGTTCTCCGGCGTGCTAACCGCGTCTAAGCATTGCAGTCATTGGGAGACCGAGTAAACCGGTGCCTTCTTCTTCCCAGATCCTTGTCCACTTCGCCCAGCAAGACATAATCCAGATC
Source organism: Nitrospirota bacterium (assembly GCA_035873205.1). Classification (GTDB taxonomy): domain Bacteria; phylum Nitrospirota; class Leptospirillia; order Leptospirillales; family Leptospirillaceae; genus UBA4572. Next base: position 6,419 of record JAYWMN010000069.1, read on the forward strand.
AGCCGGTCCAACACCGTTGGGATTTCCAGGTTCTCTCGCGACAGGGTCTGCTCAAGCAGGTCTTTTCGCCCCGAACCATCGTAGTTAAGACACGCCGAACAGGCTTCACCGCGGCCCGCTTTCAGTCCGGATTCACCCCTCCCTGATTCCCAGGGTTTCACGGCTTTTTTCCCGCTCGCCTTGATCGGCAGCGCCTCCCACCCGGTTCTTGTTCATTGAATCGAGGCTTTGCTCCGCGCTTCCTCCCCACCCTCGGTCACCCTCACGCGGTTGGGCTTCGCTTGGTTCGATGTGGTCGATGCGGGAAGACTTTCACCTCAAAAATCCCGCCTATGCCGGGCACTGCAAAAAAAAAGGGGCGGCATTTCTGCCACCCCTTCAGCTTAAAAAGATTCTCAGACAGAATCGGTCAAACTAGGCCGATGTCTTGGCTTCATAAGGAACAGCCTTGGAAGCAGGGGCTGTTGCCGTTCTGTAGAGGTTGTAGAGGAAGATCCACTGCCCTACGATGATCATGAATCCGCCCCAGGAACGGGCCACCATGTAAGGGTGGGAGGCCTGAACGGACGCGATGTAGGGGATCTCGTACACCTTGGCGGCGGCCTGAATCAAGCCAGCTGCTGTCAGCGAGGTCCAGAAGATGATGAACCCGATGGTCATGAGCCAGTAGTGGTAAAGCTCAAGGGTCGGATTGAACTGCCGCTTCAGAAGACGAGACAGACCATAGTACATGGCACCAATCTCGACAAAAGAAGAGAATCCGAGAAGGGCCAGATGGGCGTGAGCCACAATCCAGTGGGTCCCATGGATATACCAGTTGATGGCACGGGTCTGCTGGAAACCACCCTGGAAGAAGAGCGGAATACCCATCAATACACCCGTGATTGCCCAACGAAGCGCAGGAACCTCAACAAACAGCTTCCATTTGCCCTGCATGGTAAGAAGGGCATTCGCAATGAAGGCCATGCCTGGAACCAGAATCAGAACGCCGGAAACAGAGGCGAATGACTTGAGCCACTCTGGAACGGGTGCACCCATCATATGATGAGCTCCCGGAGTGGAGTAGAAGGCAAAGAGCCCCCAGAAAGTCAGATGTGCCAGTTTGTGGCTGTAAAGAGGATTACCGGAAAGCTTCGGAATAAGATACATGGCAATACCGATTGAGATCGGGGTAATCCAGATTCCAAGCTGATTGTGAGCATTCCACCAAGTGATCAGCGCTTCGTTAAGGCCTGTCACATGGAAGACCTCGACAGACTGTGACATGGAGTAAACGGTTGTCAGGTAAAGCAGGCCGGCCATCATAATCCAGGTTGTCGGATAGATTCCCTTCACCGTTCTGTTCAATACCGTCATCCAGACATTCGTCCCCAGAGGAACCAGAATAAGGGCGATGATGTAAATATCGATCGGCCAGGCAAAGTCGGAATATTCCCGACCAGAGCTCATTCCGAGATCGACAGAAACATCACCAACAATAATTCCCAGATTCCAGAGCCAGATATTCATGACACCCAACCGTTCGCTCCAGAGCTTTGTGCCGCAGAGAACGGGAGTCATATAATACATGGCGGCCGCAAAGGCCATCGAAATCCAGGCATAAATCACCGTCATAACATGGACCGGTCGAATGTGCCCAAAGTTCAGGTAAGGTGTTCCGGAGAGAACATCCGGGTAAGAAAGTTTCAGCGAGGTCACAAACCCGAGGGTCGTCCCCATCGCCAGCCAAAAAACGGACGAAATGATCGCCGTCTTTGCTGCGGTACCATTTGGAATTTCCTTGTTGGAAGCCATACCCCCTCCTTAAATTGGCACGATAGAAGGAACTGCCGACCTGCGACAGCCCATTCAGGACCGCCACAACCTCAGCCCACGGACCAGTATACAAAAGGAATTTTTAAATGGCAAGAGGGGATCCATAAAAAAGTTATCACATTAATCCATTGAAATAAAAGGATTTTATAAGAATTGTCAAAAGATAAAATTTCACAGACTGTACAGTCTGTGTTTTCTTTGGAGGGGTCTTCGGGTTCTTTCTATCGTGGCACCGGAACATGGTCGTAAAATCCATGCTCCCGCTTCATTCCAGTGTAATGAGGGTCATTTCCGGGATCATGCCGATTCGAAGAGGGACCCCGTAGTATCCAATTCCCGAACTCACATGAAGATAATGCCCCAGACTTTCCTCCTCCTCAGACCGGAATAGGCCGACATCATGCAGGAAAAAGAATCGTGCAAGGCTCCATCGTTGTCTTCTTCTTCCCATCTGCCCTCCATGGGTGTGCCCGGCGAGAGTCAGTTGGGAGCGGAGCTTTATCTTCCCATCCCAGAGGGTCGGCTGATGCACGAGAGTGATAACAATATCTCCTTCCAAGGGGTCGACACTCTGATAGGCCCGCTCGGGGTCCGGCCCAAGAGCCGGACCTTCGTCCGTTCCGGCCGGATCGTCCACCCCCACGATCCAGGCACTTGCGCTGTTTCTCTTTACCACCCTGAATTCATTCCGGAGAACGGGAACTCCTGCTTTTTTCATGACGTCGAAGGCCCTTGCACCCAATGTCCAGTATTCGTGATTTCCCAGGACAGCAAAAGTTCCAATCCGTCCTTCGAGCCCCCCGAAGATTCTTTCGAACCGCTTCACCTCCTCTTCACTGTGATCGATCATGTCTCCTGTAAAGACAAGGATCTCTGGAGAAAGAGCCTCTATGGTCCGGGCAATCCGCTGAAGGGAACGGTCCGATTGCCAGGAACCCACATGGAGATCGCTCAGATGGAGCACGGTCATTCCGGACAGGTCGGCGGAAAGATCCGAAAAACGAAGAGTTTCGCGATTGACCTGGGGGGAGAAGAAGTGACCCTTGATCGCGACAGCCAGGACAATAAGAATTATCAGAAATCCAAAGGCTTCCGAAAGAGTCCACCGATCGAGGGACGATCTGAGAGGCAAAATGAAAAGTGTGGCCCTGGCAAGAGATGTTCCCAGAAGAAAGACGGCTGATACAAAAAAACAGGCAAAGAAAATCGTGATCACAAATCGGGACCGGCCGAGAATCCCCATGAATGAAAGGATGAGGTATAGGGGAAGAATGGCCGCCAGTACCGGAAGTGAAAGAAGCACAGGAGCAAGCGAATGAGACAACCCCGAAGGATAATGCCTGGAGAAGAGCTCGAGAAGGAGGAACTCCATGATTTCATAGAGGAGGAGCGTCCCCCAGATGACCCGAAAAAAACGCAGGCGTTTCAAAAAATATGGACCTCAACTTTAAAGTATTTTTTTGGATGTTCCTTCATATCCTGAAGGAGCTGGTTCACCTTGTCCAGTGTCCCGTCCAGACGTTCGGCCATTTTCGGATCATACAATATCTCTCCTGCGACACCCTTTCCGCTCTGGATCTGGGTCATGATGGCATCGAGCTTTTCCAGTGAGTCCTTAAAGCTTCGGGCCAGTTCAGGATCATTCAGAATTTTTCCGGAAATTCCCGGTCCGGAATTCATTACCCTGATCATACGGTTAAGAGAGTCGATGGACTGGTTCATATTCTGATAGAGGCTGTCGGAGGCAAAGATCTTTCCCACTGTCCCCTGTCCACTGTCGATTTTTGTTGCCAGACTCGAGAGACTTTTAGCAGCGTGGTCGACATGTCTGTACAAAGAGGGATCGCTCAAAAGTTTCCCTACGGTCCCCTGCCCACTTTCCGCTTTCTGGGCAAGTTCGTTCAGCGAGCGGGACAGTGTCGTAAGATTGCCAACGACCTCCTTCCCCGACTTCATGACATTCTGGATCGAATCCTCCTCCGTCCCAATGATCGGCAAAGTGGTATTCAGGGGAACCTGAGACCCGTTCTCGGGGGTAAGCTCCAGGTATTTGATCCCCATCAGCCCCTGAGTATGGATCGAGGCCGTCGTCCCGGCGGTAAGCTCACCAAATTTCTGTTTGGAGATTTTCATTGTCACCTTGACATAGCGTTCCCCCCCGAAGCGGACGAACTGGACAGAGGAAACATAGCCGCTGTCGATCCCGAGAATCCGGACCGGCGCCCCTTCTGTCAGACCCTGAACATTGTGGAAAAGGGTAGTCATCTCAATCTGGCGGGTGAAAACATTGCTGATCTTTCCATAGGCAATAATGACGAGGAAGCTGACCAGAAAGCTGACGCCAACGATCAGTCCGACCCGCATCTCGGAAAGGGAAAGATTTGTGCTGCGTTTCATCGTCTCAACCCCTCTCAGGAATCAAGGGAAATAAAAGTTTGAATGAACGGGTCGACGGAGGATTCGATATCCTGCCTCGATCCGGAGGCAATGACTTTGGCATCCTTTATAAAGGTAAAGATGTCTCCGACGCGATAGGCATCGGTCAAATCATGGGTGACAACGATATTGGTGGTCCGGAACTCCCGCTGGACTCGCCTGATCAGATCGCAGATGGATTTCGAGGTAAAGGGATCGAGTCCCGTTGTCGGCTCATCGTACAGCATGAATATCGGGTCTTCCGCGGCCATTGCCCGGGCGATGGCCACGCGTCGGCGCATCCCTCCCGACAGATCGGACGGCTTCTGGTCGATGGAATCCTCCAGACCGACAAAGCGAAGAAGAGTTCGGACCCGTTCCTCCACCTTTTCATCCTGAAGAGTGGTATGCTCCCAAAGCCAAAAAGCGACATTTTCGCCCACTGTCAGCGAGTCAAAAAGAGCTCCTTCCTGGAATACCATTCCCGTACGCTGCCGAAAGAGAAGGAGCTCCTCCTCGTTCATGCGGCTGATGTCCTGACCATTTGCCAGAACGTGTCCGGTCGAGGGACGGAGAGTTCCCAGAACACATTTGAGGATGGTCGTTTTCCCCGAACCGCTCTCTCCCAGAATAACCATCGTCTTCCCCGAAGGGATCTCAAGATTAATCGAATCGAGAATGATCTTTGGCCCGAATGAAACCGTCACATTTTCCAGTCTGATCACAGCTTCCAGCCCCATACATCAATCAGGAACTTGCTGATAAGAAAATTGGCGATCAGGATCCAGATAGCCGCATAGACAACGGCTTTTGTCGTTGCCCGACCCACTCCCTGTGCTCCCCCTGTCGTCCTTATTCCGTAATAACAGCCGACAGAAACCAGAATAAAGCCAAAAACGAAGGGCTTGACAACACCGTTGACCAAATTGGGAAGGGTCAGGGCCGACCGGACGCCGGACCAATACAGGGGGGCCGGGACATGGGCTCCAAGGACCGCCACCATAAGTCCGGCCAACACTCCAAGAAGATTCCCCACCACCGAGAGAATGGGGAGCATGACCATCCCCGCAAGTATTTTCGGAGCGATCAAGCGATCGACAGGGTCGACCCCCATCACGAGAAGGGCTTCGATCTGCTGGGTCGTAGCCATCATCCCCAGTTCGGAGGTGATGCCGGCAGTGACCCTTGCCGACATGACCAGCGAGGCGAGCACCGGTCCCATATCACGAATGATGGAGGTGGCAACCACCTTGCCAAGAAGATTGGATGCCCCGTAGGGCGCCATGACAACACTGAACTGAAGGGCCATGTCCAACCCGGCAAAAAGACTTGCGAGAAAAACGATCGGAATGGACCCCACACCCAGACGGTCCATTTCGATCATTGTCTCCCGCATGCGAAAATGAAACACAAGATAACGGAAAGACTTGAGAACCATCAGGGTAAAGTCCTCAACGGTATTCAGAAATCCGGTAATGAAATTCCGAACGCTATCAAGGATCATCGATTAGGCATTCCGGTGGGGACATTCGAGCCATCTCGTACAGACGTCGAAGATTCATGCGGTCAAGGAATTCTCCTTCGCCCTTGGGTGTTTCAAGAACTACAGGAACACCTTCCGAGACTGCACCGAGTACGATACGGGTCAAGGCAGGAATACCGATTTTTCCTTCGCCAAGCCCTGCATGACGGTCCTTTCCCGATCCAAGTCCAAAGAGCGCATCGTTTAAATGCCACAAGGAGATTTTTTCAGAGGGGACCGCCTTCCGGAAGTCCTTCAGGACCTTTTCATACACGCCGGGAGCGTTCAAATCGTATCCGCTGGCAAAAAGATGACAGGAATCAAGGCATAGGCCCATTTTTTCCGGCCGGTCAACCAGATCGAAAAGAATCTTCATTTCTTCGGAGGTGGATCCCAGCATGCTTCCCGCCCCCGCTGTATTTTCGAGAAGGAGAGGAGTTTGCAGTCCAGAAATCCCGTCAAGAACGTCTTGAAGAAGCTCCGCCGCCCGTTCAAGGGCCCCCTCCCGGGATCCATTTTTGGCAGAGCCTGGATGCAAAACAAGACCATCCGCTTTCAAAAGGTCTGCCGTTTGAAGTTCCTTTCTCAATGTTTCGGTAGAGCGCCTTCGAATGCTCTCGTCTTCGGAGGCAATATTGATCAGGTAGCTGGCATGGATGAACACCCGAGAAACAGAAGAATCTGTTCGAGAGCGATGGTAGGGGAGGAGTGAATCTTCTTCAGGAAGATGGAACTCCCAGCTTCGCGAAGAATGGGAAAACAGCTGGACAACACTGCAGCTAAGTGATTCTCCCCGTTCAAAGATACGATCAATTCCTCCGGCAATCGAGACATGAAGGCCAAACCGAAACATCTCCTTTCCGGTCCGGCCCTTTGATAATGAACTCAAGCAGACCTCACATGGCGGAGTGGTGGGGAGAAAGCATCGGATGATGCATCATTCCATGATGCATCAACATCATCTCTCGCCAAAGTTTTTTCGCCGTCATGAACTGATCGTCGGTCAAAACGGCATGAGCATTCGCAATCATGGCGGTGCAGGCATGCATGATCGCCTTTTTGTGAGTCAATATCAGATCCATATTTCGATCAACCTTCTGAACATTGATATGGTGTCTCATCATGAGCTCCATCGTGTCCAGATGAAGAAGCTTGATCTGCGCTCTTTCCCGGATCATTGTCTTCATGAAGTCCAGCTTGAGCTTCGACAGTTTGCGGACCTGGTCGGGAGTCAACCCGAGTTGATCCTGATGCATCAGGTAAAAACCAATCGGCCCCCCGTGCATCATCATTCCATGATGATGCATGCCCGCCCGGGCCTCAACAGGAGTGGCCAGCGCCGAAAAAGTAGCCAAGGCCAAGACGAATAATGAAGCAATGATGCTTTTTTTCATGACGACCTCCACGAATATTATAGATGGCCCGACTGGCTGGATCGAGACATCCCCCAGGCAGCCATTGCACTCCTTTATTCTATCCCCATCCATGAAGATTTAAAAGCTGGCCTGAAGTTGAACCGAGGGGGATTCCTCCCGTCAGATCACGGGCAAGGAAAGCCGAACAGTGGTCCCTACTCCCAGATCGCTCCGGATCTCGACCTTTCCCTGAAGAAGGCCGACGACGTGACGAACGATTGAAAGCCCGAGACCGGTTCCTCCGACCGAACTGCTTCGGGCCCGGTCGACACGGTAGAATCGCTCGAAAATTCGGGACATGTCCTCCCTAGGAATACCCACACCTTCATCCTTGACCTGGATTGTGGTGCCGGAGTCCGTACGTTCTGCCTTGACCCTGATCGTCCCGCCGATATGAGAATACTTGATCGCATTGTCCAGAAGGTTGGTCAGGACAAGATCCATCAAGGATTCATCGGAAGAATAGACAAAGGGGATAAAAAAATCACAGACAAGATCTATGTTTCTCTCCAGAAGACGACCCGAAAAAATTTCCCTCAGGCGGTCGATCTGTTTCCCAAGATCAATTTCCGTTCGGATAAGGGCGACAGTCCCCGATTCAAGCCTCGAAAGCTCCAGAAGATCATTGACCATCCGGCTCAGGCGGTCAGCCTGAGTCGAGATGACACCCAAAAATTTCTGGGCCAGTTCAGGGTTGGAAAGAGCACCATCAAGCAAAGCCTCCGAATACCCCCGGATCGATGTGAGAGGGGTTCTGATTTCATGGGATACATTGGCGACAAAATCCTTTCGGATCCGTTCAAGGCTTCGGATCGTCGACATATCATAGAACAAAAAGATTCCATGGTTCCGTCCGGAGCCGTCCCCGGGCTCAGAAACGGTCCCGACAACATTCAGAGTCTTCTTGTTCCCTCCCTCAAAGAACTCGACTTCCCGAATCACCTTCGATCGCGTTCGAAAAACCTCTTCGATCAGCTCATGGACTGCCGTGACACGGATGACAAGGCCCAGACGATTCCCAACAGCCGCTCGTTCCTCCACACCCAGGATCTTTTCGAAAGGGGTGTTGACAAGCAGGATCTGGCCGGAAAATGAGGTCACGGCGACACCTTCCACCATATTGTTCAGGACACCGTCGAACCGGCTGCTGACTTCGGCCAACCGTAACGATGTTTCCTGCTTCTCCCTGAGAATCCTGATGAGCCCCCTCAGCATCGGGTCGAGGAGGTCATCGAACATCCCCTGGGAATCCACATTCATGGGATCGTTCAGTGCCTGGACAATCTGGCCCTCGAGCTGACGCCGAATAAAATAAATAGCCCCCAGAAGAAAAGCGAAGGATAGGAGGAGAATAAGGAATCTCCCCCCCGCATGCTCATGGAGCATGTCGAAAAGGAGCCCTGAAAGGAAGGCGAGAACGGCGATCAGAACCGTGACGGCCCGGAAGCTCACAAAGAGCCCTTACACATCATCGCGAAAACGATACCCGATCTGTTTGACCGTTTCGAGCCAGCTTGCATACGAACCCATCTTTTTCCTGAGTCTGCGCACATGAACATCGACAGTCCTGTCTGTTCCTTCGTAATCGTCTCCCCAGACCGCATCAAGCAATGCACTTCGATCCATAACCCGTCCCGACTGCTTCATGAGAACGAAGAGAAGCCGAAATTCCTTGGCGGTCAAGAGTACGGGAACCCCTTCGAAGGTCACCTCATGCCGGGACGCGTCCATGGAGACAGGGCCGATAGTTACACGGTCGGTCGGACCCTGGTCCGACTCTTTTCGCCGAAGGATGGCCTTGACACGAGCCACAAGCTCCTTTGGATGGAAGGGTTTGACAATATAGTCGTCCGCTCCCATTTCAAGACCGACCACCCGGTCCGTTTCTTCCCCCTTGGCCGTCACGATCACAACGGGAATTCCAGCGAGGTTTGTATCCTGCTTGATCTGGCGGTTGACAGTAAGGCCGTCCATACCCGGAAGCATGAGATCAAGGAGGACCAGATCCGGCTTGATCCGACGAACTGTCGCCACCCCGTCCTTGCCATTGGCAACATGCTCGACATCGTAATGCTCCTGCTTGAGGTAATGCAGAATGAGTCCGGCGATATCCGGATCGTCCTCTATCAGAAGAATCTTTTTTGCCATGGACCCTCCGTACCCATTGACGAACTGCATTCCCAAGTGTTTCCGGAAAAAGGATATTCCAGTTTCAGAAAATGGTCAATCAAGACCGTTTGTGAAAAACACCGGAAAAATCGCCGCAGGAAACACCGAAAGGATCAGTCCGTTATTTTAAGACGATGCTCATCGATATTCCCATCGATCATCGAATAGCAGCGAATGGAGGGGGGATCGGTCGACAGCCCGGCTATAAGGTAGTAGCAATCGGGATAAAATGCCAGACGAAGGTCGGTCGGGGACGGATAGGCTTCTGACATCGGATGGGAATGGAAGATGGCCCACAGGATAAGCCCCTCCTTCCTCAGACGCTTCATGCCATCGAACTGCTCCCGGGTGTCCATTTGATAGCGAACCGGGGAATGGAGGGAGTTGGTTATTGGAATAATCAGGGAAGGGTGTCCGGAAGGGGCGGAGCCAACGAGTCCGCACGCCTCTTCCGGGAAAACCGAACGACAGTGAATCAGGAGATCTTCGGCCAAATATCTGGGAAGAAAAATCTCCTCCATCAGGAGGCAGGAACCTGGCAGACCCATTCCGAGGAACCAGAAACCGTCCTGATTGTTGCGGAGGGACCACACAGGGAACAATTCGGATCCTTCGGAACACGCAGCTTTTTAAACGTCATGGCAAGGGCATCATAAAGAAGGAGTTGCCCCTTCAGGAGCTCCCCTATTCCGAGAATCTTTTTTACCGCTTCGGCAGCCTGAAGAGTCCCGATCGTTCCTGCAAGCACTCCGAGGACACCCGCCTCCGAACAGGAGGGGACAAGGCCGGGAGGAGGAGCTTCCGGATAGAGGCAGCGGTAACAGGGAGCCTCGGTATATCCCTCAAGAACGGTCACCTGCCCTTCAAAACGAAGGATGGAGCCTGAAACAAGAGTTTTTCTGAGAAAAAATGCCGCATCGTTCACGATATATCGTGTCCCGAAGTTGTCGGACCCGTCCACGATGATATCGTATCCGGAAAAAAGCTCCATGGCATTCTCTGCCGTCAGTCGTTCCTGAATGGGGACTACCGTCACATCAGGATTCATGCGGCGAAGCGTCTGTTCACCTGAGAGAACCTTCGGAACCCCCACAGTCCTCTGCGAATGCATGATCTGGCGCTGAAGATTTGACACATCGACAACATCCATATCGATCAGCCCGATCGTCCCGACCCCTGCTGCCGCCAGGTACATCGCAACCGGGCTGCCGAGACCTCCAGCCCCGATAATCAGAACCTTGGCCGCCAAAAGCTTTTCCTGACCTTTTCCGCCGACCTCTTTCAAAATTATGTGACGGCTATAGCGTGCTATCTGTTCTTCGCGAAATGCCATCGGATCTTCCTTTCCTAGCCTTCGAGAATGCTTTTTTCCAGAGGATCGACATGAATACCTCGCTCCCGAAGATAAAGGACGGTTTTTTCTATATCGGAAAGCTCTCCATCCAGCTCAAGCTCCATCCAACCGCTGTCTTCGGAGATATCGGCCCTTCGGATATTGATGATGATAGGAAATTTCTTGCAGAGCTCATAGACGATCGGCTCACGCACACGCTCTTCAGGAAATGTCAGGTGAAGGCGCATCTGGGTCATGAATTCCCCCCTGCGATCGCCGGAATGATGGAGACTTCGTCTCCGGGTTTAAGTTTTGTCTCGAGCCCGTGCTGGAAACGGATGTCCTCTTCGTTGACATAAATATTGATAAATCTTCGAAGCTCTCCCTTTTCATCCGTCAGCCGCTCGGCAATTCCTGGATAGTGGGTTTCGAGGTTCGAGAGAATCTCACGAATTGTCCCGCCTTCCTCCGAAACCTCGTTCCGATTCTGGGTCAGTTTCCGAAGTGGAGTGGGAATGCGAACGACAACAGCCATTTTGTTCCTTTCTTCCGGTTAGTTCGAGATCTTGACAGTCTTTCTGAAGGAGGCGAGGGTCGGATCGATGCCGACGGGTTCGGGAAGGGCTCCCGCCAAAGCCTCCATCGTCTTGAGCCCGTTTCCCGTGATATAAGCCACGGTGAGATCATTTTTACCGATCCGTCCTTCTTCGCAGAGTTTCTTCAGAGAGGCGATGGTCACACCCCCAGCTGTTTCGGCAAACACTCCTTCCGTCTCGGCAAGAAGCTTCATCCCCTCGATGATTTCTGGATCCGTTGCCGCCGCTATCGCCCCCTTTGACTTGAAAACAATGTCGAGAGCGTAGAACCCGTCGGCGGGGTTGCCGATGGCAAGAGACTTGGCGATGGTCTTCGGTTTGACCGGAACAAGGTGGTTCTTTCCCGAAGCAAAGGCACGATAGACCGGCGAACACCCCTCAGCCTGGGCCCCGTTGACGGTCAGACGCTCGTTGGAGGGAACGATTCCAAGTTTTTCGAACTCCTGGAACCCTTTCCATATCTTCGTCAATAATGATCCAGAAGCGATCGGAACCACCACCTGGTCAGGAATTCTCCATCCAAGCTGCTCTGCCGTTTCAAAGGCCAGCGACTTCGACCCTTCGGCATAGTAGGGGCGTATGTTAATGTTGACGAAGGCCCAGGGATACTCCCCTCCGATTTCACTGCACAGCCGGTTGACGTCGTCATAGTTTCCACGGACTGCCACCACCGTCGGGTTGTAGATGAGATTGCCCAGAACCTTTCCCGCCTCCAGATCGTGGGGAATGAAGACAAAACACTTCATTCCGGCGCTGGCGGCGTGTGCCGACACAGAGTTTGCCAGATTGCCCGTCGATGCACATGCCACGGTGTCAAATCCAAGCTCCCGGGCCCGGGTCATCGCCACAGCAACAACACGGTCCTTGAAGGAGAGCGTCGGATGATTCACCGTGTCGTTCTTGAGGTAGAGATTGTTCAGTCCGAGAACTTTGCCCAGCCTCTGCGCATGGATCAAGGGCGTCATTCCGGCATGAAGACCGATGGTCGGCGCTCCATCAACAGGGAGCAGGTCGTGATAGCGCCAAAGGGATTTGGGACCGCTTTCGATCGATTCCCGACTGAGCCGTTTCCCAATGGCTTCATAGTCATAGTCGACTTCGAGAGGACCAAAGCAGAATTCGCAGATGTGAACGGCAACGGCAGGATAGAGCCGCCCACACTCACGGCATTTCAGACCTTTTATTTTTGCCCCGTTCACGGGACTCTCGCCGTCTCTTGCATTGAGTCTCATCTCAGATTCCTGGTGTGGTGCAGATGGGCTGTTCATATTCGATTAACTCCGTGATCGTAGGATGATCCCCGCATACGGGGCAATTTGGATTTCGACGAACCGAGACGGGACGAAAGGTCGTCGTCAGGGCATCGTAGGTCAGCAGGCGGTTCGTCAGAAGATCCCCTTTACCCAGGAGAATTTTCAGGACTTCTGTCGCCTGAATGGTGCCGATCACCCCTGCGATGACCCCAAGAACCCCTGCTTCGGAGCAGGTCGGAACGGTCCCGGCAGGAGGCGGTTCCCGGAACAGACAACGATAGCACGCTGTTTCACGTGGACGGATAGTCAGAACCTGGCCCACAAATCTGAGGATTCCTCCATGAACGAGAGGCAGCCCCGAAAGAACGGACAGGTCGTTGATCAGAAATTTGGCCGGAAAGTTGTCCGTCCCGTCGAGAATGACATCGTAGCCGGAAGAGATCTCCAGGGCGTTGCGGGAATCGATGGCAAAGGGGTAGGTCCGGACTATCACGTCGGGGTTGAGTGCGGTGATCTTGTCCCGAGCCGATTCGACCTTTAGATGATCCAGGTCATCTGTCGTATGAATGATCTGGCGCTGAAGATTGGAAAGATCCACGACATCCATGTCGACAATGCCGATCGTTCCCACACCGGCCGCCGCCAGATAGAGTGCGGCGGGGCTTCCAAGACCTCCTGCCCCGATAATCAGGACCCGGGATGAGAGCAGGGTCTGCTGGCCCTTCCCCCCAACTTCGGGAAGGAGAATATGTCGCGAATAGCGTTCGATTCGTTCTTCAGTCAACTCCATATAAATATCCTCCAAAGCTCTCTAGAGGGAGAGGTATTTCTCGATCGAAAAATAGCGTTCATATCCATCACAGACAACTGTCACAACCTTCGATCCCCCGGGAAGTTCACGGGCCAGAGCAATGGCTCCGAATACATTGGCCCCGGAGGAAATCCCTGCCATGATTCCTTCCTCGCGGGCCAAACGGTGAGCCATATCAATGGCCTGACGATCCGAGATGGTCATCACCCGGTCAAACACCCCGAGATCCAGAATCTTCGGAACGAATCCCGCTCCGATCCCCTGGATACGATGCGGCCCTGCCGGCTGTCCCGACAAAACGGCCGAAGCCTCCGGTTCAAGGGCCCAGATCCGAACCTTCGGACTCTTCTCCCGGAGAAAACGCCCGGTGCCGGTGATCGTCCCTCCCGTTCCGACGCCCGAGACGAATCCATCGGGGGCGTCTCCCAGTTCTGCCACAATTTCCGGACCAGTCGTCCGGTAATGCGCTTCCGCGTTGGCCGGATTCTCAAATTGGCGGGGCATGAATGCACCCGATTCCATCTTAAGAATTTCCTGGGCCCGGTTGATTGCACCCTGCATTCCATCAGCCGATGGAGTGGTTTCCACGGTGGCCCCCAGGGCCTTGAGGTGGGAGATCCGTTCCTGGCTCATCCCTTCCGGCATGACGATCGTGACCGGATGATGTCGGAGAACCGCAATCTGGGCAAGACCGATTCCCATATTGCCACTCGTCGCCTCGACAATGCGCGCACCGGGGATTAATCGTCCGTTTCTTATGGCGTCATCGATCATGAAGAGGGCCGGCCGATCCTTGATACTTCCGCCCAGACTCCTCGACTCAAGCTTAACAAGAATGGTTCGGCCAATTTCGGCACTGATACCGACCAATGGAACGAGCGGAGTTCTCCCGATGAGATTCAGTAAAGGAGAGTCTCCCTTACCCGCCTTGTCCATCAATGGCAAAAAATACCTCCTGAAAAGATCGCAGGCCGATCCAAACAGATCAGCTCCGCTCTCCTCCTCCCATAAAAAAAAGAATCTCCAGCTCATCCCCGTCCGACAGAACCGTTTGGTCAAGGTCGGATTTTTCCAGGATCACTCCATTATATTCCACTGAAACAAGAGCCGGATCCAGATCTTTTCCGGCGAGCACGGAATTCACCGTGCTCCCGGAAGGAATCGACTCTGACTTTCCGTTGACGCGTATATCCATTCGAGATACTCCTTAGGTCCCCTGTTCCCACGAGGCGAGATAACGCTCCTGCTCCTCCGTCAGAGTATCGATATGAATGCCCAGGGCGGAGAGCTTCCGGCGGGCAATCTCCTGGTCCACCGCCTTCGGGATGGTGACAACATCCTTGGGCAGGGTTTTGACATTCTTGACGATATATTCGGCACCCAAAGCCTGATTGGCAAAACTCATGTCCATGACCTGTGCCGGATGTCCTTCAGCCGCCGCCAGATTGATCAGTCGGCCCTCTCCCAGAAGCATGATCCGGCGACCATCCTTCATCACATACTCTTCGACAAAGTCCCTGAGAAGACTTTTGCTCGCGGAATGTTTTTCAAGATAGGTGATGTCTATTTCAGCATTGAAATGGCCTGAATTGCACACAATCGCCCCATCCTTCATGACTTCGAAGGAGTTCCGCGCAATGACGTTGATATCCCCTGTCACCGTAATGAAGAAATCCCCGATTTTGGCAGCGTCGAAAACAGGCATCACGGAATAACCGTCCATGACCGCTTCGAGACCCTTGATCGGGTCAATTTCTGTGACAATAACCCGGGCGCCCATCCCGGATGCTCTCCGGGCGATGCCACGGCCGCACCAGCCATACCCGCAGACAACCACGGTCGAACCGGCGAAAAGGCGATTTGTCGCCCTCATGATCCCATCAAGAGTGGACTGACCCGTCCCGTAGCGATTGTCAAAAAGGTGTTTGGTCTCCGAGTCGTTGACGGCAATGATCGGATAGCCAAGGACCTTGTCCTTGGCCATCGCCTTGAGCCGGATTACCCCTGTGGTCGTTTCTTCCGTTCCGCCGATCACACCCGGAAGGAGGGACTTGAGGTCGGAATGGAGCATCGACACAAGATCGGCCCCGTCGTCCATCGTGATCTGTGGTTTGCCTTCGAGAACGGCTCGAATATGCTTGTAATAGGTATCGTGATCCTCCCCCTTGATGGCAAAGACAGGAATCTCGTCATTCACCACAAGGGAAGCCGCAACGTCATCCTGGGTGGAAAGGGGGTTGGAGGCGCAAAGCACGACATCGGCACCGCCCGCTTTCAGTGTTTTCATCAGGTTGGCTGTTTCGCTCGTTACATGCAGGCAGGCCGCGACCCGAATTCCCTGCAAAGGCTTGGTCCTGGCAAAATCACGGGCGATATCCCGGAGAACCGGCATGTCCCTTCCGGCCCACTCGATACGACTTGCCCCCATTGCCGCCAGCTTCTTGTCTTTTATATCAAAATTCATCAACACTCCCGTCTGTTCTTGTTAAACGTTTCCCCCTGAAGGGGGTGAAAGGTGCATCAGGCGAGCCGTTCGGCCTCTCGCCTCAGTGTTTCGGCCATGTCGAGCTTTTCCCAGGTAAAATCTTCTTCGTTGCGGCCGAAGTGCCCGTAGGCCGCAGTCTTGCGATAGATCGGACGACGAAGTTTCAAATGGTCAATAATGCCCTTTGGGGTCAGAGGGAATATCTCCCGGACCAGCGATTCGATCAGGCTGTCGGGGACGACAGCCGTCTGGTAGGTTGTCACATGAACCGAAACCGGCTCAGCCACGCCGATGGCATAGGCCAACTGAACCTCGCATCGTTTTGCAAGGCCGGATCCAACAATATTCTTTGCAACATAGCGGGCCATGTAACAGGCCGAGCGGTCGACTTTGGTGGGATCCTTTCCTGAAAAAGCACCCCCTCCATGACGCCCCCATCCGCCATAGGTATCGACGATGATCTTCCTTCCTGTCAGACCGGCATCCCCGTGGGGCCCCCCCGTGACGAAGCGACCGGTCGGATTGATATGGAAGGTAACAGGACGTGATCCGAGAAGGTGATCCGGAAGAACCGGGCGAACCACTTTTTCGATCACATCCGCATAAATCTGCTCCTGAGAAACTTCCGGAGTGTGCTGGGTCGAGACAACGATCGTGTCGACGGCCACAGGGGTGCTTCCGTCATATTCAAGAGTAACCTGTGCCTTTCCGTCAGGACGGAGATAGGGGAGCACGCCGGATTTTCTCAGGCTGGAGAGCTGTCGGGTCAACCTGTGGGCCAGAAGAATCGGCATTGGCATCAACTCTTCCGTTTCATCGACGGCCATCCCGAACATCAATCCCTGATCTCCTGCCCCACCGGTATCCACACCCATCGAAATATCCGGGGACTGGGAGTGAAGCGTTGTCATGACGGCACAGGTTTTATAATCAAAGCCGGAACCTGAATCTGTATATCCGATATCCTTGACGACTTCTCTGGCAATCTCGTCGAACTGGACGTTATGCCGTGCCGTGATTTCTCCGGCAAGCAGAACAAGCCCCGTCGTTGTCAACGTTTCACAGGCCACCCTTCCCATGTGATCCTGAGCGAGAATCGCATCAAGAACCCCATCGGAGATCTGGTCGCACATCTTATCCGGATGCCCTTCAGTCACGGACTCCGAGGTAAACAGGTAGTGGCTCTTGGCCATCAAAACCTCCATGGATTGAAGACAAAAAAAAACCCGGTGCCATTTAGCACAGGGTTTATCGATAACATCGAGTATCCTGGACTTTTAGCACTTTTTTTTAAGGTGGTTGCAATAGTCTCAAATCACTCCACCAGAGTATTAGGTTAAATAATATCCCTACGTTTGGTCCGTGTCAACGACTTTTTTCTCTCGTTTTATGCATCAAAACTCTTGAAACGCCCTATTCGATCTGCTATTCTTTCCGAGTCGGTTATTCTCCGACACGCAAACACAAGGGGCTGTGGCGCAGTTGGGAGCGCGCAAGACTGGCAGTCTTGAGGTCACGGGTTCGACCCCCGTCAGCTCCACCATATTTCATTAAACTGCAAGGGAATCCCTTTTTCAATCCGACTCTGAATCTCCTGTTGTTATACTTGCGTGGATTCCACCTTTTTTATCCATACACCGACTCCGAAACAGAATCTTGTCCGCCAAAGACCGAAAGTCATGCCTCCCTCATCTCATTTTTATTTTTTGCCCTGTGGGATCGAAGTTGCTCAAGGGTTTAAACAACACCAAAACACCTCTGTTCTTCGGAGCATGAAAAATGAACCATTTTCATGTTACGATTCTCGGGAGTCACCCACCCAGTCGATCCAGAGGACACCATCACCCTTATCGAACGAGGTCAATCTGATGACAATAAAGACCGCTCGGCTTCAGTCGGCCATTCCGGCCTCTTTTTCATCCCTTCTTATCACCGGATTCCTCTCACTCGGACTATTGGCCGCCTCTCCGGAGGTTTCCCAAGCCGCCGGCCTGACAGATACGGCCCGGGTCACCCGGGCAATCGGACATTACGATTCGGTCGTTTCTAAGGCATCGAACCTTTACCACAAAGCCATCTCGGATGCCCGCAAGAAATTCGATATGGCAAAAAGCAAGGCCGACGGGTCCTACGACAAGGCGACAGAAGTTGCCAACAGGGAAGTCACTTTCAAGATCAACACGATCAAGGAATCCATTTCCCAGGCGCAGGGGTTCGATTCCAGCCTTAAGGACAAGATCAAGCAGGCTGCCCAGGACTTTGCCGTCTCCATTGCCAAAGCACGGGCCATTCATCAGGCCGCCCTTGCGGAAGACCTCAAGAATTATACCGAATCCCTCAAATCGGTGACAGCCTCCTACGCTCAGGCGATTGAAAAAGCCGAAGCCGCCTATAGATCGGAAGCCCGTCGCTGGATCCAGTAAATCGCAGGGCAGATTTCAGGGAGCACACCAGGAAGGGTCATTCTTCTTCGGAGCCGTCGAGCAAATGAAGCATGGCCCTTCCTCTCACAAGCAACGATAATCGAACACTCTCCAGAGCTAGGCCATCTGAATGAGAAAATTCTTTGCCATCATTGGCCATCCCGTCGCCCATTCCCTGTCGCCCCATTTTCAACAGACGGCGTTTGACGCCCTCCAAATCGATGCCGCCTATCTTCCCTTCGACCTCTCCCCAGAAACTCTCCCGCAGGGCATTGAGGCCCTGAAAACCCTGCGCGTTTCGGGATTCAACATCACGATTCCCCATAAGGAATCCATTCTGCCCTTCCTTGACCAAATCTCAGAGGAGGCCCGGCAAATCGGAGCGGTCAACACTGTGACCTCTTGCACGTCGGAGGTCGGACAGGAGGTTCTTTGGTCCGGCCACAATACCGATGGACCAGGATTCTCTCGAGCCCTCGAATCATTCCTTGAACAGAACCGTCTCCCCTCTCCTTCCCACGCTCTGGTATTTGGTGCCGGAGGATCCGCCCGGGCCGTTATGTGGTCACTTGCCCGCATGGGAATCTCCCACCTCTGTCTGGTCAACCGGACGGTCGAGCGGGCGGCCGATCTGATCCACCGGCCGGCATTTTCTCCGATTTCTTCCCGAAGGGCCTTTGCACTCCCCGACCGGCAGTGGCAGGAGTGGCTTCGGAACGCCCCCCTTCCCATTCTGATCAACACCCTCTCTCTCCAGTCCTTCAAAGGAAGCGGACATCCTTTCCCCCCCCTCGCATCGATCGACCTGACAAGCGTTTCAGCTATGATCGATCTGTCCTATCCCCCAGCAAGAAGCTCCGAAGAGACCCTCTCAGCGGTGACAGACGGACAGACCCCATTTCTGAAAGCGGGAGCCCCCTTTGACATACCGCGACAGAACGGTCTCGGCATGCTCCTGTGTCAGGGCGCACTGGCCTTCGAGCTGTGGACGGGAGAAAGAGCGCCGGTTCGGGCAATGGAAAACTCTCTTATCGAAAGAACCGGACAGAAGGAACTCTGGAGAACGTTGTAGCTGACAAAAACCCCCGGGGGAGATCCAGCGATCCGAACCTCCCCAAGCGCTGCGCCTAGAGGGTTCTTGAAAAAAGAGGCCCTTTGGGAGCCTCCTTCAGGTAGGCATCGAACACCATGGCGATATTTCTGAGAAAGATTCGACCAAGGGTCGTGATCCGAATGGTTTCGGGGGTGATCTGGATCAACCCGTCCCCGACAAATCCTTCAAGAACACCAATCTCTTTTGAGAAATAGGCATCAAAGTTCTCCCCGAATGAGAGGATCGCCTTCTTGCGATCGATTTCGAGATCACACATGATCTGGGAGATGATCTCCCGCCGGATCAAGTCGTCTTTCGACAACCTGAAACCGCGAAACACTCCCATTTTTCCGGATAGCGTCCGGCTGGCGTAGTCGGGAAGGGATTTCACATTCTGCCAGTAGGCCTCGTGCACCATGCTGATTGCCGTCACCCCAAGCCCCACCAAGTCTGCATTCTTCTTTGTCGTATATCCCTGGAAGTTCCGGTAAAGGGTCTTCTCGATCTGAGCCCGAGAGAGCTCGTCGTCCGGCTTGGCAAAATGATCCATGCCGATAAACCGATAGCCGGCCTTCTCAAGCTTTTCCCCAATCAGGCTGATCAGCTCGAACTTGATGTCGGGCGCCGGAAGGTCCGATTCTCGGATCAGGACCATGTGTTTTTTTAGCCAGGGCACATGGGCATAATTGAAGACAGCAATCCGGTCGGGGGAAAGA
This sequence comes from Nitrospirota bacterium, assembly GCA_035873205.1. Taxonomy (GTDB): domain Bacteria; phylum Nitrospirota; class Leptospirillia; order Leptospirillales; family Leptospirillaceae; genus UBA4572. The sequence continues at coordinate 26,465 of JAYWMN010000069.1, forward strand.
TCGACGATCTGGTCCAGTGTCCGAGAAAACCCCTCGACCGTCTGGTTGGGCAACCCGTAGATCAGGTCGATATTGATGCTGTGAAAACGGAGATCGCGGCACCTCCGGTAAACGTGTTCGGTGAGTGCCAGCGGTTGAATCCGGTGGACAGCCTTCTGAACATCGGGGTCAAAATCCTGGACCCCCATGCTGATCCGGTTTACACCAACCTCCCGGAGAGCTTCAAGGTAGTCGTCAGTCGCCGCCCGGGGATCTATCTCGACCGAGATTTCCCCCTGGGCGTAGTCGACATGGAAGTGCCGGTCGATGTTGGCAAAGAGCTTTCGAGTCTGGGCAGATGTCAGGCTCGATGGGGTTCCTCCGCCCAGATGGAGCTGAACAACCTTTCTCGAAGGATCCAGAAGAGGAGAAAGAACGGCCATTTCCCGTACCAGAAAATCGTTGTATTCCTCCGCCTTGGCCTTGTCCCGGGTAATGATCGTGCTACATCCGCAGAAATAGCACAGTGACTCGCAGAACGGAATATGGAAATAAAGTGAGATATCCCGGGGAAGCTTGCTCTGGTTGGACAAAGCGAACTCTTCCCGGGCCTCCCGGTCGGTAAAATCCTCTCGCCACACCGGAGCCGTCGGATAACTTGTATATCGCGGGCCCGGTCGATCGTATTTCTTTAAAAGCTGTATATCCACATTGGACATCATGGCCCGGCAATCCTCCTGACAATCAATTTAGGTCGTTATCAAAGGCCATTCTGAACGAGCTTGACCAAATGACGGGCCATCTCCACAGGGGTTTCCGGAAGGATTCCATGGCCCAGATTGAAGATGTAGCCAGCACGCGTACCGACCTCGGAAAGAATCCTTCGGACCTCTGATTCAAGGCACTCTTTCGAGCTCAGAAGGACAACCGGGTCGAGATTGCCCTGAATAGCCTTCTCCGGGCTGACTCGGGAGATGGCCCGGTCCAGCGGAAGCCTCCAGTCAATCGACAGCACATCCGTCCCGGCGCGGTTCATCTCGTCAAGAAGGGCACAGGTCCCGTTCACGTAAAGGATCGACGGGATCTTGTGACGGGAGAGAGCCCGAACAACCTCTTGAGTGTAGGGAAGTGCAAATTCGCGGTAATGAACCGCCGAAAGGGAGCCGGCCCACGTATCAAACAACTGATAGGCGTGAATCCCTGCCTCGATCTGCATTTCAAGATAGCCGATCACCGTCCGAGTGATTTTCTCCATGAGCGCCTTGTATCCCTTGGGATTGCTGAACATCAGGCGTTTGACGCGCGTGAACTCCTTCGAAGTCTCTCCTTCGACCATATAGGTCGCCAGGGTGAACGGGGATCCGGAAAATCCGATCAGGGGAACGCGCCCGGCAAGCCGTTTATTGATGAGTGTAACGGCATCGTGAACAAAGCCCGTCGTTTTTCGGGCATCGGGAACCGCCAACTTGTCTATATCGGCATCGGTGCGAACAGGATTCAGAAACCGGGGCCCCTTGTGTTCTGTAAATTCCAGATCGAGTCCCATCGCTTCAACCGGAATCAGGATGTCTGAAAAAAGTATCGCCGCATCAACATCCAGAATATCGATCGGAAGGAGAGTAGCGTCTGCCGCCAGCTCGGGGGTTTTACAAAGACCAAGAAAGGACGTCTTTTTCCGTATCTCCTGGTATTCGGGCATATATCGACCGGCTTGCCTCATGATCCAGACGGGGGGACGATCGGTTGACTCCCGGCGACAGGCCCTGAGGAACAGATCGTTGGCTAGTGGAACAGAACGCATGGCTGGCCTTCCGGTTAAAGAGTGTGTCTGGTTTGAGTATCAAGCTGGATCCATTTCGGCATGGCGGTGACTCCATGGAATACCAGTCGCCTGAGGCGATTCGCAATCGAAGAGAGGAAAAGGGGATGATCACCAAAAGGGGGAGTCACGTGTCCTCTTTTCCCAGATCCGACTCCCGAAAGAAAGCCGTTTACGGTATTTCTAATTCGGTCCATCAAAACACCTTCGAAGAGAAAGTAGGGAACGACAAGCAGACGATCGAAACTTGCCGGATCAAGACCCTCTATTACAGACTTGAAGCGGGGCATCGTCACTCCGATAAAGGCGTAGGAAAACTCCGGACCTCCCCGTCTCTCCCAGAGGCGCCGCCCCTGATAGTAAAGCGAAGCGTTCGCGTTGGGATCGAGACTTCCCCTACCAACGAATATCAGCCGGTCCCGCACATCTTCTTCTGGAGGAGGGAGCAGGTCGATCAACACCGAAATCGGAACCTGGTCCGTTCCGATAGCCCAGTCCCGAATGACCTTCACCTCCGGAAACTTTGCTTTCAGGTCATGGATGAAGGACCAGACATCGGACTTGGAGTGTCCGGCATCAAAGAGAAGGAAAGGGAAAATATGGAGATCCGCGTCCATTTCGGCACATTCGCGGAGAACGGACTCGACATCCGGTTCTGCATGTTCCAGAAAAGCTTCCCTCACCAACCATTCCGGAGGAAGCAGCCAGGCGAGTTTCCGGAAAGTTTCCCGAAAATGCCGATTCCCCTCGGGAAGAGGGCTTCCATGGCCAATAACAATGATCGCAGTCGTCTTCCTTGACAACCCAGAAACACCTTCAGATTTTTCCATATCCGAATTATAAGGCGAGCCTCCGCACGGGTCAATGCGGAATGGGGGGAGAGAAATCAGGCTCTTTCTCTGGAGCGGCTTCCACCAGAAGACTTTGAAGAAATGAACAGGAAGAAAAAAAATGCCGGAAGCAGCAGGTCCGCAAGAACGATCCCCCATTCTTCAATCCTGACTGCGACCGCCAGATTAAAAAGATAGACCGCCCCATAAACAAACAGGGGACCAAAACGATCCACGATCCGGGAGAGCTCGCGCCCGGTCGCAGGAGTGGGAGGCCCTGCCCGCTCCTGCGCAATGGATCGGGAAAAGAAACCGGGAAGGAGGGAAAAAAGTCTCCAGGAGGCCATGATCAATGCCCCCGTCACGGCCCATCCTGCAAAATTTGCCAGTGTCACGCCAAAATACACCCCTCCGTCCGGATATTCATAGATACGTCCAAGAAACCAGCGATCCCCCCGAAGAGCGACAGGGTCGATCACCATGTCGATCATGACAAACATCAGGACTCCCCGAAGAAAGATCGGGAAAAAGGAGCGAAAGGGGAGCCTTAAAGTTTCGCCGAGAGAAAAGCCAGAAATAAAACCGGAGAGTCCCAGCGCCCCCACTGCCAGAAAATCGAAGGAAAGAGAGTCCATGAGTGGAAGGATCCCGATCCAGATTTCCTTGTGAACCGTCGTGGGGAGATAGACATAATGTCCGAACGGGAACCAGCCTCCCGGTCTCGCCGAAGACCACTCGCAGAAATAGGCAATCCCGTACCCAAAGAAGAAACGAAGGAGGGCTCCGGGAAATCCGACAGCCCGGGAGAGGAGCCACAACCCGACTCCCCAAAAGAAAAACACATACCAACGAAAAATCAGGGTGGGCAAAAGAAGGTCGATGACCGGACTCCCTCTAGTTCGATCGGGCGATCAGTACCACCCCGATCATGATCAGAGAGATTCCTCCCCAACGCAAGAGCGGGATTTTTTCTTTCAGGAAGATCCTTGCAAGCCAGGCCGTCAGAACATAGCCAAAGCCGGTCATTGGAACGACGAGACTTACCGGAAGCTCTTTCAGAATGCCCAGAAGAAGAATGTAGTAAACGGCCTGCAGAAACACGCCGATCACGATCTGGGGATGGCGGAGAATCGCAAGAATACGGCCCTGGAATCCGGACCCGGAATCGGTTCTTGTCGCCTTCATCCCCCCGGAAAGGAGAATAAATCCCACATCCTCGAGAAGTAATGCGACAAAAAAAAGAACCAGAAGCCCGCTGTAGGAAAACATCAGCGTTTGGACAATCCGGAACGGGAGGCCGAAGGGTCCGGGGAAACCGCCTCCGGAAGGTCCAGAGCCCGAAGCTCCCCTCCGGGAAGGATGCGGTACCGGTGTCCCCGCCATTTGACGCTTCTTCCGAAACTGGACAGGTAGGACACAAGAGAGATTATTTCTCTCGTGAACCAGAGACCAACGTCCCGATGGGTGAGCGGATACTCGAGAAACTGGCTCAGGAGATGGAAGGAGAGGGCAAGATGAAGAACGTACAATCCGAGAGAGGCGGCCGATATCGCCGGCTGGTGCGAAAGAAGGCCCAAGAAAAATGCAAGGAAACAGAAAACGAAAGGGCGTGCCAGAATGGAAAGACCATAGCCTACCGGTCTGAGGCTTGAATACGTCCTGGCCCACCGGATCTCGTGAGAAAGAATGGCGGACATGGGCTCATCCCGAATCTGGGCATCGACCAATGTCGGGGACAGAACAATCCTGTATCCTTTTTCGTGGATCAGCCGACCCAGATGATAGTCATCGGCCAGGTAATCCTTCATGACGTCGAAGCCTCCGATCGCACGAATTGCCTCTCCGCGAAAGAGCATGGTCGGCCCGTAAAGATAGGTCAGGGGCATGAGAACATAGGCCACCAGAGCCTGGGGGATCATCTCGCTGTTCAGAAGAAGGGAGGAGAGTCTCGATGTGAATCCGCCTTCAGGATTGCCACGCTGCAGACAGGTCACTGCCCCTACCGTCTTGTCGGAAATCATGGGAAGCACGATTTCCCTCAGGTAGTTTTGCCCCACTCGAATGTCACTGTCATTGAGCAGGATATAGGGATCGGAGAGAGAGCGGGCAACGGATGCGACCTTGTTCATCTTCCGGTTGACCCCAGAGCGTTCGGCAACGATCGAAAGGGAAACTTTCCCGGGATACTGCGACTCAAGATCCTGAATGAGGGGGACTGCCGGGTCGTCGATAGAGTCAACGGTAAAAATGATCCGGTAGTCCGGATAGTTTTGATGAATAAAGGAAAGATAGTTCTCTTTTGCCTCATGATCAAGTCCACGGACGGGCTTGATCATGAGAACTGGAGGAAGGGAAGCGTCCGGAACCCAGAAATCCGGCCGACTCTTAAGGAGACGGTCGGCCCCGAACAGGGCGACTCCATCGAAAAAAACTCCTGCACATGCCAGGAGGAGTGCCCCCCCGCCCAGAGAAGAGAGTATGTCGTCAGGACTCATTCGTTAAAAGAAAAGCTCATGTGGTCTGATGGGCCTTTTCGGATTCTCGTCTTTTCGCCATGAACCGGAAAAACTCCCGGGCTTCCCTGAAGGTCTTTTTCAATTCTGTCACGCTGAACATGGCCCGTTTCAATACCTTCCAGACATAACGGGGGCGGAAGTAATATTCCCGGTAAAATTTTGGAACGGCCATGAAAATTTCCTTCGCGGTAATGTCCGGATAGGCGACATTGACGGACTGGAAGCCGTCATCCGAAACCATCTCCGTATCCACGAGGTAACCGTTTTCACGGGCATACTCATAGAAATGGGTCCCCGGATAAGGAGAGGCGAGGGAGACCTGAAGGGTTTCGATGTTGAGCCGGCTGGCAAAAGCAATTGTTTCGTCGATGGTCTGGCGAGTTTCTCCAGGGAGCCCGACGATGAAGGTCCCGTGAATGGTCATGCCAAGCTGGTGCGCATCGCGGGTAAACTTCTCCGCCTGGTCGACCCTGATTCCCTTCTTGATATTGTTGAGGATCTTCTGGTTTCCCGACTCGTAACCGACCACCATAACCCGGCAGCCGGACTCCCTCATGACCTTGAGCGTCTCGAAGTCGACATTGGCCTTGGAATTGCATCCCCAGGAAAGGTTGAACGGCTTCAGCCCCTTCGCCAGTTCATGCGTCCTGTCCCGATACTCTGTCAGCGTATCGTCATCGAAAAAGAGCTCCCTGATGCCGGGAAAGGTCTTCTTGATATAGGCGACCTCCTCAAGGACATTCTTCACCGAACGCACCCGATACACATTGCCGGAAAAAGTCTGTGGCCAGAGACAGAAGGTACACTTGCTCCCGCATCCCCGCCCGGTATAGATCGAGATGTAGGGAAATTTCATCCATGGAATCTCATAGTCCTTGATCACGAGATCCCGAGCATAGACCTTCGATGCGAAGGGGAGAATATCGAGATCTTCCAGAACAGGCCTGTCCGGATTCCCGACAATGACTCCATCTCTCCTGAAGTGGATTCCCTTGACATCCTCGAGACGCATTCCGTTTGCAATTTCCGGAATTGCGTAATCGAACTCCTCCCTGACTACGAAGTCGATCACCGGATCCGCTTTCAGAGTGAGTTCCGGAAGAACGCTGGGGTGAGGCCCGACAAAGCCCACAAGCATCTTCGGATTTCGATCCTTCAGCCCTTTTGCCGTGAGAATGTCATTTTTGAGGGAGGGGGTGCTGGTGTACAGGACTACCATATCGAAATCATCCGCCAGTTTCAGCGTTTCGTCCCTGCCCAGATTCTGCGCCGGAGCATCAACGACCCGAGAGTTGTCAAGCATGCCCGCCGGGTAGGTGAGCCAGGTCGGATACCAGAAGGATCGAACCTCCCTCGTCGCCTGATACCGGGCCCCTGCCCCACCGTCAAAGTCATCGAAGGAGGGGGGATTCAGAAAAAGCGTTCGTTTTGCCGCCATATGTCCCTTTCCTCAGAAAATGCTTTCCGAATAACCAGGTCAGCAAGTTTTCTCATATAGTCTTTGAAAAATATCCAATAATTCCAAGAATTCACGGGTTGACGATCCTGACAGGATCAATGGACTTCGATAAACTCCTCTTCAGCCGACTCGTTTCTGATCACCGATGGTTCGAAACCCTTTGCAATTGAAATACTTTTCAGCTTTTCGATCACTCCTTCGATCAGATAGTCCGGAGTCGATGCCCCGGCCGTCACGCCGACGCGCTCGTTCCCGGAAAACCATTCCGGTTGAAGTTCGGCCGCCTGATCCACAAGATAGGAGGACGAGCAGAGGCCTCCCGAAACTTCCTGAAGACGGCGGGAATTTGCCGAACTCATGGAGCCCACGGTGATCATGACATCCATGTCTCCCGCAATGGCCAAGGCTGATGTCTGACGCTTCTCTGTGGCATCGCAGATCGTATTGTGGACCTCAAGCTGGGGGTAACGCTCCATCAAAAGCTCCAGGATTTCATCAAAGTACTTGATCGACTGGGTTGTCTGGGAAACCAGAGCCACAGGCCCGTCGGTCATCGGAAGTTGGGCAATCTCTTCTTTGCGGTGGAAGATATGGATGAACTCTTTCGCCACTCCCTGAACTCCCATCACCTCGTCATGGCTTTCCTCGCCCAAGAGAAGGATGGTGTAGTTCTTCTCGGCCAATGTCTTGACGATCCGGTGAATCTTTGAAACAAGAGGACAGGTCGTGTCGACAACATCGAGATTTCTCGATTTCGCTTCGGCAATAACACTGGGAGACACACCATGGGCGCTGATAATCAGGGTCCCTTCCGGAACTTCGCCCACATCATCGACCGAATGAACACCCCGATTTGCAAGATCGTTCACCACATGAGTGTTGTGAACAATCTCGTGAAGGACAAAGATCGGCCCCCGGGACTCCTCGGCGGTCTTATGGGCAATCTTGATCGCCCGCTTCACCCCGACGCAGACACCGGCGTACTCCGTAAGAAAGATTTCCATGCATTTCCCTCCATATTTGTATTCGATCACCGCCGATAATCACAAAACGCATCTTTCAGATTTCAATTAAAACTCCCCACCAGTATGGGGATCCCGTCTGTCCGACCATGTCGGACATTGCGTTACGCGAGCCGACGAACAAGGCTGGCAGATAATGTCGAATCCAGATAACCGGACTCGGCATAGTACCTGACAGCATCCCTGAAGGCCTCTTCGACCGGGGTCAGAGAAAGACCAAGCTCCTTGACGGCCTTTCGCCCATCGTAATACATGAGCTTCTGTGCCATGCGAACCCCTTCAAGAGGAATGAGCGGCTCTTTTCCAGTCATGCGGGAAATGCCTTCGGACAGATAGGCCAGAGGCAAGATCACTCCCCGGGGGACAGTCACCCTGGGAGCCGGTATTCCCGTGAGACCCTCCAGCACCTGGAACATGCCGGAAAGGGTCATGTTCTGACCGGCAAGGATATACTTCTCTCCGATCCTTCCCCGAAGGGCGGCCAGGAGATGTCCGACGGCCACATCCCGTACATGGACAACGTTGAGACCAGTATGGAGCGTCGCCTTCATTCGTCCCTTGAGATAGTCAAGGACGATGCGGCCGGTGGGGGTGGGCTTTATATCCCGACCTCCGATAGGGGCACTCGGATTGACGATCACCAGAGGAAGACGGTCCACGTAAGATAACGCGACCTGCTCCGCTTCATATTTTGAAAGTTTATACTCTCCTACCAGGGAATGTCTATCGACCGGCATCGATTCATCGATCAAGACCCCATCGGTCCGGGCCCCCAGGGCCGCCACACTGCTGCAATAGACAACCTTCCCGACCCCGGAGCGAAGCGCTGCATCAAGAATGTTGCGCGTTCCGTTCACATTGGAATGGAGGATCTCCCCTTTCTTCGGGGACCAGAGGCGGTAGTCGGCTGCCACATGATAAAGGGTTTCAGCCCCTTTCATCGCTCGCAACAGGGAGTCACGGTCGAGAAGGTCTCCCTCGACCCATTCCACCAAAGGTCCGAGCGGAGGAAGGTTGGCCGTGAGCGCCCCTTTCCTCACAAGGCATCTCACAGGCACACCCGATTCAACCAGCAGGGAGGCAACCCACGAACCGACAAAACCGGTCGCTCCCGTCACCAGAGAAAGTTTCGAATCTCTCATCAAATCCATACTGTTTGTGATAGCATGGAACGGCTTCCCTTGTCCATTCAAAAGAATGGTCTGACAGAACTTTTCGAAAGGATTTCATGCAAGGACAGTCTCTCCTGGGCCGCTTGCGCTCCATTCGGTCACGAAGCCGATCAGTGATGCCGCAAATGCTCCCCTCCCCCGGGGAATCTGACAAACCGTCCTCCCGAACAACTTTCCGGAGACGGGGGGTTCTGTCCGTATTGTCTCTGGCGTTTTTTTTATCCGGCTGCCAAACCTCCCCTGTTCCCCTCTCCGATCAGGAAACGCTTGACCGGACCAGCATCACGCTTCCCGAGACACTTCCCCCGGGGTCGACCCCTCATCCCAGGATGGTCCAGGTCCTGGAATCCATGGGATTCCACTGGAATGATCCCCGTTTCACTCTGGGCCATCAACTGATCCGGAAGAACCTGGTCGCCTGGTTCGATTCCTCCGGAAATCTTCACATCACGCGCTACACAGGAATCTTTCGAGGGGACGGGTACAGCATCCGGCGGTATGTCCCTTCTCCCTCCGGGGATCTGGAGCACCGGGGAACCCGCATCCGGTCCAGCCTTCTACTCTGCCTTTTCAACCGTCCGGTAGAAGCACTTCGCTTCCACCGGGATCTCAGCTCGATGACCCTTCTTGTGGAGGTGGCAGTCGGAGGTCCGGTTGACATGGTGCTTCTTCCGGTCACCCTTCCGGTCTGCCTTCTGGCCGACCGACGTCCGGACAAACTGCTCCAGATAAAGAAAGAATCCGATAATGGCACTCTGAACCTTGCCCTCAAGCGGTACCGGCTTCTGATCGAAAATCAGAAGGGAAAACCGATTCCGACAAAAGTCACTGCCCCTGCCTCGGTCGAATAGCCAATATCGACCCGTCCCACAACATTGGGTTTGACCAAAGCCCGGAAACCGACTCCAGGGTTGAGGGCATAATTTCCCAGCTGGGTGACCTGGGCCGCGTCCCGGAACACCTCTCCCATCCCGAGAAACGGAGCGATCTGCCACTGGGCCTCGACATTGAACATATTCATGTCGAATGCGGCGATACGCTCCTCAATATTGAGAAGTGTGGCATCGTAATCATAGAACCTTCCCGTCCCGAACCCTTCGAGAGAAAAGGCCCCGCCCAGCATACTCATGGCATAGAAGGGGATGTTCGGCCCGTTCATGATATTGACCATGGCTCGGATGGCCAAAACATCCTGATCGTTGGTACCGTGGGACAACCAGTATTTGTACTCTGCGTCGAAGCGGTCAAAGATACTGTTCTGGCCGGGAGTCATGTTGTTGTCGATTTCCGCAAAAATCCGGGCGTAGGTTCCGGAACCGGGGATCAGGTGATTATCGCGGGTGTCATAGGTGATGTTGGCCCGTGAGGTCAGAATCTGGGCTCCCGACACAAAACCCGGGGCGTCGGGAAAAAGCTGGCCCGTATAGGGCATGTCAGGAACCTGCCCCGGAGAGGCGCCGTAGGTGCGGTAACGCTCCATGACCCAGACGCGAACCTTGCGGCTTAAGAGATTCTCCCCGAATGTTCCATGGACGGAAGTTGACGCCAGTGTGTAATTGGACTCATCCGCAAAGGCGGAATTCGGCCCTATTCCATAAAATCTTGCCGTCGGATTCTTGAAGGTCTTGGCCCTGACATCGAGAAGATAGCGTCCGTTATCCATGGCGAGGTCCCGATAGTGAAACTCGTAGAAATCCATGATCGAATTGGACTGGATCCCGATAACATGCCATCGTTTAAGATTATTCTTGTAGTAACGATAATAACGGAATCCGGTTTCAAGTCCCATGTAGGAGTTGTACATGACCGACGGTGCGAAGATCGAGGTGATCCGGCCACTGGGTTTGGCATAGAGGATCGGAACAATCGTCCCGTAAGTCACCCCTGAATTGTAGGAGGCCCCGATAGCCGGAAGGGGCACGACGACGGTATTGTCGAAAGGAGTGCTGTAACTGAAGGGAGGGGGAGACCCGACCGGAAGCTGTGGGAATGTCAGACCCTCCGGCCCCAGCGTTGTGGCCACGGGCGCAACAGGAGCCGCAGGAATTCCGGCATAGGCTGCTGGAAGATGTCCGAAGAGGCAGGAGAGCGTCGGGAAGAAAATCCAGAAATACCTTGAAAGATCATGAAAAACACGCTTCATCGGACGCCTTCCGGAAAAGAACCCGATGAAGCGCAGTCCCAGAGTAGGGCTCCCAGCTCTGACAGTCGGGCCCTCGCCAGACGGATCGACCGGCCCATCGACCAGAGCGCTGTAAGAATGGCCGGCCGGAAAAGAACAGCCCTCAATATCCCTGGGATATTTGTCTCTCCTGAGGGAGTGACAAAGGAGATCAACTCCGGAGGAAGCGACTCTGTTGCTCCATCGGAAATCACCCGGAGCACGAAGGCCGGAACCTTTGCCTTTTCTGCACATCCGATCCAGGAATAGCTTTCCATGTCGACCGTATCTGCGCCCTCCGTTGAATGGAGAAAGATTTTTTCGGCAGAAAGCGCCACCAGCCGGTCAACCGAAAGAATGACTCCGGGATGAATGAAGCGTCCCGTAGGAAACATGAGGGAAACCGGATATTCCGAAGATCCAGGCGAACGGACGGCGGAGCCTGCCACAACATCTCCCGGCCGAAGGGCCGGGGACAGTCCCCCCGCCAGCCCGCAGAAACAGACCGTACGATAAATGCCTTTTTCAAGGAGCGCCACCAGAAGAGCACTCCCGACTTTCCCGGGACCGACATAGGCGACATCGACCCTGCCCGGAATATTCGAACCGGGGGAAACCGGAAGGGAGAGCTCCCGGTCAATGAGGTCAACGAGGGCTTGTCCTCCCCTAGGCTGGAGGGGCGCCATTCCCGGGTGGTGCATCCCCCGGCAAATACGGGCCGCCTCATCTTTCAATGCCGTCACAACCAGCAAGGGGGTCGGACAGGGTCGTCTGTCAGGCACTGTCGCGTATAGGCAGGTAAGGAGCCTTTTTCCAGGAACCGGCACGTTCATGACCCAGTGCCTGTCCCCTCGTTTTCATGTTCCGGTGGAGGGCGAGAGCCCAGAGAGGGAAGTAATGCCTGTAAAGATGATACCTCAGGTAGAAGACCCGGGGAAAGCCTGTTCCTGTAAAAAGCTCCTCGTCCCATGTACCGGAGTCGTTCATCCGTGACAGCAGATAAGTGATACCCGCTTCCACCACCGGATGGTCCGCGTACCCCCCGTGAAGAAGCGCTATCAGGGCCCAGGCGGACTGGGATGGAGTCGATCCGCCCTTTCCCGAAAAGTCCTTCGACGCATAGGACAGACAGTCCTCTCCCCATCCTCCATCGGAATTCTGACGTCCAAGAAGATACTCCATGGCCCGGACTATCCACGCCTCCCTCATGTCGACGCCAAGACTCTTGAGCCCTGCAATGACCGACCACGTTCCGTAAATATAGTTGACGCCCCAGCGTCCGAACCAGGACCCGTCATTCTCTTGCTCCCGCTTCAAGTATCGTATTCCGCGCATGGCCGGAGGAAAATCCGGACCGTATCCCAGCGTTCCGAGAAGTTCAAGGACACGGCCGGTCAGGTCAGCGGTACTGGGGTCAAGAAGGGCTCCATGGTCGGCAAAGGGGATATGATTGAGAAAAAGCATGTCATTGTCCTTGTCGAAGGCCGCCCAACCTCCGTCCGTCCCCTGCATGGCAACCACCCATCGGCAGGCCCGCCGAAAGACATCTTCCATCCGGCCAGCAAGATCTTCCCTGTATGGAAAGATCTTGGCCATTCCCATCAGCACCATCGCCGTATCGTCGACATCGGGGTAGTAATCGTTTTCGAACTGGAATGCCCACCCTCCCGGTTCGCAAGCCGGCACCCGGACCGACCAGTCTCCCTTCAAACGGACCTCCTTGGCCCTAAACCAATCCATCGCCCGGTCGATCGAAACGGAATCGGGAGAAAGACCGGCCTCGATCAGGGCTCCCAGCGCCAGGGCGGTGTCCCAGATAGGTGAGACACAAGGCTGGACAAGGACTCCTTCTTTCTGGACAAGGACCAGATCGTCGATCGAAGACAGGACCCTTTTCATCAGAGGATGATCCAGAGAGTACCCGGACAGCTTCAATGCGACCGCACTGTTGGCCATCGCCGGGTAAATGGCCCCCAGTCCCCCCTCTCCCTTCAGGCGGGGGGTCATCCATTCCATAGCCACCATCAGGGCTTTCTTCCGGAGAAAGGGGACCGGATGCCGGTTCCAGAACTTGAGCAGACGGTCGAGGAGGAGAAAGAAATTTCGGATGGAAAAGAATTCCTTCGAGGGGGCATAAAGCTCGCCATCGGAGTGTTTCGAATCGAACAGTTCGGAGATCCCTCTTTTCCGGGAAAGGGGGATCAGAGGACGGTAATGATAGAGGAAGAGGAGAGGAACGATCACCGTTCGGGACCAATAGGACACGGAATAGAGAGATATCGGAAACCAGGAGGGAATGAGAACTATCTCGGGCGGGAGAGCGGGTATCTTTTCCCAGTCGTACTGTCCGAAAAGGGCGAGGGCGATCCGAGTAAAAACATTGACCCGTCCCGCGCCACCTTTGGAGAGGACCCATTGTCGGGCACGGACCAGGACCGGATCGTCGACATCGAATCCGGAGAGCTTGAGTGCAAAATAAGCCTTGACCGTGGCGCTGATATCGGGGTCCCCCTCCTTGAAAAGGGGCCATGCCCCTTCTTTCCCCTGCAATCCCAGGATCGCCGTGACAATCTGTTTTCGACGAGAGGGATCGATCGGACGATCCAGAATTTCGTGCAGAAACAGGTATTCGGAAGGGATGGTCGCATCAGCCTCAAGGGGTGCCACCCAGAATCCCCCCTCCTCCTGATTCTCCACAAGCCAGGACACAGCCCGGGCAATCGTCTGGTTCAGGCGAACTTCGATCGACTCATGGCCCGAAATCATCTCTTCGGCCAGCGCTGTTCTGTCCAGTTCCTTCACAGACGGTCCCAACTCCCTCGTATCCGGCTTTCCGGGCAATATATCTGCCATCGTTCTCCTGATTTCCAGACAAACATGTTAGTATTCGAACTACAATCCTTTTCTGATATCAGAAAAGGGCCTGAAGGTCAAGGGAGATTTACGCAACCATTTATCATAATTGACATATTTAAAATGATGCGCCGAGTCCCAAACTTGATTTTCGGACCCGAATCGGCAATAGTACAGGAGGATTGCTTTAACAGCATACCCAGCGCATTCGAGGGACTACTCCTGGCATATGCCTGCACTGACCACTCCTGTCCGGAAGACCTGTGACCGAAGTGCGGGATTCTCTTCGCAATAATTCCAAAAGGAGCTTCACGATGGAGATAATTTCCGGAAAACTCCCGGCCGACCTTGAGCTCAAAGCCATCAATACCCTGAGAATGCTGGCCGTCGATGCCGTTCAAAAGGCCAACTCGGGACACCCGGGAACCCCCATGGGATTTGCGGCGACGTCCTTCGTGCTCTGGAGAGAATATCTCCGATACAACCCCAAGAATCCCGATTGGCCCGGAAGGGACAGGTTTGTTCTTTCGGGGGGACATGCCTCGATGCTTCTCTACTCCCTTCTTTCTCTTACAGGATACGGACTTTCCATCGATGACCTGAAAGCCTTCAGACAATGGGGCAGCCGGACTCCCGGACACCCCGAATATCACCATACTCCAGGGATTGAAACGACGACAGGTCCCTTGGGGCAGGGTTTTGCCAACGCCGTTGGCATGGCCCTGGCAGTCCGTTATATTGCCTCGCGCTTCAACAGGCCAGGGATGTCCATTTTTTCTCCCCGGATCTTTGTGACCGCGGGCGACGGCGACATGATGGAAGGAATTTCCAACGAAGCGGCGTCCTTTGCCGGCCATCAGGGACTATCAAACCTCATCTGTCTTTACGACAGCAACCACATCTCTATAGATGGAAACACAAGCCTGGCCTTTACCGAAGATACCCCGGCCCGATTCCGGGCACTGGGATGGGCCGTCCGGGAAGTGGCCGACGGAAATGACACAGACGAGGTAAGGAGAGCGCTCGACTGGGCGACAGATCCGGCTCTCGCCCTCCCTCAGGAGCGCGACTCCCCGAAGCTGATCGCCGTTCATACCCACATCGGATTCGGAAGCCCGACTTACCAGGACACGGCACACGTTCATGGAAGCCCTTTGGGAGCGGACGAGGTAAAAAAAACCAAGGAGCATCTCGGATGGCCCCTTTCTCCGGATTTTTACGTGCCGGTGGAGGTGAAAGAGGTCTTCGCCGATATGGAGCGACGGGGAGCGGCCCTGGAAAAAGAATGGCAGGAGCTTTTCGGCCGATACAAGACCTCCTTCAAAGAAGATTCCGTGCAGTTCGAACAGGCCATGCTAGGAAAACATCCAAGCGGGCTGGCCAAAAGACTGCCTCCGTTCTCGCCGAAGGATAAACCCATGGCCACACGACAGGCATTCGGAACAGTCCTTCAGGAAGCGGCACGGATGCAGCCCCTCCTCTGGGGAGGATCGGCCGATTTGGCGCCTTCCAACAATACCCTGATCAAGGGAGAACCTGATTGCCAGCTCCGGACACCGGGGGGGAGGAACCTGCACTTCGGTGTCAGGGAGCATGCGATGGGAGCCATCTTGAACGGAATGGCCCTGACCAAGGCCATCCGCCCTTATGGCGGGACCTTCCTCGTCTTTTCCGACTACATGAAAGGAGCCATGCGGCTTTCAGCGCTCATGCGGCTTCCCGTTCTTTACGTTCTGACTCACGACAGCATAGGACTTGGCGAGGATGGGCCGACCCATCAGCCTGTCGAGCACATCAACGCGCTGCGTGCGGTTCCCAACATGACGATCGCCCGTCCCGCAGACGCCAACGAAACCTTGGCACTGATGGACTGGATCACAGGACAGTCCGAGGGACCCTTCTCCCTGATCCTTTCGAGACAGGCCCTTCCCATTCTGGATGTCCCGGCCGAAAGGATTCTGGAAGGCGCACCCAAAGGGGGCTATATCCTCCGGGAGGGATCGCAAACCCCCAAAGTGGTGTTGATCGGAACCGGCTCAGAAACGTCCCTCCTCTGGAAGGTCCAGGACGAACTTGAACGCCTCGGGATCGCCACACGGCTCGTCAGCATGCCGTCGACAACCCTGTTCGACCGACAACCCACGGAATACCGGGAGTCCGTCCTCGGACAATCCACCTTTCGCCTCTTTGCCGAAGCGGGGAGCACCCTCTCCTTCTGGAAATATATCGGGCAGAGGGGTATCGCGATCGGAATCGATCATTTCGGCGCTTCAGCTCCCTACGAATGCCTGATGACCGAATTCGGATTTTCGGTTCCGCACATTCTTTCGAAAATTCGGGAGAGCTGGCCCGAACTCGGACTTCCTGTGAATTCCTAGCCCTCAAATCTGTTATGCATCAACTGTCAAAGGAGCGCTCCATGAGTCCCGAAAACAATAGAAAAGACACCTTAGCCAGACCCAAGCCAAAGGGACGGATTGCCGATTTGCTTGCCCTGGGGCAGAGCATCTGGCTCGATTCCATCAGTCGACACCTGATGGATTCCGGGCAACTTACCGAGCTGATCGAATCGGTCGGGGTGAGAGGAATCACCTCGAACCCCACTATTTTTGAAAAAGCGATCAACGGGTCCAGCGATTACGACAAGGACATTGCCCTTCTGGCTTCACGGGGCGAGTCTTCTTCGGAAATCATCCGAACCCTGATGGTCGAGGATGTCCGTCGAGCCTGTGACTACTTCCGGCCCGTTTACGACCAGTCCAATGCTGACGACGGATATGTCTCGATCGAAGTCAATCCGCTTCTTGCCCACAAGACGGAGGAATCGATCGAGGAAGCCAGAACGCTTCACGGTCTGGTCAACCGTCCGAACCTGTTCATAAAGATCCCCGGAACACCGGAGGGCATTCCTGCCATCCAGGCGCTGATCGCCGAAGGAATCTCGGTCAATATTACGCTTCTCTTCTCGCCCGAGGCTTACCGGCAGGCCGCCAAAGCCTATATTTCCGGCATTGAAGAATGGATCAAAAAGGGCAAGGATCCTGCTCTGGTGCGGAGCGTGGCCAGCCTCTTTATCAGCCGCCTCGACACGCTGATCGACAAACAGCTGGAGACCATCGTCTCCTCCTCCAAAGATCCGGCCCTCGTAAAAATCGCCGGAGAACTCCATGGAAAGGCCGGCATTGCCAACACACAGATCGTCTATGAAAACTTTAGAGAGCTCTTCCACCAGGATCCTTTTTCACGCCTCAAGAAGTCCGGGGCTCGCCTCCAGAGGCCGCTATGGGCTTCGACCGGAACAAAGAACCCCAGTTATTCCGATGTGATGTATCTCGACAACCTGATCGCGCCGGATACGGTCAACACGGTTCCGATGGAAACGCTTAAAGCCTTTCTCGATCACGGAACAGTCTCCACAACGCTTGAGCGCTACAAAATGGATGGAAGATTCCCCCGGCCACAAGCGGTTCTCGAAGGGATCAGAAAGACCGGAATTTCTCTCGAAGGGGCGTATGCCCAGCTGATCTCCGAAGGGGTTTCGTCCTTTAATCACTCCTTCGAGTCCCTGGTCGAAAGCACCACAAAGAAAGCCGCTGCAAGATCATAGTCCCTTGTAGACGGCTACCCGGTCCGGCAAGGCGCAATCCAGTGGATCAGGTTCGAGACGGAGAGCGATAGGGAAGATCGGACGATGGCGACCAAAATTTGTCGTTCGAGAAAAACGAATTCGGTGGGGAAGGGACGTGCGGCTCTGCTCCCTCCCTCCCCTCTCGAAAACGAAAGGATGCCCATTGAACACCGGTCAGCAAACACCCTTCACGGAGACAGGAATGAGAGAGATCCAGTCTCCCCCTCCCATCACTTCCAATCTCCCCCTGACCATAGTTATCTTCGGAGCGTCGGGAGACCTGACCCACAGAAAGCTCATGCCTGCCCTTTTTGACCTTATGGTCGACGGACTCCTCCACCCCGAGACCCGGATTCTTGGGGTTGCGCGAAGTCCCAAATCCCACGAAGGATATCGTGAAGAGATTCAGTCCTCCGTGCAAACCTTTGCCCGGAGCTCCGAACATCTCGATCTCTATTCGGAGTTCGAAAAAAGAATCTTTTACTTCTCGATGACCTTTGACGATCCCAAGGGGTATACGGCCATCCGTTCGACCCTCCTCTCCGACGAGTTCAGAAAACCGACAGAGGGCAATGTCCTGTATTACCTTGCCACCCAGCCCAGCTATTTTGTCCCGATCATCCGGAACCTTGGGGAATTCGGTCTTTCAAAAATCAATGGGGAGGAGGCCGGACAAATCGCTCCCTTTACGCGTATCATCATCGAAAAACCATTCGGAAGGGATTTGGCTTCGGCGAAAGAACTGAACCGGGAGGTGCTCCAGGTCTTCGATGAGCATCAGGTCTACCGGATCGACCATTATCTGGGGAAGGAAACGGTCCAGAACATCGTCGTATTCAGGCTCTCCAATCCTGTCTTCAGCGCTCTTTGGTCCAACGTCTTCGTCAGGAGCGTCCATATTTCGGTCCACGAAGCCGTCGGGATCGAAGGCCGGGGAGCCTATTTCGAAGAAGCTGGAATTCTCCGCGACATGGTCCAGAACCATCTTTTCCAGCTGATGACCCTGACTGCGATGGATCCCCCGGTTGCCTTCGAGGCCGAAGCAATTCGGGACGAAAAGGTCAAGGTCCTTCGGTCACTCAAACCGGTCCGCCCGGAAGATGTCTCCCGGTCCCTGGTCCGGGGTCAGTATACCGTTGGAGAGGTCGATGGGGTTCCGGTTCCAGGATACCGGAACGAACCGAAGATCCCCGCAACCTCCGACACTCCGACATTTGTGAAAATGAAGGTCGACATTCAGAACTGGCGATGGGCGGGTGTCCCCTTCTATCTGACGGCCGGAAAAAGAATGTCCCGGAAGGAAACACTTGTCCGGATCGTCTTCAAGGAGTTTCCTTTTGCTCTTTTCCGCCTTGCCGGTTGTCCGGGGACGATCCCCAACGAACTGATCATCCGCATCCAGCCAAATGAAGGAATTTCTCTTCGATTCGGAATCAAGCGGCCCGGAGGAGACCTCATGATCGACCCCGTCGAAATGAATTTCTCATACCAGCAGGCCTATCGGACCAAGGCCCCCGAGGCGTACGAGCGGCTTCTTCACGATGCGATCATAGGAGACTCCACACTGTTTGCCAGAAAAGACGAAGTCGAGAATTCCTGGGGTTTCATCGCTCCCTTTCTGGGCGACATTTCAAAGGCTTCCCCCCTGCGCTTCTACACATCCGGGACCGACGGTCCGGACGAGCAGGACCGGATCAACGACACCCTCCCCGCCTGAAAGACCTGGAATTGCACACAGAACTCTGTCAAAACCGGGTCAAACCCGTCGCCCCGTCAGCGTTGGCGGCCATTTTCCGAACATCGTCCCTTCCGGTCCGCATCCTCCTCTTTTCCTCTCTTTTCTTGACCCTGCTCGGAGGGTGCGCCACCTTCGAACGGCAGCCCCCTCCCCTTCTTCTTTCCCAGACCCCGAAAACACGTCCAGTCTTTGTGAGCCATCCTCCGAAAAGCACTGGAGAGACCGCCTATTATTCCGGCCATTCCAAAAAAGCGAAATCTCTCAAGGACGCACAAAAAAAAGCGCTGAACCAGGCTCTGGAGAAATTTGCCCACTCCCTTGAAGCCAAGGGGTATAAACTGACCGACATGGAAAAAGCCCACGCCCTGACACGGGGCTTCGGGAGTCCGGGCAGCCCCCGGATCGCAGGGATCTGGGTTCGTGTTTACAAGGAGAGTTCTGACCGCCCCTATCTTCACAGGACCTCCGTCTACCTCCTCGTCGCCATTCCCGAATCCTTTACCAGGAGGCTCGTTGGGGAACTGATCGGGCAGGATCGTTTTCACCAGAGCCGGGGAGAGTCTGAAGAACTCTTCGCACGAGAGGCCCTGACAAGATCGGACGGAGCATCCTTTCTCCTTCACCTGCGTCGGGCCCGGAACGAATACAGGGAAATCCACTCTCTCCGTTCATTTCCTCCGACAAATCGTCCGCTTGTCCACAAAAGGCAGATCATGATCGATGCGCTCTGGAGAAAGACCCTTCGAGACGTGGATCTTTCACTCTCCTCCTCCCTCCAGCCGTTCTATTTGACAAGCGAGGGAAAGAACCTCCCCCCGATTCAGGAAAGAGCCCGACTGATACGGAAAAAAAACAATCGAACGCTCCATCCGGTCGGCCTATCCGGCCTTTCCCTATCTCTCTCCCTTCATCCCGAAACTGTTCCCGACCCCCTGACTTTCCCGCCCCTTTCCTGGCTCTTAAGAAATGATCGTCCCGTCCTGTCCCGGTCACTTCTTAACTGGGAGATTCATCTATTCCGGCCTCCCGGCTCCCGTGACTTCCCGTCCTTCCGTTACCGCTGCGACCCAACGGATGTCATAGGAGAGGGACGCTGTTCTATCCTCACCGCATGGGTTCCCGGAACCACCGGATATATCGAGGGCTACTATCAGCCTCTTCCCGGAACCCGGCTCGATTCGGAATATTTCCGCTCCCTTCTTGCCAGGACACTCATGGAAGAACACTTTGTCTTCTATCGGAAAAGACTCCTCCACCCGCTGCTGCTCTCTCTCCGGAATCTCCCCTCCGACAGGAAGGAATCTGTCCGAAAGAGTCTCGTTGACCGATTCACCCCTCTTGGCTTCAACCTTTGCCTAAGATCCGGAAAAAAAGAGACCCTCGAGTGTTCCCGACCGATTCCTTCCGCGATTGTTACTCCCTCTCAGCCCGTGCTCCTGATTCAAATAGAGAAGGAGCGTCTTCGAACCCGCACTCATGGAACCATCTCCCTGTCCGAAAGCCGTATCGAGGTCCGGGAGGCTCTCTCAGACAGCCAGGGGATGTTCTGGACGAAGAGAACAGAAGCCAGAAGTCTCGGGTTTTCTCCCGAAGAGGCCCGCCACTTTGCATGGGAAGAAATTGGCCGCAGGCTTGCCCGGGATCTCGACCTTTTCTATTTTCGAAAGCAGAGACTGCTAACAGGAGAAGAGTTTTATGAACGTTGACCCCACAGAAACCGGATCGAGAATCGACGCTTTCGACATCGTAATTTCCGGCGCAGGCATCGGTGCACTGACTCTGGCAAACTATCTGGCCCCTCTGGGATTTCGGATCCTGATCCTTGACCGGCGTCCCGGCCTCGATCCAGTCCACCGGGGGGAGCTTGTCCAGCCCTTGGGACTTGAGATTCTCTCCGAACTCTCTCTTCTGGACCAGCTCCTCGAATCTCCCCACACGGTCAACAGAAGCTTCGACTTTCTAAATGACCGGGGCGAGCTCCTCATGACCTCCCGCTACGATATGGGATCCAGCTCCTACCCCTACGCCATTTCGATCGAGCCCCATGACATGGACCAGATCCTGGCCCGCAACCTTTCCTCCTATTCCCATGTCGTCCTCCGGCATGAATCAGACTTCGTGGGGTATGAAACGGGGCAGGACGGGGTTCTGATCTCCTATACACGGGGTGGCCGAACGGAAAAGGTCCTGGCCAGAGTCCTTGTCGGAGACGATGGGCGCCATTCCCGAGTCCGGGAGCTTGCCGAGATTGCCGGAACGGTGACACCCTACCAGGACTCCTACCTGGGGGCCTCCCTGCTCCTTCCCGAAGACGAAGCCTCCCTCCCGGCCTCGATTCTGGACACGAACGGCCGCTATTTCCTCGGTCCGCGTTCCATTTTTTTCTTTTTTTCCGTATCAGCGCGCCGACGTTTTTTCCTCGTCCTTCTGCCAAACAGGGATCGGGAACGCTTCTTCAGCAAAGGCATCGATCCTGTTCTGGCCAACCTCGACCGTCTGGTTCCGGGATTTGCATGGGCCGCGAGAAACTCCGGCATCGACAATCCCGATGAATGGCGGGAACTTTCCGTCTACAAGGTCGATCTTCATACCTGGTGCAAAGATGGGGTCGTCCTCATGGGAGATGCCGCCCACGCCATGAACCCCCATGTGGCCCAGGGACGCAACCAGGCAATGGAGGATGCCCGGGTTCTTGCACCGGTCCTTTCCAAAGCCCTGCTTTCGGCGTCTTCGGGGCCGGTCGTTTCCCGAATCGACCTCCTTCCCTATGAGAACAAGCGCCTTCCCATCACCCGCTCGCTTCACCGCCTGGCCGACGAAATGACCCTGGTCTGGAACTCGGGAGCCCCCCTTCTCGTCTGGGGGAGAGGGAAAGTGTTCAAGGGGATTGATAAATTACCGTCCCTTCAGCACAAGATAGTGACGACAATCGGAGGAACCTCTGTCCTTCCCCTCTCGGCAACCGACCGTGTCCTGGCCCTGCTTCGAGGACTTCTTCCCCTCTAGTCCGGAAGGACATGCGTTCCTCGATCGACTCGCTGGATCCCGGATTTGCCGATCTTTGCAATTTTTCCCCAAAAGACGTTATCCTTTAACAATGAATCCTCGCAGAACCCCGCCGGAAACGACTCCTCCAGCATCGTTTTCCGGCTCACGAACGGGCCCGGGCGCTGGGAGTTCCATGCAGATCAGGCGACGGATGAAACTTCAGATGCGCCATCTGCTGGGGACGGTCGGTCGCCTGAACAGCTTCTGGAGGACGATCTTTCTCTCCGTCCTGATAGGGTCGACCACAGGATTCCTGGTTTACCTGATCGAAAAGATCGTCTATCGCCTGCTCTTCCTGACCCTTTACAACACGGCATTCAAGAACCATTTCATCGTCATCGCCATTCCGATGATCGGCGTTCTCCTGGCCCGGTTCATTCTTACCGCGGGGAAGGTGGACAATGCCGGGGGTACGGAAGAAGTCATCAAGAGCTACCATGAATACCGTGGAAAAATCTCTCTTCGGAACGCTCTCTACAAGATTCCCGCCTATATTGCGACACTGGGATTCGGAGGGTCGGCCGGACTCGAAGGGGCCTCAACCTATATCGGGGGGGTGATCAGCTCTCTGGTCGACCGCACCTTCGGGTGGCTCCGGATTCCCTACGAAGAACAGCGGGTCATGCTACTGGCCGGGGCCGGAGCGGGGCTTTCCGCGATGTTCAAGGCGCCGTTCACCGGGGCGATTTTCGTTCTTCAGGTTCCCTACCGGTCGGATATCGCCCCCAATGCTCTGGTTCCTACCCTCATCGCCAGCGTTTCTTCCTATATCGTCATGGTCAGCCTGGCGGGAACGAAGCCCCTGTTCCAGCTTGCGGCCAAGGCCCAGTTTCACTTCAAGGACTTTCTTTCCGTGCTGGTTATCGGAATGGTCTGCGGCATTCTGACCACGGTCTTTATCCGGCTCTACCGGTCGACAAGAAAATGGTTTAACTCAGGCAAGGAAAGAATCGGAGTCCGCCATATCCTTGGGGCCTTCATTCTTGGCCTGACGGGATACATTTCGACGCGGGCCTTCGGGGAAGCACTCCCACTGGGTCCCGGATATATTTTTATCCAGCATCTTCTCACCCTGAACACCCCTGTCGAGATGGCGATCATTCTTTTCTTCCTGAAGGCCATCGCCGTCATCTTCACCTTCTCTGCCGGAGGAATAGGCGGCTCCTTCTTCCCTCTCCTGTGTCTCGGGGCGGCGACAGGATCCGTCGTAGCTCAGATCGCCAATCTTCAGCCCTATGATTTTGGCGTCGTCATGGGGATGTCCGCTTTTCTCGCGGCCGGCTATAAAACGCCGCTGGCCGCCGTGGTCTTCATTGCCGAAGCGACCCACAGCTCCGGATACCTGATTCCCGGACTGATCGGAACGGTCGTGAGCTATGTCATCAGCGGCTCGACTTCCATCTCGACCCATCAACGGGATCGGGAGGACATCCACCTTTCCAACCGCTTCCATCTTCCGGTCAGGAATGCGATGATCCGAAATGTCGTCAGCGTTCCGGAAAACATTACACTCGAGGAATTCCGGAAGCACTTTGTCGTCCGCCATCTTCACCGGGTCTACCCCGTGACCCGGGACACGCCGGAAGGTCATCGCCTGATCGGTATCTTCTCCCTTTACGACCTCGACCGATTTCCAGTCGAGGCCTGGCCAAAGACGCCCGTTTCCCAGGCCATGATCCCGAACGTGGTGACAGTCATGGCTGATGAACCCATCCTGTCCGCAATTGCAAAGATGAACGACAGGGACCTCGAGTTTCTTCCCGTCATCGACAATGAGCGGAGCAGAAACCTGGTGGGAGGACTGACCCGGACCGACGTCTTCCAGGGAGAATGGGCAAGTCTTGTCTGAAGGCGCCACGCGCCTAACTTAACATTCATCTCCCGGAGATCCGGTCACCATGACGATTCAGGACCATCTGCCTTCACTCATGCTCTCCTTCGGCCTGACAGTACTTTTCAGCTTCGTCATCGGTCTCCAGCTCCACAGCTACCGCCGAACCTACGAGGGGGGCGATCTTGGGTTCGGCACGACCCGAACCCTGACACTGACCGGCGTTGCCGGATTTGGCCTCCTGACGCTGGATCCTTCCGGATGGTTCTACATCGCGGGCCTTGTCGTCTTCTCTCTTTTTCTGCTGATGTCCTACCGGCTTCGACAGGAAAAGGATCCCTCCCTGATCCCCCCCCTTCTGACAATACTGACCTACATGATCGGTCCGATTGCGCTGCGGGAACCTCTCTGGTTTCTCGTCGTCTATGTGGTGGTGATCCTTCTCATTCTGGGAGAGAGCCCCGGCATCCGAAAGTTGTCCGATTCCATTTCTACCGCCGAGGCGGTCACTCTGGCCAAATTTCTCATCATGGCAGGAGTGGTCCTTCCCTTTCTTCCCGCACGACAGATCAGCGGGATTGTCCCGGTCACCTACACCCAGGTCTGGCTGGCAGTCGTCATGGTGTCGGGGGTTTCCTACCTCTCCTATCTTGCCCGGACCTACTTTTTCCCCGACCGCGGGATCCTGCTGACAGGAGCCTTGGGCGGGCTCTACTCGAGCACCGTAGCCACCATCGTTCTGGCACGAAAGTCCCGGTCGGAAGGAGGCGCCTCCGGGGCACTCGTCGGAACGGCAATCATCCTGGCATCGAGCATGATGTTCCTTCGGATGTGGCTTCTGGTATTCATTCTGGGACCCAGGGAGATCGCCCTTGACCTCCTGTTCCCCTACGGGATCCTCCTTATGCTCTCCCTGGCCGGTGCCTGGGGATCCCGGTTCTTCGACAAGGTCCTGAAAACAGAAGACACGACGAACAACCCGGACACACCCCATCATCCGCTGGAGCTTCGGACCGCAGTCATCTTTTCCGGAGCCTTTGTGTTTTTTGCTGCTTTCACCCATCTGATTGTCACAAAGTACGGAGCAGCGGGTCTTCACCTTCTCTCCTTCGCCGTCGGATTCACCGACATTACCCCGTTTATCCTGTCCCTTCTTGCCGGAAATTTTCATGTGTCAAAAGGGATCCTCGAAGGAGCGATCATTCTGGCCAGCGGGAGCAACAATCTCATCAACGGTTTTTACGCTCTGGTTTTGGCCAGAAACCGGCGCGTTCTTCCTGCCGTTCTCTGGTTGTCCACCGCCTTCGTACTTTCTCTTCTTTACGGAATTTGGGTGTCCTGAACACTCCGCTCAAGGTCCCCGGACAGAACGGTAAAGAAGTTTCATCGATTTCCCTGGCAAGGCCAACGAGTCCATCTGCCTGAAAACGGAACAAGTCCCTATTCCGCCATCCTGCCAGGCACAGCGGACGAAAAGCGGGGACAATACTCTGCATCGGAAGACGGATCCCACCACATTCATGTCATCCCTCCTCGGCTGATTCCCTGTAGCCTCGCACAAGGAATTTCTGTTTCTTATTTAACAACAATAGTTTGACAAATAATTCCAATCCTTTATCCTGAAAAAGGAAAACATGCCCGGTTTTCTACTGATCCGGGAAGGGCATCCGAAAGGGACTTGCCGGGATATTGGTCCGGGGTCCTGTTTCCGGCCCCGAATACGCCAAAGTGTCCCGGAGGTCGATGATGAGAGCACCATTTTCAAGGTCCTGGCGTGATCTGGCTTTTTCCCTTCCCCTTCTCATCGTGACGGGGATGTTTCTGCTCCTCTCGGGGGCTCTTTCATATCGGGTTCTCCAGATTCACCGGGCCGAGGAAAGGCTCGGCACCCGTACCCGCCTCCTGTCTTCCGTGAGCTTCGATCTCACCTCCCTCGACCGGACCATTCACGCAAGCTTCATGACTTTCGTTTCTCCCACCGAGGCTCTTCCGACAAACCGAAAATCTCTCTTCGCCTCCTCGAATGCATACATGGACGGTATGGCCCTGCAGGCCCATGCTGTTCTCGACGACCTCCTCACCCGTCAGACGAACCTCACCTCTTCCGAAGGTCGGGCGCTCACGGCGATCCGGGAAGAAACGGAGCATTATTTTTTCCTGCTGTCCCAAAATTCGGAGAAATCATCCGGACCTCTTCCCCTTGTCCTTTCCCGAACTTACCGGCATCTGGCCTTCAGAGTCTATTCCCTCTCCTATCACATCGAATCGAAGATCCAGCTCGCGTCAAAGGAAATGGAAAGGCTTTACCGGGACCGTTCCCGACTGGTCATCGAACAGGTCGTCCTGCTTCTCCTTTATGCGCTTTCGGTCCTGTTTTTCGCCACCTCCCGACAGAACAGGAAACAGGCCCTCCTCGACTTTGCCGCCGAGGAGTCCGGGGACTTCATTGCCATTACCGACCGGGGGGGGCGAGTGATCTTTCACAACAGGAGCTTTCGGAAACTTCTTTGTCGGCAGAGCACAAGCTGCGAGGGGGAGAGGCTTTCGGACATTCTTAAAACCCATCCCTCCCTCGAACCGGCCGTGACAGAATGGGAAATCTTCCTCGGGCAGCCGGAAACCAGTCGACGAATGATTCTGTCCCTGAAAGATCCCGACCTCCCCCAGACCTCCTGGCTCATGGTCCAGTTGACCCTTACCCGCTTCCGGAAGCGGGCTCTCTTCCTGGAATGGAAGGGCACGGACATTTCCCGCATCAAGAACGCTGAACTCGCCCTTGAGGCCCAGGGAGAGTGGCTCCGGACCACACTTTCCTCCATCGGGGATGCTGTCATCGCCACCGATATCCACGGTCGAATCAACTTCATGAACCAGGTGGCCGAACGACTCACGGGATACTCCTCCCAGGAAGCCCTGAGCCAGCCTGTTGACGAGATCATGCGGATCATCAACGAAAAAACGGGGAAGCCGGTCGCCCTTCCCGTTCAGAAAGTGATAAAAAGCAATATTGTGGTGGGTCTTGCAAACCATACCGCACTGATCAGGCGAGACGGAACAGTCATCTCGATCTCCGATTCGGCGGCCCCCATCCACAACAAGAAAGGGGTGCTCACAGGAGTTGTCATGGTTTTTCAGGAGAACACCGAGCGGAGAAAGGCCCAGGAGATGATCTGGAACCTGACCTATCATGACTCCCTGACCCGTCTTCCCAACCAGAGCCTTTTTTCCGACCGCCTGTCAACCATCATCCCCTGGGCTCGGGAGAATAACCGGATGTTGGCCATCCTGATGCTCGACATCGACCACTTCAAGCGGATCAACGACTCTCTCGGACACGGAGCGGGAAACACGCTTCTCAAGGAGTTCTCGGATCGCCTCTCCGGCATTATCTTTGCCAATGATACCCTGGCCCGAATCGGAGGAGACGAATTCCTTCTGATGGTAACCGGATGCCAGAGCGGAAAAGATCTCTCTCTAACCGCAGAAAGGCTCCTGAGAAGCATCGAAACCCCCTTTTCCATCTCCGGTCAAGACCTTTCCCTGACGGCCAGTATCGGGATCGCCCTGTTCCCCCAAGACGGAACCTCCGCCGACGAGTTGATCAAGAATGCCGACATCGCTCTCCACGCCGCCAAGGACGATGGCCGCAACCGTTTTTTCTTCTTCGAAGAGCGCATGTTCTCGGGCTCCCTCAGGGCCTTTCAGATGGAACAGGCCTTGAAGCAGGGTCTTCTCCGGGGAGAATTCCTCCTCGAATATCAGCCACAGATCGATACCATTACCGGAAAAATCGCCGGAGTCGAAGCTCTGGTCCGCTGGAACCATCCCGAGCTCGGGCGAATCCTTCCCGGAGAATTTATTCCCCTGGCCGAGAAGACCGGACTCATCGTTCCTCTTGGGAATGCAGTCCTTCGCCTGGCCTTGGAGCAACTCCGGAAATGGTGGAGCGATGGCCAACGGATTACCGCTTCGGTCAATATCTCCTACCAGCATTTCATCAATCCCGAATTCATCGACGAGGTGAGCATCATCTTAAACGACACAGGGGTTCCCCCTGCGGCCCTTGTCCTTGAGGTCACCGAATCCATGGTGATCAAGGACTCGGTCGTGTTCTTCTCCATCGTGGAAAAGCTCGACCGGGAGGGGATACGGATTTCGATCGACGACTTCGGAACCGGGGCGACCGCCCTTTCCTATCTCACGACCTATCCGATTGCCGAGGTCAAAATCGACCGCTCCCTCGTCACCCACCTCTTTTCCGACATCAAGAGAGCCGAGCTGGTCCGAACGATCATCGGTCTCGGCAAGAGGCTGGATTTCCGGACCGTGGCCGAGGGGGTTGAGAATCCAGAGGAATGGGTCTATCTTGAAAATCATAACTGTGACCGTATTCAGGGTTTTCTTGCGAGTCGCCCCCTCCCTGCCGAGGAGCTGACGGCTCTTCTTTCACAAAGGTTCGCACACCGGGGCTCCGGAGAGTTCGGATGGATCGACATATAGGGGAGACGTTCATGGCAGAATCTCACGAATCCTTTAGCGCCCTGCTCGCCCGCGCCTCGCTGATCGCCTCGCGAACCCTCTTCCTCGAACTCGATCTCCAGGGGTCCGGATTGTCATTCCAGCCTGGACAGGCAACCACTCTTACCTTCAAAAACACCGAATCCGCCGGGGATCTCACCCGGACCTTCTCCCTTTGCTCCGCGCCCTATGAGATTCCCCGCATCGGTATTGCCACCCGTCTGACCGGATCAGTTTTCAAGGAACGTCTCGAGCGTTCCCGGCCCGGGCAGGAGTTTATCCTCACCCCCCCCTTCGGGGACTTCATCCCTCCGGCTCGGTTGAGGGGGCACTCTTCCTGGGTGTTCATGGCAGGAGGAATCGGCATCACTCCGTTCCGGAGCCTGATCCGGGAACATCTCCATAAAAAAGATCCTGGAACCAATTTCCTCATGACCGTCAACAGAAGCGAGGAGGATACCCCCTTCCTTCCGGAGTGCCGACAGTGGGCGCTTGCCCCGGGTATCTCCTGGTATCCGGTCCTGTCCCAGGAGAAGGATAGATCCGATGCGTCCGCCCTTCCGGAAAAAAGTGGCCAGGACTCTCAGAACCGTCAGGAACGTATAGCGGCGACCATCGAACAGATTCTCGAGAAGGCAGGCATGAACCCCCTCTTCTTCATCGCCGGACCTCCGGGGATGGTCGACTCTCTCGAGCAGACCCTCCTTGGACAGTTTCTGATTTCCTCGGAACAGATCCGGACAGACCTTTTCTTCGGATACGGCCCCCATTGACCGGTTCATAGCCGTCCGACCATGCTGTCAGAAGGAGGTCCTTTTGTCCGAACATCTTCATGAGATCGATCAACTGATCGACAACCCGAAACATCGGTATTCGACGGAAATCAACGCCTTTCTCGGATTTATGGCCAGGACCGAAGCGGGTCCGGCCCTGTCCCTTCGGGAAAAAGAGCGGATCAGAATGGGTCTTTCAGTCGCGGCCCAATGCATCTGGTGCACCCTTCATGTCAAAAATTCCCTCCAGGCCAGAGCGACCCGGGCGAGATCATGGAGGTGATCATGCATGGCGGCCCCGCCCTGATGTATCTCGTCGAGCTGACAAAAGCGCTCGACACTGAACAAAATTCAAATGATCCGGACGCACAATGACAGACCGATCCCTTCTTCCGGTCTTTCTCGAAGACATGATTCTGGCCAGGGCCTTTGAGGAACGGGCCGCCCGCGAATATGCCGAAGGATCGATCGGAGGGTTTCTTCATCTCTATTCAGGAGCGGAAGCTGTCGCCTCCGGAGTGATCCGGGCTGCCGAACCGGGGGACTATCTTGTCACTCCCTACCGGGAACACGTCCATGCCCTGATCCGGGGTGTCCCGCCGGAGAAGATCATGGCCGAGCTTTTCGGTAAATCAACCGGACTCTGCCAGGGAATGGGCGGATCAATGCACCTTTTTGACAGGGAACGGCGGTTCATGGGCGGGTACGCCATCGTCGGAGAAACCTTTCCCGTGGCGATCGGCATCGCCTACACTCTTGCCATGAGAAACCTTCCTGAAGTCGTTCTCTGCTTTTTCGGCGACGGCGCCGACAACCAGGGTACCTTTCACGAATCCCTCAACATGGCATCCCTCTGGAATCTTCCGGTCCTGTTCGTCTGCGAGAACAACCGCTACCAGATCGGAACGGAGATTCATCGCCATTCTGCGGTAACGGATATCTTCCGACGTTCTTCGGCCTACCACATTCCCGGACATCAGGTGGACGGAATGGATGTTCTGGCCGTCCACGAGGCGGCCAGGCAGGCCATGGAGACCATCCGGTCAGGCGGGGGGCCGGTTTTGCTCGAATGCCTCACCTATCGCTACAGGGGCCATTCCATGGCCGACCCGGGAACCTATCGCCCCGCTCAGGAAATCGCTGCCTGGAGAGCCCGGGATCCCGTTCCATCCTTTGGCATGCCGGGATCCGAGGGAGAGGGGATCGAACGGCTTTCCGCCCACTGTCTTGAATCCGGGGCCCTCTCTTCAGACTCCCTTCATATCCTTCAGGAACGGATCAAAAAGACACTGGACCACGCCGTGGAGTTTGCCCGAAAAAGTCCGGAACCCACAGCCGACCTTGTGAGAGAACTTTCAATCCCCCTTCCTCTTTCTGACCCGCCCGGCCAAACCTCTTCTCCGGCAAGAGACCTCACCACATGGCAATCCATCAACAGGGCACTGGATTCGGAAATGAGCCGTGACGAAAGGGTTTTTGTAATCGGAGAGGACGTAGGGGTCTTCGGAGGGACATACCGGGCGACGGAGGGTCTGCTGGCCAAGTACGGGGAATGGCGGGTCCGGGACACGCCCATCTCGGAAAACAGCTTTACCGGACTGGGCGTTGGAGCGGCACTGGCCGGCATGAGACCGGTCGTCGAAATCATGACGGTGAACTTCGCCCTCTTGGCCTTCGACGCCATTGTCAACCTGGCCGCAAAAATCCGGCTGATGTCAGGCGGCCAGTTTTCCGTTCCTCTGGTGGTCCGGATGCCGGGCGGAGTGGCCCATCAGCTGGGAGCCCAGCACTCCCAGCGTATCGAGGCCATGCTGATGAACGTTCCCGGAATTCGGGTCATCGCCCCTTCCTCTCCCCAGGAGGCCTACAGCCAGCTTGTTCTGGCCATAAGGTCCGACGATCCGGTAATCGTTCTGGAACACGAGCTTCTGTATTTCGAAACCGGTCCGGTCAGCGAGGGGATCTTTCCTTCCCCCTTCGAAGCCTCCGTCCTGCGTCCCGGAAAGGACCTGACGGTCATTGCCTGGTCCCGGATGGTCGGGCTGTGCCTTGCGGCGGCAAGAGATTTTGAAAAAGAGGGTTACGCTGTCGAGACGATCGATCTCCGGAGCCTGTCTCCGGTGGATTGGGCCACTCTCTCGAAATCGGTCGAAAAAACCCATCGCGCCCTGATCGTGGAGGAAGACTGCCTCTTTGCGGGAGCGGGTGCAGAGCTTGCCGCGACCCTGTCCAGAGAATGCTTTCCCTTCCTCGATGGACCGATAGAACGGTTGGGAGGCCTATTCATTCCGACTCCCTTCAACAAGACTCTCGAAGCGGGGACGATTCCAACCCTGGAGGCCATCAAGGCCAAGATTCGCTCTCTTCTGACGGGGAAATGAGGCACTCGACCATCCAATCCGGTCAGGACAAGGCCTTACCAGAAGGGCGCACCGACAAAAGCGACGCATCGAGTTCCTTCCGGAGAGACTGCAGGCTCCGGTAGAACCCTTCGACCAGCGGAAGAGGGGGGGCCGGATTTTCCTGTCCGGGCTTGTTCCCTGATCCCCGAACGGGGGGCCGGTCCATCTTCTGGTGCATCTGCCGATGAGTTTCCCGGGTCGTTTCCCATGAAGACAGCCCCCGATAGACGCCTTTCCTTTTTTCAAACCAGGACTCCAGGGGGCACTCGGACAGGACATGCCACCGGTCGGCGAGATAACTGTCCTTCTGCCGGAAGGCGTACTCAAGAAAGGTCATGTCCTCCAGAGGATAGACCGGAGGGAGGACATGACCTGCAAGGATGTGTTTCGCCTCATGGCTCCACTCCATGAACACATCCTCCGGCATGGGTTTTGCCAGAAGATATCCCTGAACCTTGCTTCCGCCCATCCGGAGCCAGAGATCGAGATCTTCCTGGAACTCGACCCCTTCGGCAATCAGGGCGCTTCCGGAAAGGGCGCTCAGAAGGAGTGTGGCGCTAACCACGGCAAAAGCATTGGTATGGTTCCTGAACCGGCGGACAAAATACTGGTCCAGCTTGATCTCGGTCACGGGAAGGTCGGCGGCATAGTGGAGGGAAGAGTATCCCGTGCCGAAGTCGTCGAGAGACACATCGAACCCACGCTGTTTGAGGTTATCAATCACGCGGGTCGTCCGGGACATGTCCTCCAGGGCGACGCTTTCTGTCACCTCGATCGCAAGGCCCTCCCCGGAGTCTCCACCCAGGGCTTCGTCGATATCGTCGACAAAGGCCGTGTGCAGAAAATGGCTCGCCCCGATGTTCATTGACACACGAAGGGGAAGGGCTGATGCAATTAGCCGTCGCCTGAGACTGATGGCATGGAGAAGGGCATAGCGTCCCAGCCCGCGAATGAATTTCGGATCCTTCTCCACTTCAGGCATGAAATCCGCCGGAGACAGAACCTTTGAGCCGACCTGCCAGCGTGCAAGCATCTCCAGCCCCTCGAGAGACCCCGCCCGGTAATCCACCTGGGGCTGGAGATAGAAACAGATATTCCCGTTTGAGAGAGCCCCTGGAAAGATCCGGTGGGTTTCGATGCGCCTGTGCAGAGCCAGGGCGATTTCTCCCCCGAAAAACCGGAAGGTGTTCCTCCCCGCTCCTTTGGCCGCATACAACGCTTCATCGGCATGCGCCAGAAGGTCCCGGAAGCTCTCTCCGTCCTCTGGATAGGAAGCCCATCCAAGGCTGCCAGTCACAATATTCATTTCAGTGTCGACCTTTTCCACCACCCCGAGAATCTCCCGGGAGAACTCCTTGAGTTCAATGCGGGTCGCCCCGGGACGGATGAATCCGAACTCGTCCCCGCCAAGTCGGGCAATCCTGTCCCCCGGCCTGAGGCAGGAGGAGAGTCTGGCGGCCAGAGTCTTGAGGAGCCGGTCTCCTTCGCTGTGTCCAAAGGTATCGTTCCAACCCTTGAAACCGTCGAGATCCAGAATCGAAATGGAAAAGGTCGTTCCCCGGGACTTGGCCCGGACCAGCTCCTTCGAGACCTCCTCCTGGAAAGCGATCCGGTTCGGAATGCTCGTCAGAAAGTCGGTCAGGGACAGGCGGGTCAGTCGCTCCTGGCGATCATGGGCCTCGAGAGAAAAGGTGATGTCCCGGGACAGGTCTTCCAGAAGACTTTCAAGAGTACTGTCAAAGAACTGCTCTTCGTCGGAAACGAGGGCCAGAATGCCGATCCGTTGCCCGTCCTTCCGAAGGGAAATGGTCAGCGTATGCTTCATGCCGTAAGGTCGGGCCATGTCCCGGACTTCTTCGGAGCAGAGCCATCCTTCCAGGAAAGGGATGGAGCATACGGAGTCGGATTCCAGGGTCCGGCTGTGGATGAGACACCGAGCGTTGTCCGCCCGATCGATCGAGAACACCACTCCCTCCACAAATCCTCTTGCCGGTCCGCGGGCCGAGACGACGCGGACCTTGAATCCATCCTCGACCAGGGAAACGAAAGCGAGCGCGATTTTCGTCGACTCGACCAATATCTCGCAAATCCCGTCAAAAAGTCCCGTGGCGTCGGGATGGCGAGCCATGAGCTGGCTTGTCTGTCCGATCGCCCGGTAGAAAGAGGCATACCGTTCCATCTTGATCCGGTCCCGCCTCTGGTTCAAAGCCATTCTGGTGGCAGCGGCCATCTGTCCAAGAAGACCCGAGAGCCCAGGGGAAGGTCCTCGCTTTTTTTCAAACCCAACCATCAGGAAGCATTCGGGATGCTCGTCTGAGCGGTTCGAGAGGGGAATGGCAGAAAGTGAGCGTATCTCCGGAAAAAAAGGCGGAGTGGGGAAAAAACCCCGGAAGAAAGGATCCCCTTCGATATCTTGGAGCAGAACCGGCGTACCGGCCCCCGCTCCCGATACAAGGGGATTTCGTTCCGGATATTCAAGGTCAAAAGGAAAGAAGAAACTCTGGAGCATTGTTTTCAGCCGGGGATCTTTGGCCTCGACGGTACGGGCCAGAAATCCGGGAGACGGAGAGCCGGGAAATCCGGAATTTCCCGATCCAAGCTTCACGATCCATGCTGCAGGAAGACCGATTTTCTCCACAAGGGACTTGGCCAGGGCCTGATAGATTTCTCCCTCCCCGGGGCTTGCGAGAAAGCCGGTCTGAAGCTCTTCGATGGCCCGCTGGAAGGATCTCCGGACAACCAGCTCCCTCGACTCCTCCCTCCGGTTCAGAAAGGAGGCCAGGTCGTCGGAAAAGCTCTCGAGAAGGGGCAGTATCTCCGGGCTGAAAAGATCCTCCACTCCCCGGTAGACCGAGACAATCCCCCAAATTCCGGAATTTGTCTGGATAGGAACAAGCGCGCATCCTCCCAGACCGAACTTAATGGCCCGAGCGCGAAATTGGGCCAGATCCGGGCGATCCAGTGACTCCAGGAGATTTGTCACCATGGGACGACCCGAGCGGAGCACCTCCCCCGTCGGCCCGAGTCCGCCGGGAACATCCGGGGATGCGGACAGTTCAAGTCCTGTTCCATAATCGGCCACTGGACCGGCTGAAGCCAGGATCCTGAGTGAAAGGGTTTCCTTGTTCAGACGGCCAATCAGGGCAACCCGGGCCCTGAGTTCCGTGACGAGGAGATCGAGGAGATGGGAAAAGGTTTCTTCGAGCGGGCGGTCGATTGATCGGGAGAAAAGCCGGCTGGCCGCCAGAGAAACCCTGTAGATCTCCTCTGTCGTCCCGGGCTTGGCCGAAATCATCGCGATCTTCTTTCGCATCGGGAGAGACGCTTCGTCAAGGCTGCTCCCTATCTAGCATATGGCCGGTTTTCACGAAAATTGTGCATCCAGGGGTCGAGAAGGGGTCGTGCCGGCTCATGTGGGGGCTCCGGATCCATGTCCCGGCCGGATAAGTCCCCAGTTCATCCTCGAAGACTCCCGACAGGACCAGTATTTCCTCCCCTCCAAAATGCCGGTGGGGCTGGAAGACGGTCCCGGGATCCCATCGGACAAGCGCAGTGTTCGCAGTCCCCCCCGAAAACAGGGGGAGAACGTTCAGGCCATCGACCAGACCGGGTCGCCACGATCCGTCCTCCGGCTGAAATCCCGTGCTTTCCCGGTCCCCCTCCGGGAACTGTCCGGCCTTTAGAAAAAGAAGGCATCCCTCCTCCCGGGCCTTCAAGGAAGTCCGTGACGACTCCCCCGAAAGTCGCAGATAGGCCCCCTTCGTCCATGTACGCCCTCCAAGATCCAGAGCCCCTTCGAGGACCAGGATCTCCCGGTCTTCCCGGTGAGCCGTCAAGGGAACATCCATCCCGGGAGAAAGCCTGAATAGAGTCGTTTCCATGATATCTGGAATCGATTCGAGCCGGCAAAAATCCCCCGACTCCCTGATGGCCCATTGGCGGGACTCCGGGAAAACGACGATCCGAACTCCTCTGTTCCCGTTAATCGCCACATTCGTCTCCAAAGTGTCTTTAGCCCCTTATTTTTTTATCGTACCTCTCCATTCCAAACGAATCAAGAGCCAGAGAGCCCGCTTTCAGGATCTTCTCACACCCTGGCCCCATTTTCTCCCGGACTGTCAGGAGTTCTTCAGGAGGTCGGAGTCCGAAATTCAGGCCCCCGGGGAACCTTTCCCGCTCCATATTGCTTCCAAATCCAGTCTCTGGCCAGTCGATCCAGGTCGGAAACCGGGGCGTCCCTTCTCGGAGGAAGACTAAATTGTTCGATCCATCCCGGAATTCTCTCAGCCGGAAGAGGTCGTGAAAGGCCGTACCCCTTGCCCTCCATTGGCACCCAGGATATGGGCAACCTCGATCAGCTATGGATTTTAAAGACCCTCGATGAACTTCACAAGAGAGCTGACGGGGAAGATCCGCTTTTCGGGATTCTCCGAGTGTCCGCGGACTCGCCCTTGATCGATCTTGACCGATCGCTGCTGGCGAACCGCATCCCTGATTTCCTCAATTCAAGCAGATCGAGAGGCAGGAGGAACGCCGACCTCGTACAGGGCCTGATCGACCCACTGCAGGAGATGGGGTTCAAACAGAACGACAGGAGGAATATTCAGGGCCAGGTCGGAGACGCCCCCCCTTCTTTTCCCAGGTCCTTATCTGCTCATGACTCGAGGCAAGCAACTGGCGGAACAGGTCCGCCAGTTCGGAGCGTCCGAATGCCCCAAGAAAATCGGCGGGGCAATCAGCCGTCTCTCTCTGACGAAATAATCCTCGCCAGCGCTTTGACCTTTCGGGAGCTTCTGTCAGAAAAATCGACGACCGGCTGATACTCAAGAAATAATCGTTTCTCGTCCAGAAGAGCGCGAAGACTCTGGTGGGGGAAGCCCGCAAGTGTGCAGGCGTACCGGGCTGATTCCGTCAAACCGGTGTCGCTCCTGCCTGAAGAGCGACTGGAGGCCGTTTTCAAAAGTTGCCATGGAGGGAGTCTCGAAATAGCCCGGATGGGGGGAGAGGAGCAAAAAGGGCCCCAAAGAGATGATCATCGGGATCCTTGAGAGGAAAAATGGCCAAACTTAAAAGGCCCTCTTCCAGAAGTTTCATGCGGGAACAGGGAAGACGAAACTCTGAATAAAGTCCTCAAACAGAAAGTCCCGACTCGGTTCTTCACATTTCCCGCAGGAATTCTCCAGTCACGCAATGAAGTGCTCCGAGCTGGCCCGCCTTTCCCTGGACGGGGGGCTCCTCTCCCGAAAGAAAGCGGGAGCGGTGCGGACAGCGTCCAACGCAAAACCCCGGCCACAAAAGCTCCCTCGTCCGATGGCCTGAACAGGTCAGAGCCGATGAGGACTTCTCCCCCTGACCACCCAACGACACCCGGAACCCGCACTTTCAAGAGAACAGCCTTCCGGCGACCAGGAGAAAGCGCTGGTCAAAGAAGCTTTGCCCGGGCATACTGTTCCGGCCAGGAAACATCGTGTCCAAGGCGGTGGGCAGCATGCAGGGGCCAGTAGGGATCCCGAAGCATCTCCCTGGCCAGGCTGACCCCGTCGGCCTGCCCGGTCACAAGAATATGCTCGG
Source organism: Nitrospirota bacterium (assembly GCA_035873205.1). Classification (GTDB taxonomy): domain Bacteria; phylum Nitrospirota; class Leptospirillia; order Leptospirillales; family Leptospirillaceae; genus UBA4572. The sequence continues at coordinate 63,785 of JAYWMN010000069.1, forward strand.
CCTGAACGGGATCGGTGATCATGCCCACTGCGACTGTCTGGATATTCGCCTCCTGCCGGATCCGGGCCGAAAAACTTGTCTGGTAACCGGGAGCAACGGGAATCCGGGCCTCAGGCGTCAAGCCCCCGCTCGAGCAGTCGACGACATCCACCCCACAGAGCTTGAGTTCGCGGGACAGAAAAATGGACTGGTCCAGGCTCCAGCCACCCTCGACCCAGTCGGAGGCCGAAATCCGGACCCACATGGGGAGATCGGCCGGCCATACCTCCCGGACAGTCCTTCCGATCTCAAGCGGAAACCGCATGCGATTTTCGAGAGTTCCCCCGTAACGGTCCGTCCGGTGGTTGCTGAGGGGGGAGAGAAAGCTGTGAAGAAGATACCCGTGCGCCATGTGAAGCTCAAGTATCTGGAATCCGGCCGTCAGTGCCCGACAGGCGGCCGAGCGGAAATCCTCCCGCACCTTCTCCATGTCCGCTTCGTCCATGGCTTTCGGAGTTCCGTACCGTCCGAAGGGAACGGAACTGGGAGCGAGAGAGGTCCATCCCCCCTCGCCCCTCACAAGGGAATGCCCTCCCAGAAAGGGAGGCGCAGTCGAGGCTTTTCTTCCGGCGTGTGCAATCTGGATTCCTGGGGTCGCCTTTTGGGATTTCAAAAACGAAACAATGGGTGCAAGGGCCCTGGCCTGGCCATCCGTCCAGATCCCGAGATCCCCGGGCGTGATCCGCCCTTCAGGGCTCACCGCGGAGGCTTCGAGCATGACGATCCCCGCCCCTCCTACCGCCCGGCTTCCAAGATGGACCATATGCCAGTCCCCGGCCACTCCGTCCGGTGTGGAATATTGACACATGGGGGACACGCAGATCCGGTTTCGGACCTGCACCCCTCTCATGGACCAGGGTTCAAAAAGCTTTGCCATGATCTTCTCCCCCTTCCTTCGCCCCGTGACGGATGAAAGAAAACGGTCCCCTTTTCCATTTTATAAGAGT
>JAYWMN010000074.1:0-34470 GCA_035873205.1 Nitrospirota bacterium
CAAAGAAGAGACATCGGACAGAAGAAGCAGACATTCCGCCCGGACCAGTCCTGCCACATAGGCGGAGAGGCGGTCGTTGTCTCCAAACCTGATTTCAAATGTCGCGACCGCATCATTCTCGTTGACAATCGGCAGAATTCCGAGCGAAAGGAGGGCCTCGATGGTCCGTTCGAGATTGACGAAACGTTCCCGGTCGGCGATATCCGCAGGGGTCAAAAGGATCTGGGCCGTCCTGATCCCGTGACGGCGAAATGCCTTCTCCCAATGGCCCATGAGAGAAATCTGTCCAGCCGAGGCAGCGGCCTGCTTGAGGGCCAGCGTCAGAGGCTTTCGGCCCAGACCGATTTTTTCCCTTCCTGCGGCAATGGCTCCGGAGGAAACCAGTACAACCCGGATCCCTCTTTCCCGCAAGGCGGCCACCTGCCGTGCGATGCGGCTAAAGGGGCGGGAAGAGAGAGCACCATCGAGATCAGTCAGGATATTCGACCCAACCTTCACCACAAGGATCCGCAGCTTCTTCCGGATAGCGGCGCGCCGATCGGAGGAGGCGTCCTTCATCACCCGATTGTTCAATCGACGAGGGACTTCGTCCCGACGAGGGATTCCCCCTCGAGGAGCAGGTCAAGGGCATTCAGAAGCCCGGGGATTCCTTCTCCCGATTGTGAAGAGATATAGAAGGGAGTACGTCCGGTGCGGGCACAAAATCGCTCAAAGGAGGCGAGCTTTTCGGGATCGGCAGCATCGATCTTCGTCGCCGCAACCTGTTCCGGTTTTTCGAGGAGGTCAGGATCGTAAAGCTTTAGCTCATTGCGGAGGATCTGGTAGGCCTCTTCGGGATCACTGGGGCCTTCGTAGCTGACATCGAGAAAATGGAGAAGAATCTCGGTACGCTCGACGTGGCGAAGAAACCGGTCGCCCAGCCCCTTTCCCTCGTGAGCCCCTTCGATCAGTCCGGGAAGGTCGGCAATGACGTATTCGTGGTTGTGCGGAACCTGTCCCCGGGAAACAACGCCAAGATGGGGATAAAGGGTGGTAAACGGGTAGGAGCCGATACGTGGATGGGCTCGGGTCACCCGTCCAAGAAAGGTTGACTTGCCGGCGTTGGGAAAACCCAGAAGACCGACTCGCGCCATAACCTTGAGTTCAAACCTGAGGAAAATTTCCTGGGCAGGTTTTCCCGGTTCGGCAAAATCAGGCGATTGACGAGTTGGAGTCGCAAAGTGCGAATTTCCCCGTCCGCCCCGTCCGCCCTGGGCTGCGACATAGATCTGGCCTTCCTCGACAAGATCGGCCAGAAGCTCCCCGGTCTCGGCATTAAACACCTGGGTGCCCAAGGGAAGGAGCAGGGAAAGGTCTTCCCCGTTCTTTCCGTGCTGTTTTTTTCCCCGGCCATTTTCACCGGGTTCGGCAACCACCCGGGGGCGATGCTTAAAATCGAGGAGAGTCGATTTTCCGGATGTTCCGACAAGAAGGATCGATCCCCCGTTTCCCCCGTCCCCTCCGTCAGGTCCCCCTCTGGGGACAAACTTCTCCCTTCTGAAGGAGGCCGATCCATCTCCGCCTTTTCCGGACGCAACCCAGAGTGTGACCTCGTCTACAAACTGAGACATGAATCCTCCGGTATAAGGAAGGAGAGGCCGCTCAAGAAATGAGCGGCCTTCTCATACCTTTGCTGACTCCGTTTCGGAAGAAGTTTCCGGAACAATATTCACCTTCTTGGCATCACGACCATACCGGGAAAAACGCACAACACCAGTTTCCATTGCAAACAGTGTGTGGTCACGGCCCATGCCAACATTCAGCCCTGGATAGAACTGAGTTCCCCGTTGGCGGACAAGAATATTTCCGGCAAGGACAAATTGTCCGTCATGTCGCTTCACTCCAAGGCGTTTCGATTCAGAATCACGTCCGTTGCGGGTCGAACCGACCCCTTTCTTATGTGCCATGAAACAGTCCCTCTCCTAAGCCGTCTTGATGATCGAATCAATCTTCACACGGGATACAAGTTGACGATGACCTTTTTTTCGCCGATAGTTTTTTCTGCGCTTTTTCTTAAATACGATGATCTTCGGATCTTTTTCCTGCCTGAGAATCCGTCCGTGAACTTCAACGGCCAAAGGCTTCTCCAGAGTTGCGTAGGAGGTCACTCCATCCTCGGACACCATCAACACCTCGTCGAAAATGACCGGACCATCTTCTGCAATCCGTTCAACGACGAGAACCTGTCCGGGAGTCACGCGATACATCTTTCCCCCGGTCCGTATCACGGCAAAACTGCTCGCCATGAGTTCCCCCTCTTTTTTCTTTGTTGTCTGTCCTGTCCAGCGTGACAGCTCGGCTGTTCGCTGGTCGTTATGGCTACTGGCCATCATCCGCAGTCCCGAAACCGGGTCTGCCCCAAAGTCGGAAAGTTGAAATATACCATAACGATCCCTGAAGTTGCAAAATCGTCGCAAACATCCAGCAATTCATAAATATAAATGTGATTGACTCCAACAACTTACGGTTACGACTGAAAATCACTGAACACAACGCGTGTTTTCAGGCATTCTTGGGGCATGGAAAGCTTTCGGATTCCGCCCCCCCTCCGAATGCCACTCCCGGCAGGGCCCAATGTCTTGACGACCGGATTTCCGCGGATTTTCGGGAGCTTGCAGATGCCAGCAAGCCCGGGAACAACCGGAGGCTCATCTTTCACGACGCCACCTGCGCCGCCTTCTCCGTATTCTTCACCCCGTCTCCCCCTGTTCCGGCCTTCCGGAGGAGTCTTGCGCTGACGGCCGGAACAATGTCCAGTCCCTCTTCGGCGGGAAAGATGCTCCGACCGATGTCCAGACCCGGAACATCCTCGATGCGATTCCCCCGAAGGAAGCCGCCTTTCCCCTCTTCCAGATGCCTGGAGACAGGCGTTACGAAGAGACCGGTCCCGAAAGCTCCCGGGTCTGGACAGACCCTTTCTGCTCCTTCCCCGCCGTTCTTTGTGTCCCTGTTTCCCTATATTTTCAATTCCTGAACAAACACCATCCGGAACACCGGTCCATTGACAAACCTGCATTCGGAAGTAGATTTCAGAGTGAAGGTCAACGATGCTGGAACGGGAATCATTATCCACAATCCCGTATTTTTCCCCTCAGAGGCGGAAATAAAAGGAGAATGTCATGTCCATCAAAGAGTTTTGCAATACAAACGTCATTACCGCATGGGAGGGAGAGACTATCCTTGAGGCAGCCAGACGCATGGAGTCCCAGAATGTGGGAGCTGTCATTGTTGTAGACGACAGGATGCAGCCATTGGGAATCCTGACCGATCGAGACATCGTGGTCAAGGTTGTCAGCCGTGAAAAGGATTCATACTCCACACTTCTGAAGGATGTCATGTCCCATGATGTCACAACACTGAAGGAAAATGCAGGGCTGATGGAAGCGACCCGCTTGATGGCAAAGAACGGGGTTCGTCGGCTTCCTGTCGTGAACGCGCATGGAGAAATCGTGGGAATGCTGAGCATGGACGATCTTCTTCTGGTCCTCGAACGAGAATTCAGCAATCTTTCGAGTGCGATCTCCCACAACATCCGATAACTCCGGTCCCCTTCTCCCGTGAGGATTCTGCGCCATTTCCCCGGACGTGTCCCTGCGGAAGGAGCAGATTCCGGCACGAACACCCTGATCTGTCCAGAGAGCGGACGGAATAAGAAAGATCCTTCACATCCGGAGACCTCACCGTATCCCGAAACATCCCCTTCAAGAAGAAAGTGAACCACTCGCCGCTGTCGGGCAAAGAAACTCACTGTTTCGGGGGAAGAGATTAAGGAACCCTTTTTCAGGCTGGACAAAAATTTGAACCTGCTCGAACGCCTCCTTCGATTTTCCCACCTGATGAAGGCGTCCAGAAAAAAGCTTCTAGAAGGAAGGGTGTCTCATGGAAATCCCATTGGCGATCACGATTCAGGACATGCCTCATTCAACGTCGATCGAAACCCTGATCCGGAAAAAAGCGGCCCATCTAGAGAAATATTATTCACCAATTACCCGCTGTCGGGTCGTTGCAGGCGTCACCCAAAAGCACCAGCACCAGGGAAAACTCTACAATGTTCGCATCGAGATATTGGTCCACGGATCTGAAATCGTCATCACCCGGGACAGAAATGAAGATATCTACGTGGCTTTGAGGGACGCTTTTGACGCCGCCCGGCGAAAACTCATGGATCTGGGGAGGATTCAGGAAGGAAAAATCAAGGCCCATGAGCCACTGTCCCATGGCCGCATCGCCCGGATATTTCCTGAGGAAGGCTTCGGATTCATCTTTTCTGAGGATGGAAGAGATGTGTATTTCAATCGGGACAATTGTGCGCATCCCTCTTTCGAACATCTGGACATCAATCAGCATGTTCATTTTCTGATGGAGGAAGGAAGCGAAGGCCCTCAAGCAAAACGGGTGACCCTGGAAAAACATTTTGAAGAGTCTGAACAAATATGATAGAAGAAATCCCCGGAATCCTATCTTGAACTCTGGATCTGTCGCTGCTGCGGCTGGGAGTTACACTCGTTGTTCAATGGAGAGCCCCAATCTCCTGAAAATCCATAACTCTTACTACCTTGATTAAATTTTGGTGGCATCGTCAAGCGGAGATCCGAGAAAACACTTCTGGAGAGGCGCTTTCTGAATATGTTGGGTCAAATCCGTTGGAGTGATAGGCGAGCCTGATCTTGATCACGATGGGGGCTCTCTGGGTGGTCCACTTGCTCATATTCGCTCTCATGTCCACGGTTCGGAAGAGGCGTTCCCCCCGACGGATGATGTTCCCTTTCAACCTGTTGGAGAGATCGCTGAAGAGTCGTTCCTGGCGTTATCCGGGTAGGCGACCGTGTGTTTGTAGCCCTTTGTCCAACAGTCTCCGACGAGGGCTCGAGCATCTTCGCTTTGAGCCCGATCAAGGACAAGATCTCGTCGTCCTCATCGAGGCGGGAGCGTAGGGAGCAGATCTCTTAGATCCGGGCCATGACGGACAAGCATTCGGAGCTTTCTCGTTTCACCTTCACCCTGCCCTGGAACAAGGAAAACTTCTGCGGGTAAGGGCTATGCCAAAAACAGCGCTGGTACAGGATTTTACCTTTTCCACAAGCCCGTCCAGAATCGAGTTGTCTCCGTCCGTCACCAGAAAAAAGCTTGTGAACTCCTGGTGTGCCTTGAGACTCTGGTTGAAAAGACGATTTCAGTTCCCGTTGTAGGAGCCAGTATCGACCCCGCCCACCCGAATCGCTCCACCTTTCATATACTGATCCGGGACCTACAGCTCCTTGCCCCGTTTCTAGATGCCTCGGATGCCGATTCCCGTTCCGTCCCCCTCGCCCCGGGCCTTCTCCCACCTTCGGTTCGAGCGAAAAGACGATCTCTTCTCCTTCTCTGTCCAAATCTCCACATTTCCACACCACAAAAAGTTTTCCATTTCCTTGAGTTTCATTGCAATTCGGCCAAATGGATCGAAGCAGGCCCAATTTGTAGGTCAAATTTTTTATCGGATTCGAGAATCACCCTTTTTCAAGATAAGAAGTTATCACCATACGAAAATCATTTATACGTCTTCCGACTCTTCGCCTGAGACTGGGGATGTCGAAAAGGACACCTCAAGCTCATGAAGAATCAGGAAAAGAAAACTGGCCCCTGACGATTGGGCAGGAATCGGATTTTCGTGTTATTTTAAAGAAAAAGAGACATTGAATCATCTTCTGGCAGAACAAATCAGTTAGGATTGAAACAAGGTTAGGGACTATGAGACTATTTGAGGATGCCTCGCATTATCATTCGGGAGAAAAACCTCCATCCTGAGCGCATGCAGCAACAGCAATATATCCGGCCAACAACTCCTTGATTTCAAATAAAAAAAGAAGGTCCCATGGCTGAGACCACCGAATCGAAAAGAGTCAAAAAAGTCCCGACGGAAAGTTCCCCTAACGGGCAGAAATCCCCAAAGACAGGGACCCGATCACACTCAAACGGGGTCGACCTCTCGGAACACCTGCGGTCTCACGGAATCCATCCAACCCAGCAACGCCTTCGCGTCATCAAGGTTTTGGTTGAATCCCATGCCCATCTGAGTGCGGAGGAGATCCACGGTCTCGTCCGGGTCCAAACCCCGAAGATCGGTCTGGCTACTATCTACCGGACGCTTCACGCCCTGAAGGAAAAAGGTCTGGTGGAGGAACACCGGTTCAACGACGAGTTCAGCCGGTACGAAGCCAAACCGGCAAGCCACCACGATCATCTGATCTGCATTGAATGTGGAAAGGTCGTCGAATTCGACCAGCCGGTCATCGAACAGCTTCAGCTGGCAGCGGCCCGGGAAAACCACTTCTCCATCGTTTCCCACCGTCTTGAAATATACGGAATCTGCGAAAACTGTGCCATAAGACACCCGCTGAGGACAGTCTGAAGATATATCCTTCTCCGTCATAACAGGAAACAGGGCTCAGGAGCCCGTCAATGTTTCGTTGTCATGCTGGGCAGGAATTTGTGAAACGATTGGCTGCTCCCCGGAAATCCTGGAACGGGGCGTCGGCGAGAGTCCTGCCCCGGAATAATTCTGAAAAGTCCAGATCATCACAGTATTTGATGACCTACGGACCGCTCCGAGCACCGAAGCAACAAGAGAGCTTCCCGTGTCGTTCAGGACAAGGGTGTCGGCCCCGAGACGTTTTATCTGCATATTGAGCACCGGTCCGATCGCCCGCCCCCGGGCCAGAACCGTATCGACCAGAACATCTTCCTCCATGCCAATTGCCTGACAAAGATCCAGCGTATGCCTGGCAACCGCTTCTTCATCAGGAAGAGGGGCAGTCAAGGGGAGAGCAAGGGGAATTTCCAGAACGGTCAGGACCGTCACCTTCGCCTCGTCCGCCTTCGCAATCTTAAGAACATCACGAAGCATCGGGGAGGGTCGAGTGGGCGATGTCGCCACGAGGATCTGCTTGTGGGGCTTCGGCTTTTCAAGGATATCGGGGAGCTCTGTAATCTTGACCCGCTCCATGACGGGAAGGGACTCTTTTCGACGAAACCACAGATAATAGGAAATCCCCCCCGCCATCCAGACTGTTCCGAAAACCCGGCCATACTTGTGAAAGAGAAGAACCATGATGAACACGCCAAATGTCCCCATAAATCCGAAAACGGTCGGGAGCGGAATTTCCCACCCGCGAATCCGGACGGCCAGAGGCACCCGGAATGGACGCTTGAGATCCGGCTCTTTTTTCCGAAGATGGATCAGTGCAAGGTGCGTCATGGAAAAGGAGAGCATCGCCCCGTAGTTGTATAGGTCGGCGAGGATGTCAAGATAGGGGAAAAAAGCGACAATCAGGGCCGCCAGGGTTCCAAAGATCCCGAGAGACACCATAGGCGTTTTGTACTTGACACTGGTTTTGTGGAAAATCGAAGAAATCAGGAGATTGTTAGACATGGAGTAGGCCAGCCGGGACACCCCGATAAGACCGGCATTGGCTGCCACTGTCAAAATGGTCGCGCCGAGAACGGATACCCATGGTGCCATGAAATTTCCGACATGGGGAAGAGCATGGGCAATCCCTGCAATCGGATCATTCACCCAGGTTGTCGAAAGGATCTCGGGCTTCATGGCCGACAGCGCCACAAGCGAAATCCCGGAATAAAGCAGGATCGTCGTTCCCATCGTAAGGAACATGGCCCGGGGAACAAGTTTTTCCGCGTTCTTTGCCTCTCCGGCCATCTGGCTGATCGCCTCGATGCCGGTATAGGCCACCATGGCGATCGAAATGCCGTAAAGAAAGTTGTGCCAGGTCGGGGCGGTCCCCAGAGTAAACTGATGCCAGATGGTGTGGAAATTGAAAATCAGGAAAGCTCCCATCGCCATGAGGGAAACCTGGGTGATCACGTCGAATCCGGCCAGCATTAAGCTGAACCATGAAGATTCCTTGAGTCCAACGATATTGAGGATGACCAGAAGAAGAATCAAGATTCCGGTGAAGGTCACGTTAATCTGGGGGTTGGTCTTGAATATGGGAAAGAAATAGCCGAGATACGGACCCACTGAAAAGGCGCTGATGGAGAGGGTCAGAATATAGTCGAGCAGGAGGGCCCAGCCGGTAAAGAAAGCCCAGCCATCCCCGAAAGCCCTCTGGGCAAAAAGGGAGGATCCTCCCCCCTCTGGAATTGCGCTGGAAAGTTCCGCGTAGCTCAGAACCGTCGCGATGAAGAAAAGGCCGGCGGCACCAATCGCAAGGAAAGAGGCCCCTCCGGCATAGATCGTTGTGATGCCTAGAGCGTAATAGATAGAGGAACCGACATCTCCGTATCCGGTCGAGTAAAGAGCCCCCAAGCCGACAACTTTCCGAAGAACCGTTGTATTGAACCGGGCAATTCCGGATCGGGTATGGTGATAGATTTGAAAAAGGGCCAAGGGTCAACTCCCTTCTTTCTTCATTCAGGATTTATCAGGGAATTCCGGGCGTATCCTATTTGGCAAGGGAAGGCGCATTGGTTTCCTGAAGAAGTATGCTGCCGTTCGAACCAACGACCCTCATGCGGGCATTCCCGCAGGACACCGACAGCCAGTCTGTCCCATGAAAGGAACCCAATGGCCTCGATACCTTCCACCCGGCCTGGGATCCGGAAGACAAGACGATGAGTTCTCCACGTTCCCCCACCGCGATTATATCGCCATTACCCATACGGCAAACTCCATAAAGATCTTTTATGCCTCCCGTCTGGATCTGGGTAAAGGATCTTCCCCCGTCGGTCGACTGGAAAAGAAGTCCATGGTCTCCTGCGACCAGAACAATTTTCCCCTGACTCCAGATACTGTTCAGAGAAGGTTTCTGACGTGTGATTTTCTGGATGGGCAGATCAACGGTGTTAAAGTGGTCTCCTCCATCGGAGGTTGTCAGGAGGGTCTTATGCCATCCTCCCAGAACCCCGTGCAGCTCATCGGAAAAGGCCACCCCATAGAGGTTCTTCTGGACGGGAGAGGAAAGCCGACTCCAGTGATCACCCCCATCGACCGTCTTCAGGATGGTTCCCTTTTCTCCTACGATATAACCCACTGTCGGAGTTGGGAAACTGATCGCATTCAGAAACAGGGGCGCCACACCGCTTGTCACCGCACTCCAGTGGAGCCCGGCATCCGGGGACTTCATCAGAAGTCCCCGGTCCCCCGAAATCCAGAGGGTTCCGGAGCCCGTCACGGTCAATCCGTAAAAGTCCCCGCGGACCGGGGAAGATACCAGGGTCCATTTCTTAGAAGACCGGGAGTAACGAAGAATGGTCCCCTGATACCCCGAGACGATTAGGTGCGAGGGAAGGGAGACAACCCCTGTCAGGACTCCGATATAAGGGGATGTCTTGGAATCTGCCGGCTGAACGGAAAGCTGGGGCTGAACAAGAACGAAGGGCGCTCCGGCAGGAAGGGTCACCTTCGGCAAGGGCTGGACCCGTTCCTTCTGGCAGGAAGAAAAAAAAAGGGAGGCGCAAGCAACGATTGCCGCCCCCCCCGAAAACAATTTTCTTTTTGAGTTGTAGCTTTGGGAAAATGACATCATTGGCCAAGAATACCGGATAACACGCCTCTACGCAAGCAAGCTCCCTCTGGTTCGGGCTTTCTCAGACATCTCAACAAACCGGGATATTGGAAGATCAGTGGATATTTTGCTCTTCTTCGTAGCGTTTCCCTTCTTTTTCATTAAAATCCAGCGGCTTGAAGTGGAACTCAAAAATAGTCTTGATTGCAAAGGGCGCGCTGACCGGCGTGAGCCCCGCCCCCACACCAATGTTCCAGTCAATGTGCTCTCCGATTGCAAAGTTCCAGCTCTGAAAAACATACTGCTGCTGCATGTTGGCGTATAGGGAGGGCGGTCCTCCAAGAGGTTCCATGTTGTTGATCGACCCGGTCTCGCCAAAGGCCTCGATTCCGGCATTGACATTATCCGCTATAAGGTAGTAGAGACCGGCCGCATAAGCAAACTCGGGAGGGAAATTGGGTTCCGAACCGTCGGTCGGAAAGAAAAAAGTCGGATTGATGTCGATAATGAACCTTCCTATTTTTTTTTCCGCGATCAGGATGATATCCAGAAAAGACTGCATGGTCGTTCCTCCCCCCGGAGCCCAATATTCGATCTGGACGGCAGGATCGATAAAGTCCGGGATTCGGGGAAGCCTGAGCCTGGTCGTGATGGCTCGAGTCTGGAGGTAGCTGTAGGTTTGCCCAGCCCCCGCGGCAAAGTCGACATAGGTTCCCAGCGTCCACCAGTCGGTCACACCAAATTCCAGAACATAGGTGGAAAACAGCAGGCTGGAATTGCGGACATTTCGACCGTAAAGGGTATCGGTCACAGATTCGGGCAAAAGAAGAGTCTGCCAGGTCCCGAAAGTGATTTCTCCCTGTTCCGGAGTTTCGTATGGGTACACGATGAAGTCCCGAAAAGCATCGGCGGATGCCTTCATGGGTGATAGGAAGACTGCCCCGGAGAGAACCAGAGTGAGAATGAGGAAGGATCGAGCAGGGAATGAACAGAAAGGCCAATAAAGAGGTGCTCTTTGATTTCTGGCAAAATTGAACCTCAAGGCATCCCTTTCATAAAAATGGCGGGAAAGCTTGATCCCGCGGTGTCTTTTCATATCTCCTCTGCAGGAATCGACACTGCAAGGAAATTTTGAATTGGCATGTACCTCCTGCGTGCCGACCGGTATCTCCTGGACCACACCGGTTGGATGGGTACTCCCTGGGGAAGGGACGATCAGCCATAAACACGACGGAGCATCGACCCTCATTGATCCGACGGGGGGACGGCATAAAAAAAGGAAAAATAATTTCGAAGGATTCGAAATTATTTATAGAGTTTTCTCAAACAATTGTAAATAGCCAATCCAACCCCATTGTCTTGTCGACCTCATCTCCATTAAGATGAGGTCCATGGTATATTCTTTTAAACTGATTTCGAAACTCAAACGCGGAAAAGGACACTTTGGACCAGACAACCCATGAGCCTGCATTGTCGCTCAAAGCCTTGCGCCACAGCGCCGCCCATGTTCTGGCGCAGGCTGTGAAACGGCTGTACCCCCAGGCACAGGTCGGCATCGGACCCGCGACCGACGAAGGATTCTACTACGATTTCCACTTCGAACGGCCATTTTCTCCCGAAGACCTTGAAAAAATTGAAGCAGAGATGAAGACCATCATCGCCTCCCGTTCTCCGATCATCCGGCGTTCCCTGCCCCGAAAGGAGGCAGCACAACTTTTTTCCTCCATGGGAGAAGATTTTAAGCTTGAGATTCTCCACGGGATTCCCGAAGAGGCGGAGATCACGGTCTACGATCAGGGCGACTTTACCGATTTGTGCCGGGGACCTCATCTCCCCAATACCGGTGAGATCGGTGCGATCAAGCTTCTTTCCTCCTCGGGGGCGTACTGGAAAGGGATCGAAACCAATCCCTCCCTGCAGCGCATCTACGGAACCGCCTTTGAAACCCAGAAGGAGCTTGACGAATACCTCGTCCGCCTCGAGGAGATCCGCCAAAGGGATCACCGAAAGCTTGGCAAGGAGCTCGGATATTTCAGGACACTTGACGAAAAGGGTGCCGGAATGGTCCTCTGGCTTCCTAGAGGATCACGGATACGGCGGGTGATCGAGGACATCTGGAAAATTCGGCACGACAGACACGGCTACCAGTATGTCTACACCCCCCATGTTGCCAGGCTCGACCTCTGGAAACAGTCCGGACACTGGGACTTCTATCGGGAAAGCATGTTCTCCCCCATGGAGCTCGAGGGCGCCGAATTCGAGCTCAAGCCCATGAACTGCCCTTTCCATATCCTCATCTTCAAGGAATCCGTCCAGAGTTACCGGGATCTCCCTGTCCGGTTTTCGGAGCTTGGGACAGTCTATCGCTACGAACGGTCCGGTACTCTCCACGGACTCCTTCGGGTTCGGGGGTTCACACAGGATGATGCCCATATTTTCTGCCGCCCCGAAGATATCTCGAGTGAAATCGGAAAGGTCCTGAAACTGGTCGACGAAATGCTTGCCCCGTTCGGCTTCACCGACCGGTCGGTCTATCTTTCGACCCGCCCGGAAGGCTCCGTCGGCACGGACGAGAACTGGGAGCTCGCAACCAAGGCTCTCGAGGATGCCCTGAAGAATGCAGGGTTATCCTACGAGGTTGACCCGGGAGAGGGTGTTTTCTACGGCCCCAAGATCGACATGAAGTTTCATGATGTCCTGGGCCGGACCTGGCAGCTTTCGACAATTCAGGTCGACTTCAACCTTCCGGAAAAATTCGATCTCACCTATCGGAATTCCGAGGGAAAGGATGTTCGCCCGATCATGATCCATCGGGCACTCCTGGGGTCTGTCGAACGGTTCTTTGGTATTCTGGTCGAACACTACAAGGGCGCCTTTCCCCTATGGCTGGCTCCCGAGCAGGTCGTGATCATGACCATCGCAGACCGGCACATCCCCTACGGAGAAACACTCCGGAAGTCACTGGAAAACGCGGGAATCCGTGTCTCGACCGACTTCAGGAACGAAAAGATCGGCCTCAAGATCCGGGAAGCACAGCTTCTGAAAGTTCCCCAAATGTGGATCATGGGGGACAAGGAAATGGAACAGGGAACAATTTCGGTCAGACATCGGGATGGCCGCTCGGATACGGCAATCCGGTGGGAAGATGCATTAAAAATCGTGGATGAGGAAAATCGGACCGGACGAGCGGTCGATTAACGCACCTGCATCCCAGGACAACACTACCAACCATCAAGAAGGGGGTTCCTGATTAATCCCAAAACGCGCGTCAACCATGAGATCAAAACGAAAGAAGTCCGGCTGATCGGAGCCGAGGGAGAACAGTTGGGCATTGTCCCGACGCTGATGGCAATCAAGAAGGCGGAAGAGTCCGGCTTTGATCTTGTCGAGGTTTCTCCCAACGCAAAACCACCGGTCTGCAAGCTGATGGACTTCGGAAAATTCCAGTATGAACAGAGCAAGAAGGTTCATACCATGAAACAGAACCAGAGAACAGGTCAGGTCAAGGAGCTGAAATTCCGCCCCCACATCAACGAGCATGATCTCCAGATCAAGATCCATTACGTGGAGCGGTTCCTCGAAGAAGGGAACAAGGCGAAGGTCGCACTGGTCTTCAGGGGACGGGAGATGATCCGCTATGAGGTCGGCGCGGAATTGATGCAGAAAATGATCTCGGCATTAGGCTCCAAGGCCATCGTGGAAGCTCCTCCGAAGTTGGAAGGATCTAACATGACAATGGTTCTTGCTCCGGCCTCTTTGCCGAAAATCTCCGCGAAAGAGAACAGAGAAACCGTTCCAGAGTCTATTCCCGAATCCGGGGACAATTGATTTACCCGGATTGCGGACGATAATCCCGATAGCCTTGCAGTGAGGGGGGGGTTGGGGAGATTGATCCATTGTTTATTTTGTGATAGATTAGCCAAATTGTGTTTTCTAAAAAGAGAGATGTTTACGAAAGGACGTGATAACATGGCGACAGGGCGGGTTCTTAAAACGAAGCGTGCAGCCAAAAAACGGTTCTCCGTGACGGGAACTGGCAAGGTCAAGTTTCATCAGTCCGGAAAGCGCCATCTGATGACAGGAAAGTCTTCCAAGCGGACCCGGTCTCTTTCGACAGGAATTCTTGAAAAGGGCCAGGCCAAAAAGATCCTGGTCAACCTTAACAACTGAATCAAGGCTTTCTTCCTGAAATGGGAGGATCTCCCAACTCTTCAGGAATGAAATCCTTGTTTTTTATTTCTTGCATTTTTATGTCTTTCAAGGAGGAATTCAATGCCGCGAGTCAAGGGTGGCCCTCAAACACGGGCGCGCCGAAAAAAAATTCTCGATTTGGCCAAGGGGTATTGGGGGGGCCGTTCCCGCCTGTATCGTTCAGCCCGTCATACCGTTGAAAAAGGACTGACTTATGCCTATCGCGACCGGAAGGCCAAGAAGAGGGAATTCAGACGGCTCTGGATCCAGAGAATAAACTCCGCCTGCCGTCCCCAGGGCATCAGCTACAGCCGCCTTATTTCCGGTCTCAAAAAGCTCGGAATCGTTCTGGACCGGAAAATTCTGGCGGACCTCGCCTTGAACCAGCCGGAAATTTTTTCAGATCTTCTGAACAAGGTCAAGACCGCAAGCTGATCGTGAAGTCTCGACAGTATTCTTTTTGAGGGCGTCCGAGGACGCCCTTTTCTTTTGTTTTCCGACATCCTGCTCACCTTCTCTTACTCGTTGTCTGCCTTCTTTTTCCTATGGTTCCCTCCTCCCTGTTTTGACAGATTCTTGTTCGGTGATAGGGTTAAAGTACCTTTTTTAGCTCTTCTATGCTCGTCGATGATGACAACAACAGGGAAGACTCACTATCTGGCCACAAAGAGTTCCCTCAGAAATGGAAAAAGTGGCGCTCATGCAACTCGGAGACAGTCGGCGGGCAATTTCGAGCGGGGGATTCTCCCTGGCGGACTGAATAAGTGATTCCCGCCTCCGTCCGTGATCTTCGTCAAATGATCGATTGACAAGGGTCCTCACAGGTTCGGATTGATATATGTTAAAAATGGACATTGGGTTTATATGTTTTTCGATTTAAGCCATGGCGGGAGATGCATCGACTCCATCAGGGCGGAGGAATGACCATGAAAAAGAATATTCTGACTCCCGAGGAGGTTCAAGACCTTCTGGCGTGGGAATCCCCAAATCAAAACCCGCCGGCGAAGGAATCGGACAGAGAAACAAGGGGGACGCCTTCTCAAAAAAAGGAATCTTCTGTTTCGTCGACACCCGAAGGGACGGATTTCTTTCGGGATGTCCTTAACGCTCTCGGAGAAGCGATCATCACAACCGATCGCAATGGACGAATTCTTTTCCAGAACAACATTTCCAGAATAATTCTCGACCAATCTCTCGATACAATCTGGAAAAAACCTTTCTCACAGGCGGTCTGCCTTCTCGACAGCACCGGACTGAAAAAGATTGAAAGTCCGATTCATCGTTGCCTTGAGGAGGGGGTCCAGCTTCTCCTTCTTCCCAACACCATCCTTCGTCGTCCGGATGGTTCGACGATCGCCATTGCCGGCAAGATCTCACCCATCTTCGATCCGAAAGGACTGATCGAAGGGGTCGTTGTCAGCTTTCATATCGCACGCTTAGAAGGAAGAAAGCCTCTTAAACGGAAGAACCTGATGCCACGGGGTGGAGCGGCTTGATCCCTCTCCAGTATTGCGGCACTTCTCTCTCTTTAATCCCAGATAGGGAAGACCCGACACAACTCTCCCGGAAGCCGGGTAAAAGTTTGACAGTCCCCGGTTAAGTGATATGTTTTGATTTGTATTGATGTTTTCTTCTATTCCATGTTTTTAAGGGATTTGAAGGAAGAGGGCCGGGTCAGGAATATAAATAGTTGTTTAAAAAGGGAGGAGTCTGTGGGTAAAAATATCATGAAATCGATGGCCTTGGCCATTGCATTGGCATTCGTTCTTCCTTCTGTTTCCGCAGCTTTTCAACGAGGACTCAAGGATCCTGAAACAGGCCTCAACTGCAATCAGCAGGCAAAACTCCTTAAACATGCGGGAGCCGATGTACACCCGCATCATCTCAAGAAAATTCGTGAAATCCTGAAACGCTGCGAGATCCAGGATAAAAAACAGAAAATAGATTCTTCCGGCGTTCCGGTTCAAAATGGAGGTTATTGATCCTCTTTAAAATCGCGTAACAAAAAGGCATCCGTTGGATGCCTTTTTGTTGCCGTCATACCTCAGGAAAAGTTGACCGACTTTACTTCCTTCTCCCCCATTCAGGCACTTATACAGGGGCCCCTCCCACACAGAGAGTTCCAAGACCTTACCTGAGCTCCCTCTTGGATTGTCTGTAAGCCTCGGGTCAATTACGGGGCAAGCAGGGATTCGACATCAACCTCAAAACAGACCGAAGGCATCCGGATTCCCCAGATATCGAGAAATTTTGGATGAATCTCTCCGATGCAGGCGACCTGAACCCCTTGACTGTTAACATAGACCCCGCTCCTTCCCGAAAGAAAAGGCGAAAGCTCAACGCTCTTGATAGCGAGGGACCGATCCATCCGCTCGAAGAGGAACTCCAGGACCCCCTGAAGCTCGGAGACACTGGCCGTGGGATGCGAAAGAATGGCCGCTAAAAGCCAGCGGTCCCGAACTCTTCGCTCCTTTCCACCCTCAATGTTCTCTTCAAGGACCATCGCCTCTCCCACCTCAAAAACCCGATGGGGATAAGGAAAACGGCTCGACCGGGATTCGGCAGAAAGAAGCCCTGAAAGGAGTGTCGGACGGACAACAGCGAACTGCAAGCTGGCCGGGTTGTCGATACAGACAAGACCCTCTCCCGAGCGCCCGAGTCGTGAAGCCACTTGCGATTCTCCGGTCAGGATATTGGACAGGAGTTCCACGTATCCCATCCCCATCATGGCCTGTCTCAGGCGAAGTTCGATTTTCTGGCGGGAAGACGCCCGTCCCTTGGTAAAGGAGCTGGGCATGATTGGATCAAAGGAGTCGTAGCCCCGGGCCATGAGATAGTCTTCAACGACATCGACCGCCCCAAGAAGGTCGTCCCTGTAAAAGGGGGACAATACCTTCCAGTCGCCTTTTCCTTCTGCTTCATATCGGGAAATCTGGGTATATCCGTAGGAGAGAAGAGTTTCCACAAAATCCCTCGGGTCAGACTCAATGCCCAGGATTTCTGCCGGAAGCCCTTCGGGAACAGAAACGACCGTTCCGATGTCTGCCGGCGCCACGAGATCTACTTCTCCCGAGACCAGAAGAGGATCGATCCGGTAGCCACGATCGGCCAAATTGGCCGCCATAATATTCAGAACGAGAAGAATCCGGGAGGAGTCATACCCGGTAGCCTCGACGAAGAGGCTTTCATCCTCCGGCATCACCTCTCCCGTTGAACGTCCATTGACGATCGGAGGAAACGAGAGGATCTCCCCTCTGTCGTCCACCAATACAGGCCAGCTTGGATGGGAACTCACCAGACCTCCGTAGGCGATTCCCTTGGGATGACTGTCCACGATCTCCCGAAGGGAGAGGCTCTCATCGTGCCCCAAGGGGATGAAACGCGTCGATGTGGGGTCGGACGTCCGAAAAGTCAAGGGAAAGGTGATCCGCTTGAAAGGGTAGACACCGATCGCCAGATCTGAACGTTTTCTTCCGAAGAGCTCCGAAAGCCGTTCCTGCGTTCCTATCAGTTGCGCCAGCCCCTCCTCTCCCAGCCGACCGCCCCTTGCGACAAACCCTCCCAGAACAGGGCGGACCGGGAGAACCGAACTGTCGACCCGGATATCGGGAGCTCCGGCGCCGGCGCGCCTCTCTTCCGCTTTTTCCAGAAAGTCGTAGGGACGTCCAGGAAGGGCCGACCCTCCTCGCAATTGCCGGGCAATGCCCTCGACGCTCCAAAGATCGGGACGGTTCGTATCGTTCAACTCGATCTTGAAACGGCGGGTTTCTGGATCAAAATGCTTCCATTCCCCCTTGACCGCATCCAGAATGTGATCCATCTCTTCGGGCTGCAGAGGCCGTCCGAAAAGTGTCACAAGATCGTCGAAATCTCCTTCAAGTGTTGGCACAGAATCCTCTCGCGTTGATTTTTAAAACGACTGGTCACGGAACGGATTCCAGGAATGGGAAATCTCTTCAGAGCGGGTCATTTCGGAAAGAACCGAAAGATCTCCCGTAAACAGGTCCCGGATGTCTGAAAGGCCCAGCCGGAACATGGCCATGCGATCTATTCCCATCCCCCAGGCGATGACGGGAACATTGATTCCGAGCGGGCGCGTCACTTCCGGGCGAAAAAGGCCCGCCCCACCCAGCTCCATCCACCCGAGCTCGGGATGGTGGGCATGAAGCTCGACCGAAGGTTCGGTAAAGGGAAAGTAGGCCGGTTTGTAATGGACCTGGTCCACACCCGCGATCTCACGGGCCAGAAGCTCCAGAAGACCGAGAAGCATCCTGAAGTTGGCCTTCTTCTCGAGAACGATCCCTTCGGCCTGAAAGAAGTCGACAGCATGGGTGGCGTCCACTTGGTCATGACGAAAACATCGGGCAATGGCGAAGTATTTGCCGGGAATATCGGGAGACTCTGCCAAAGTCCGGGCCGAAAGGGCCGTTCCCTGGCTCCTCATGAGGAGGCGTCGGGACTGAAGCGGATCGAACGGCTGTCGCCACCCTCGGGTCGGAGCCGAGCTTTCCCGTCCCTCGTGGGTCCGGGCGACCGCATCAAGAGGCCAGGAGCTATGGTCGGAGGCCGTTTTGGGCTCTTTCAGAAGATAGATATCGTGAATATTCCGGGCCGGATGAGTCTGGGGAATGAAGAGGGCATCCATATTCCAGAATTCCGGTTCGACAAGGCTTCCAGTCATTTCCGAGAAGCCAAGCCGAACCAGATGTCCACGGACCTCGTCGAGAAACTCCCGATAGGGATGAAGACGGCCCGAGTCCGGACGAGGGGGCGGGGTTTCGAGAGAATAGGGCCGGAATGTCTTTCCCTCGTAGGTCTTGTTCTGGAGCATCTCCGGGGTCACCGCACCGAGAAGGGATTCGGCTTCATCGAGATCGTGAACTGTCAGACGGCAATCGGGGGAGAGCTGATAAGATTTCTGGGACCGTTCGTCGAACCTCAGAAGCCCTTTTCCCTTCCCGCGCTTTCTTTGGTAACTCTGGAGGAGATCCCTGTCCGGCTCCGGCAGTTCTTCCAGAACGACGGGAAGATCGGAGCTTGCAATCTGGGCGAGAAGCTCCCGGAGTCTTCCCAGGGAGGAGGGAAGTTCTCCTGACAGGTAAACCATTCCGCCTTCCCCGATCCGGAGCGTCTCGCTCTCCTTGAGAGCCCCGACCGCCTTTGACGCGATGGAGGGGTCTGAAAAGAGCTCCCTCAGGCGGTTCATCGTCTGGGGCCCTTCCGAGAGCAATGCCACAATCCGCTCCTCGGAAAGCCCTTCCGCCAGCGCCTCCTCTCCCGAATCTGTCAGCGAGAGGACCGTTTCCCGGCGGTCGATCCTCTCGGAAAGAATGGATTTCGCCTTGAGCCACTCGACTCCCATCTGGATCTGCGACGACTCGAGGGCCGTTGTCCCCTCCAGCTCTGACTGGGAGAGAAATCCCGATCTGTCCGGCAAAAGGACAAAAGGCCGCAGAAGGGCCCGTTCAAGCGGATGAAGCGAAAGAGACATGTCAGGGGTTTCCTTGAATGAATTGTGAGGTGGAAGGGGACGGACTCCATTCCGACGAACGGTCCGCAAGATGGCAGAGAACAGCCCGGGGCTCCCTCTGGCCTGGGGATTCGGAGTCGTTCTTCCATAAGCGCGCGGGCAAGGAAACATGGCAGACAGGAAGAGATTCGGAACAGCGGTCGAGAAAGGGACAAAGGCCTCCGGTCCCAGTCTCCCGGCGAGATTCAGGATCGATTGTCCGCACTCCCGATCCCGATCCAACCAGAATCCGGGTGTAGGGATGAGCCGGCTGGTCAAACACAACGGTCGTGGGACCGGATTCAACCATAACCCCCCGGTAGAGCACCACGACATTGTCGGACAGGTATCGGACGACGGACAGATCGTGGGAAATAAAAAGCATGCTCATCCGTTCGGTCTGATTCAGGGAAGAGAAAAGGTTGATGATCTGGGCCCCGATGGAAAGATCAAGGGAAGCGATCGGCTCGTCGGCCACCAGAAGATCGGGACCGCAGGCAATGGCCCGGGCGATGCCGATCCTTTGGCGACCTCCTCCTGAAAACTCGTGGGGGAACCGGTCCATATCGTGGGAAGAAAGCCCGACCCTTTCAAGAAGACGGGCCACTTGGTCAAGCCTGTCCGGCAGGGAGGGGGCGAGGCCATGGATGATCAGCGGTTCTTCGACGATTTCCCGAACGCTCATCTTGGGATTTAAAGAGGCGTAAGGATCCTGAAAAACCATCTGGAAGCGATGTCGATGGCGTCTCAGGGACCGGCCGGACAGGGCGGTAAGTTCGATACCGTCGAATTCGACCGATCCCCGGGTCGGATCAACAAGGCGCATGATCATTCGGCCGATTGTCGTCTTGCCCGACCCCGATTCGCCGACCAGACCCAGAATCCGTCCACGTCCGATGGAAAAGGATACGTCGGAAACGGCTGTCAGCGTTTTTTTTGGACCAAAAAGCCGAAAGCCGGGAAGATCAAACTCCTTGGAAAGACCCCGGACATCGAGAAGAGTGGGGTCCTTTGATTTCACGACCGCGTTTTTATCGGGTCCTTTTTCGGCCGCAACAGAGAGGGAGTCAGCAGGCATGGAGAGAGTCCATGGAATTTTCCTTTGAGGGCTGCCCCGGCCATTGCCCTAGGCCTTGGTCCATCGGTTCTTCCGGAAAAAAGCAAAGGGCCCCCTCCGACTCCGATCCCTTCCAGGGAGGGGTCTCCCGGCGGCAGATTTCCTCCGCCTTGGGACAGCGGGGAGCGAAAGCGCAACCTGCCGGAAGATCCCACAGAGGAGGGACCTGACCAGTGATGGCAGTCAGCGGACCGTCCTGACGGGTCTTTCGGGCATCGGAAGGCCGAGACGCCAGAAGGGCCCGACTGTAGGGGTGACGGGGAGCGTTTCCGAAAAATTTCCGGGATTGGGCCGATTCAATGATCTTTCCTGCATACATGACGAGAATCCGGTCGGAAATCCGGCGTACGTGGGACAGATCATGCGAGATGAACAGGAGTCCTTTGTCCCGGGTGTCCCGGATCGAGGCCAGAAGATCGAGAATCTGGGAGGCGACGGTCGGATCAAGGGCGGTCGTCGGTTCATCAGCAATCACGAGAAGGGGATCGAGAGCGATAGCCATGGCGATCATGACCCGCTGGCGCATGCCCCCGGAGAGCTGGTGGGGATAGGACCGGAACACCGATTCCGGATCCGGGAGTCCGGCCGAGCGCAGCCGGCTAAGGATCCTCTCCTTTACCGTGCTCTCCGGAAAGTCGGTATGACTTTTGAACAGCTCTTTCAGCTGGGTTCCAACGGTAAGGATCGGGTTGAGAGCACTTTGGGGTTCCTGAAAGATCATGGCGATCCTGTTGCCCCGAATCGTCCTCATCTCGTTGTCTCCAAGTTCCAGAAGATTCCGTTTTTCAAAGAGGATCCTCCCCGACAGGACAGTGGAACGTGGGGGGAAAAGCCTGAGGAGGGACAGGCCAGTCAAGGTCTTCCCCGACCCGGACTCACCGACAAGACCGACCACTTCTCCCCTTGATATGGAGAAGCTTACCCCGAACACGGGAAATATCTCCCCTTCGCGCGTCGAGACAGAAAGGGTCAACCCCTCCAGTTCGGCCAGAACCTCCCTGGATTCTCCTCCACTCTCCTCATCGACCCTCATCAGGGCTCCTCACAGGATTCCGAATAGGTCGCACGATAGCCTTCCATCTCCCATACCGACACCTGGGCCAGAGAAAGACCGGGGAGATTCTCCTTGTCCAGAGAACCGGAAAGCCTCTGATAGAAAAACAGGGCAATATTTTCGGCCGTAGTGGTCTTTTCCCCGAAAAAAGGATGATCATTCAAATGGGAGTGGTCGACCTCGGAAAGGACCGGATCGATCCAGTCCTCTATCTTGTGAAAGTCCACAGCCATTCCAAGCGGGTTCAAACGCTCTGTCCTGAATACGGCCTCGACCGTCCAGTTATGCCCATGGAGCCTCGCGCACAGACCCGGATACCCCGGAATCAGGTGGGACGCGGCAAAGGTTCGTTTGACGGAGACACAAAATCCCATGAATGCCTTTCAATGGAGACGCCACTTTTTGGAATGCCCCGGGCGCATTGCCGGGAATCCGGAGGAAAAAATTCGCCCAACCATCCGGCCTTCCATTCTAGCAAAGTAGCGGCCCTTCTGAATAGGACGGGTCACTCCGCCCACCCCTGAAGTCGGGAAAAGTCCTTCCTGTTCCCCCGGGATTGGCCGACAGAACGGACACCGGACGAGGGTCAGCAGGAGGGAGTGCGGATCAGGAAAGTCCAATCTCGTGTGTCAGGAGAGAAGCGGGCCGATTCGGGCGAGGCGGCCATCGGAAGGATCATTCCCGGACAAACAAAGGATCGAGGACGAGGCGGGACTCGCCCCTCGCCCTTCCGAGCATCTCCTGATAGAGAGAGAGGGACTTTTCCACAATGCGGTCAAGGCCGGGCGCCCCGTTTTTCAAAAGAAGTCCGGCAATCAGGCTCGACAGGGTACAACCTCCTCCGTGCACCCCCGGAATCTCCCGGGAAGGGTGGAGAAACAGCCTTTCTCCTCCGGCTGTCCACAGAAGATCGGTCTTGGGCCCCGGACCTTGGTAATGCCCCCCCTTGATCAGGATCGAGGGGACTCCGTACTGTTCATGGATCCTTCGGGCCATCAGGGAGAGGTCATCCGGAAAACGCTCCACCGACCACCCGGAGAGCTCTTGAGCCTCCGGAAGGTTGGGTGTGATGAGGGTGATCAGGGGAAACAGGGATCGGGCCATCTCCCGGTAGGCAGCAGGGGGCCAAAAGGAGCATCCGGTTCCGGACCGAAAAACCGGATCGAGAACTCGGGGAATCTCCTTCGGTAGGTTCTCAAGAAAGCTCCGGAGAGCACCACCTAAACTCTCGGGAAAAAGACCGATCTTGATTGCTCCCGGCCTCTCCTCCTCTTCCAGGGTCTCGAGCATGGAGACAAAGACCCCTTCAGGAACGGGCTCGATCCCCTTCACGACAGAGAGGTTCTGGATGGTCAAGGCCGTCGGAACTCCTCGTCCCCGAAACCCCAAGGCCCCGAAAACCCGAAGATCCTGAAAGATCCCCGCTCCCGAAGAAGGATCGACCCCGGAGATCGCCCAGGGGGTTCCGCTCACCGGTCGACCCGTCCCGGAGAAGAGGAGGAAAGCGGGAGAGCCTGACCCACCAGTCCGGACAGGAGCATCGGATTGACATGATCGCCGTGAAGAACGGCCCCGTAGTGGAGGACCGGACCTGTCACCCGCCCAGTATGGCCCACGTGACCGATGATCTCGCCCCGGCGCACCTTTTCCCCCGCCCGAACCCGGATGTCCGACATGTGCAGGTATTCAGTCAGAAGCCCTCCGCCATGATTGACGATCACCATGTTCCCGTCGTAATAAAATCGTCCGGCCAAACGGACAACCCCGTCATTTGAAGCCCGGACAGGAGTACCTTGGGGCGCATCGATGTCCTCTCCCGAATGACGGGCCATCGCCCGACCGTTCAGATAGCGGTAGGCCCCGAAATCATGGGTCGGCTGGCCCGAAAGGGGAAGAATGAAGGGGCGGTGGAATCGCAATGGCTCGTCCGGAGGATCGAGGGCGTGATGAATAATGGCCCGTTCCCGGGCAAGCCGACGAAGAAGGGCCGGAGGAGGAGTCACGAAGGATCGTGCGACATGAAGTCGCGATACCTGAAAGGAACGGGCCATGACAAGAAGAAGAGCCTTGCGGCCGGAGCGATCTTCTGAATGCAAGAAGAGGGGGACGGGTCCGGGGGGACGGGCAAAGTCGACGCCCACGAGCCCTGCACGGACGCTCCCCTTGTGCGTTCCACCCTTGTCACCCCATGGAAAAAGACGAATCACCCGGTTCTGGAAGGTGATGAAACGGACCGGGGTGTCTCCGGAAAAAAGGAGAAGCCGAAGGCCTCCCTCCGGAAGAGTCAGGAATGCCTCTGTCTCCTGTGATGCTCGGGCAACGGGAACACCCCCCAGAAGAAGGACCCCCGCCCCCACCGAAAGAAGAATCGTCCGCCATTTCCGGAACAGGCTAGCCACGATTCCAGGCCTTCCTGAGCGCAAAGGCAGCGGCAACCGGGTCGGGCGTATAGGACAGGGCTCCCATAACGGCCATGCCAAAGGCCCCGGCATTCCGTACCCGAGGAGCCTCAAACACCCCGATGCCCCCGATCCCCCAGACCGGAACCGGAACCTCACGGACAATCTCCCCAAGCCTTTCAAGGCCAAGGGGCGGTCCGAATGAGACCTTGGAGGAAGTTTCGAAGACAGGGCCGGCGATCAGGTAGTCGGCCCCTTCCCTGACTGCAGCAAGAGCCGATTCAAGGGAGTGGACCGAGACACCGACGAGGAATGGACGGGAGGCTCTTTCACCCATCTTGAGCCTGATTCTGGAAATAGGAGGGTGCGCTTCGGGAAGGTGAAGGCCTGTCGCCCTCCCGGCCAGAGCAAAGTCCATTCGCTGGTTCACAAGCCAAGGGAACCCGGACGGGACATTGTCGCGAAAGATCCGGACAAGCTCAGAAAACTCCCACCCGTAAGCCTGTTTTCGTCGAACCTGCACCGAAGTGATTCCGCCCCTCATTCCTTCGATGGCCCGCAACGCAAGATCCTTCAGGGGAAATTCTTCAGGGGTGACATAAAGAAGGGTGCCAAGAATCTCTCCCGGTCGGGAAGCGGTCATCAGGACCCTATCATCCCTGCCAGAGGGCTTGAGGCATTGGCATACAGCCGTTTCTGCATCCGTCCCGCCTTGAAAGAGGCCCGTCCCGCCAAAATGCCAAGCTTCATGGCGCGAGCCATCATCACCGGGTCTGTGGCTTCGGCAACGGCGGTGTTCATAAGCACTCCGTCCACACCCATCTCCATGGCGATGGTCGCATCAGAAGCGCATCCGACCCCGGCATCGACGATGATTGGAAGATTGACTGTCTCCTGAATGATCCGAAGATTGTAGGGATTCCGGATCCCGAGACCCGATCCGATTGGAGCGGCCAGCGGCATGACGGCCGCGCATCCAACATCGGCAAGCTTTTGGGCGATGATCGGATCGTCATTTGTGTAGGGAAAGACGATCGATCCCTCTCTGACCAGAATCCGCGCGGCTTCAAGCAGGCCAATAACATCGGGAAAAAGGGTTTTCGGGTCTCCGATTACCTCGAGCTTGACAAGTGGGGAGATCCCTGCTTCCCGGGCCAGACGCGCATAGCGAAGGGCTTCCTCCACTGTGTAACATCCGGCTGTGTTGGGAAGAATATGGAACTCGGAGGGAGGAAGGTAGTCGAGAAGGTTGGGCTCATCTTTCTTCAGAATGTTCACCCGGCGAACGGCAACCGTGACCACGTCCGCTCCCGACTCCAGAATGACATTCCGGGTCTCCTCGAAGGAGCGGTATTTTCCGGTCCCGATCCAGAGACGGGACCGGAAGGTGATCCCGGAAATGGTCAGCGGATCCCCGGATGGAATCTGATCCTGAAGCGGCAGCGTTGCGGACGAACTCATGGAACCCCCCTTGTGTTGAATCGAAAACCCTCTTTTTTTACATTCTAGGACGATACTGCTACGAGGGCAACCATTCAGGAAACCGGGAATTTGCCGGATTCTTTGCGTGAACGATACAGATTATCATTGTTGTTTATGAAGGGCATTGACAGAACGCATCTTGTGTCAATATGATACTATATATCATTTGAAACAAAGTCTCACGGATTTGGAGAACCCGGGCATGCTATCCCCTTCGACCTTCAAGAAATCCCTGACCCTCCCATGGTGGACTGCCCTCATTCACCGGACCCCCCGGAATAGAACGCCAAGGGACCGACATCCGATGTCTCGTTCCCGAGCCCTGCTCCTCCTTCTCTTCCTCCTGATATCCGGAATCCTGACACCCCTGTCCCGGGCTCAAGCCATCGACACGGGTCCCCAGGACATCAACGGAGATCTCGTTCCCGATCTGATGGAAATGTCCCCTCACTACCTCTCGTGGGGCCCCAATACCAGCGGGCCATTCTTTACCGGCACCGCCGAGGTCGAACCGGTCGGATCCTATTTTTATGAACCCTACTGGTTCGACTACCTTCAACCGGGTCTTGGTTTTTCCTCTCTTTCCATGCCCCAGCGACTCTCCGTCGGACTGGTCAAGAACTGGGAGTTCGACGTATCCGTTCCGCTGGTTTCGAACTCGGGCTCCTTTCCGACCACTCCCGCCGGAACACAGATCACTGCCTTTGGAATCGGAGACACCCTTGTCTGGCTCAAGCAGCAATTGACCAACGATGAGGACCCATTTCACTTCTGGGCCCGTCCCGCCCTGACCCTCGAATACCAGTTCACCCTCCCCACCGGCCACTATCTGAACCTCAACCCCCAGATGTATACCGTAGACCAGACAGGGGACGGCCAGTTTAACGAAGGGCTCTTCCTGATCATGCGAAAACATTTCAAGCCGTTCATGCTCTACCTGGAAATCGGCGATATCGTCGAGAACCCGACCCAGGTCGAGGCGGGATTCACATTAAACGACGGGATCACCACGACCACTCAAAACCAGCCGGTGGTCAACGGCAACCTCCTTTGGTTTTCTGGAGCCTTTGAACATGTGATAAACGACGAGTGGGGGGCCGGATATGTCCTCGAGTTCTTCGGAGAGAGCCAGGTCGGACAAAACCTGTTCTTCGGAGCGGCAAACACCCCTCCCTGGAGCTTTCTCTGGGTCGATCCGGGTCTCGAACTGACCTGGCCCAACCTGACCAAATTCTCGGTCACGTGGGGAGTGGGCATGGCCTTTCCTGTCTACCAGTCAAACTACCCAACCACCTATACCCCCATGGGAACGATCACTGTTTACTACAATGGGCCGTTCGGCTATCGGGGCCAATAATTAATCCTCCCTCCCAAGGAGCCTTTCATGCGCGTTGCGAGAATTCTTCCTAAAATCCCCCTGCCAGAAGCCGGCCTGGTCCTTTTATTGCTATTTCTCCCGGATCTTTCGGCCTGCACCAGCCTGGCAGATCCCCAGGTCTCCCGATTCGAGCTTGAAATAAAAAGCCATCAGGAGTTCGCCGCCGGACATCTCTCTGCCGCTGGAACCTTGACAGAATCCCTGGTCGCAAGGTATGGGCCATCACCCTTTCTTCTCAACCAGCTCGCGATGATCAGGGATCGGCAGGGCCGTGATCCGGAAACCCTCCGCATCCTCACCCATGCCCACCGCCTTTACCCCCAGAATCTGTCACTCACCATGAATCTGGCCACGGAGGAGGTCGAGCAGGGCAATCCCATTTCCGCCCGAACAACACTCCTCCCGCTCATGAATCAAAAGGTTTGGCCAGCCGGCTTTCGTACCCTGATGGGCCAGATCGACATTGCCACAGGACACCTCCCGGAGGCTCACATCCTTCTCCACGAAGCCCTGACGCGCCATCCGGACAATCCCCTGATTTTGGCCAGCCTCGGTCTTCTTCACAGCCGGATGGGACTCCCGGAAGAGGCCGTCAGGGATTTCAGGAAGGCCTTTGCCAAAGCCCCCGAAGGAAAACTCAAGCAGCATCTCCGGTCCCTTCTCGCCTCGAACTGACCCCCCGGGCCCCGGATCCGGAGGGGCCAGACCAGGGAATCCGTCCACCCCCCCCGGATTCTTCCTCCTAGCGCTCTGTCCGGGGCGAGGAGCCTTGAAAAAACGTTCCAGACCGCCTTTGCTTCATCGTCCGCGTGGTCTATAATCGCTATCATCCACCGGATTCATGACGAAAACACTCACCGATACCCCTAAGATTCCCGATCTTCTGGAGGATCCTCGAATATGGACCATGCTGCCGACCTGTCCGTCACCTCCCTTTCAAAGTCCTCCTCCATCTTCGTTCCTGACCCTGAATCCTGGCGGGACAGTCATGTCCCGGATTACAATGCTCTTTATGCGTCCTCCATCGCCGACCCTGTCGCCTTCTGGAGAAAAGTGGGAGAGGAGCTGACATTTCACAAGCCGCCTCAAAATATTCTGGACTGGAACCCGAAATCATTTGAGGGCCGGTGGTTTGCCGGGGCCGAAGGAAACATCACGGAGAACGCCCTGGACCGGCATGTGCGAAACGGCTTTGGCAACAAGGTAGCCCTTATCTGGGCCGGAGACCGTGGCGAGGAAGAGATTTTCACTTACAGCCGGCTTCTGGACCAAACCATCCGTTTCGCCCACATCCTGAAATCTCTGGGCATAGGGAAGGGGGACCGGGTCTCGATCTTTCTCCCCCCGACCCCCTTTCAGGTCATCTCGATGCTGGCCTGCGCCAGGATCGGCGCAATCCACTCCGTCGTTTTCTCCGGATTTTCCTCAAACGCCCTGAGAAGCCGAATGGAGGACTTCGAGCCCAAGGTGCTGATCACCGCAGATTGCGGATACCGTCGGGGAAAGCGAATTCCCCTTCTGGCCACGGCCCGGACGGCCCGGACCGGCCTCCCCTCCCTCGAGACGACAATCGTCGTGGAACGGGACGGACCGGAGCCGCTGGAAGCAGGGGAACGATCCCTTGCAACCCTCCTGGACAAAGTCCGATTTTCCGGCCCTCTCGACCCCGAACCAGTCTCCTGCGACGATCCGCTCTTCGTCCTCTACACATCGGGAACGACAGGCAAACCCAAAGGGGTGGTCCATGTCCAGCTTGGATACATGGTCGGCGTCTACATCACCTCCCGGTGGATTTTTGACCTCAGGGACTCGGATGTGTACTTTTGCGTAGCCGATCCCGGCTGGATCACGGGCCACAGCTATATCGTCTACGGCCCGCTTCTCAACCGGGCCACGGTCCTTCTGTCGGAGGGAACCCCGGAGTTTCCCGATGCCGGACGGCACTGGTCCCTGATCGAACGCCACCGGGTGACGATCTACTACTCGACCCCGACAACGATCCGTCTACAGATGAGATTCGGGGATGAATGGCCCGCCCGGTTCGACACTTCCTCCCTCAGAATTCTCGGTTCGGTGGGGGAACCCCTGAACCCCGAAGCATGGCACTGGTTCCATCGGGTGACGGGAGGAACGTTACCCATCATGGATACCTGGTGGCAGACAGAAACGGGCATGATCATGATCACTCCCCTGCCCTCGACTCCCGAAAAGCCGGGATCGGCCGGACGACCATTTCCGGGGGTCGTGGCCGAAGTGGTCGACCCCAACGGACAGGCCCTTCCCCCCGGACAGGGAGGAACGGTTGTGGTCCGTTCGCCTTGGCCCTCCATGTTCCGGACCGTCTTCCGGGATCCAGAACGATACAAGAAATACTGGACGGAAATTCCTGGGGCCTTTTTTTCCGGGGATTCGGCCAAACGGGACGAGGACGGGTACTTTTCCTTCATGGGAAGGGTCGACGATGTCATCAAGGTTGCCGGACACCGCTTGGGAACGGCCGAAATCGAAAGCGCCCTTATCACCCATCCCAAGGTCGCCGAGGCCGCGGCGATCGGGAAACCTGACGAGTTGAAGGGGGAAATCATCAAGGTCTTCATCGTCCTGCATTCTCACGCAAAGGATACCCCTCCGCCCCACGATGAAATCAAGCGCCATGTCCGAACGGAGCTGGGAGGGATTGCCGAACCCCAAGAGATCGATATCGTGATTTCCCTTCCGAAGACACGTTCAGGAAAGATCATGAGACGCGTTCTCAAGGCTCGCGAGATGGGACTTCCCGAAGGCGACCTTTCCACGATGGAGGACTGAGATGGACCGGGACAAGAGGCCGCCGCTGGCGTCAAAACTCCTGCATGTCCGGTTGCGAGTCAACAATCTTGAGAGAATGGTGACTTTCTTCCGCGAGATTCTCGGACTGTCAGAAACCCGTCGGACCACCTCTCCCCGTGGATCGAAGATTGCCTACCTCAAAGCCCCCCTGTCAGAAACCGAGATCGAGCTGACGGAGTTTGCCGAGTCCGGCCCTGTTTCCGTCCCTCCCGACCTTGTCCATCTGGCCTTTAAA
This sequence comes from Nitrospirota bacterium, assembly GCA_035873205.1. Taxonomy (GTDB): domain Bacteria; phylum Nitrospirota; class Leptospirillia; order Leptospirillales; family Leptospirillaceae; genus UBA4572. The sequence continues at coordinate 29,737 of JAYWMN010000074.1, forward strand.
GTGGAGGACATGGGGAAAACGGTTGAACGGCTGAACGCCCTGAAGATCCCCATTACCGATGGACCCACCGAGACTTCGGGCAGTACCTTCCTCTTTATCGATGCTCCTGAGGGATACGAGATCGAACTGATCGCCGAAAAAAAGGCAACCCGGAAGTTCTGAGAGACGGTCGCTCCCCCCAAACAACCCGAATAACAAAACCCCGGGGGAGGAACTCGATCCTCCGCTCCCCTATTGAGCAGGGGAAGCGGGGGACACCGAAGGCTTCTCCGAATTTTTTTGCGATGAGTTCGGAGAGTGGTCGAACCGGACAGGGATTCCCCTGACCTTCGTACATGTTAGCGTATAAACGTTATAGAGCGGGAAAAAGCTATAGAGGGAGGTCGCAGTCGTGACATGGACCAGACCGTCGGCGTGGAGCCCCGGATTTTTTTTGAAAGCATCCCTCATCGCCGTCTCCACGTCGGAGTCTCCCCAAGGAATCACCCCGAGGATGAAGTGACGGCAGGCCGATCCCTCGATCACAGCTCCGACCCGATGGAATCTGTGGGAATCATGAGGTCCGAGATCGGCCTCCGTTTCGCTGTTTGTGAGAAGCCCGAGGGATCCGGTCGATGTGCAGCCGGAGACTCCCAGGACCAGAGCAAGAATACCCGGAAATAGGATTTTTTTCAGATTGCCCGGTTTGATCACTGCCTGTCCTCCATATTAAACGTCCACGATTCAACGGGTGTCTCAAGGCTCAGGAGGAAGTTCGCCAGGAAATACGATGCTGGCGCCATGCCCGCAGAGCCCTGACAATCCCCTGCCAATACTTCTGCGCACCTAGTGGTGGGCGGTCTTCGTCCGTTTGGTCTGGCTTTTCCCGTTCGCTGACACATCGGCCATCGGCCCCTTTGTGTCGTGCATGAAGGAGGTGGCCACGGGAGGCCCGGAAATGGAAGAATGGCTGCTCTGCTTGTACGCATACGGTGTATACCCGCCCCCGCAGCAGCAGGTGCATTCCGGAACATAGGCCGGGCCATAGACCCCCGGCGTAACTCCAGACGCGCCGCACCCTCCGAGCAACAGAAGCAGTGGGCAAAGAAGAAGGGTCATTCCCGAAATTTTTTTCCGATGGCCGGATTGATTCATCACCCCTCCTTGACATGGCTCCTGCCTCGCCCATCCTGCTTCGCCTGTTAATATGGATAAGAAACTAGAAAAACATGTTTTTTATTAAAACATTGTGAATAAAAGAAACTTTAGGAATACTACCATTTTTCACCCCGTCCTGGCTATCTCATTTTTTCTGTGAACCTTCAACGCGGAGCCGGTGGATAGTCCTGTATCCGGAAATGAGAGAAGATCCAAAACCGGGGGGAACCCTCGCGACAGGCATACGACCTCCCCCGGCTCCGACCCCCAATCCCTGAGCTCTGAAACCAAGGGAACAGCAATGCGGTCTTTTCCGGTATCCTCGTGCCACACCCTGCCAATCCCTGTATGGTAAACTGACTGGAGTCCGGGTTCCCGAATCTCCGGTTTTTTACGCTCCCCGTTCCGGAGGAGGACCATCTCTGCAACAGTCCGGTCGTTAACCCTGTAGAAAGACCAGAAATGCCACTTTCCGAACTGTGTCCACCCGCCATCAGAAAGGGCGCCGGTTGAAACAGGTTCTTCTTGTCGAAGACGACCCCATGATCGGACAGACGCTCTCACTCAGTCTTCCCTACCAAGGATATGAACTTCATGTGGCAACGACTCTCTCCGAAGGGTCGACGATGATCGACCGGACCTTCTTCGACCTGATCCTTCTCGATGTCCAGCTCCCGGACGGAATGGGATTCGACCTGTGCCGAAAGGTCCGGGAAAGTGACCTTCTGATTCCCATCCTGATGGTGAGCGCACGGACGGACGAATCGTCCGCGGTCAGGGCGCTTTCCCTCGGCGCAGACGACTACATCAGGAAACCGTTTGGTCTGGACGAACTGGCCGCCCGCATGAATCGCCTGATCGAACGAAAACCCGCCAGGAATGACTTCCTGTCCTTCAGGGATCTCCGGATCGACCGGAGGGAACGGAGGGTCTGGATCGAAGGCCGGGAGATTCACCTGGGGAAAAAGGAGTTTGAAATTCTGACCCTTCTTGTCCGAAGAGGCGGGGAGGTCGTCACTCGGGAAGAAATCCTGGACGGACTGTCCGACCAGACAGAGATGTTCGACCGGACCATCGATTCCCATCTTTCCCATCTGAGAAAAAAAATCCGGATGGTTGCAGGAGATCGGGTCCGGATCCAGCCTGTCTACGGAGTCGGATACCGGATCGACACTTGGAATGCAATTTTGTGAACAAAAAACTATTCGCCCAGCTCCTTCTGATCAGCCTGTCTGTCTCCTTCATCCTCGAAGCGGTCATTATCACCAGCATCCGGACCCTCAACGAAGCCGGCGAAGGGCCGATCCGGAACCCGGCGCTGAAGTTCATGGCCCGGATCATGGAACGGGGAGGGGACCATCAGACGACCATCCACAACCTTGAGGCCATGCGGACCCGGCTTGGACTCCGGATCATCCCGGTCTGGATCGTGGGAAAGCATGGCCGGGTCAAGGCAGCCACCCCTCCCTTCCTCACTCTCCCCCTCCGCTGGGAGACGCTGACAAAGCCCCGAAAAATTCACGGGATCGCGGCCCACTACCCTCCTTTTCGGTTGGCACCCGACTACATGATTATCCGCCTCGATGCCCCCTCCCCGACCTATCTTCTCGTGGGAATCTCCACTACCGGAACCCTTCAGAGGGTTCTCCTCGGGCAGACAGTCTTTCTTTTCTCCACAATGGCCGCATCGGCCTTTGCCGGTCTCCTGATCACCTTCGTCTATCTACGCCAGAAATCCCGCCAGGCCAAGGAGGTGCTGGGAAGACTCGAAAGAGGAGATCTGAAGGCCCGATTCCCTCTCACCCGTCTCGACGAGGCGGGAAGCCTGATGACCGATTTCAACCGGATGGCCGAAGCCATCGAACAGCTGGTGTCTCGCATAGAATCAACGGACCGCTCCCGACAGGAGCTTCTTCAGGAGCTCGGACATGATCTCCGGACTCCGATCACCAGCCTGAAAGCGGCCGTAGACACCCTGGCCTCCCACGGAGACAGGATGTCGCAGGAGGAGCGAAGCCGGTTTGTCGACATCCTCCGGACAGAGAGCCGCTATTTCCTCCGGATGATCGATGACCTCTTTTTCATAGCCGAAATGGAAAACCCCAAATACAGGAAAATCGCCGAAGAAATCGACATCGTCCTTCTTCTGTCCTTCGAGATCCAGACAAGAGAGGATACGGGAGGTCGTGACATCTCCTGCCAGCTTGAAGCAAAGGAAACCCCCATCACCCTGACCGGCAATCCGATTCTTTTGAAACGACTGTTCAGAAATGCCCTCCAGAATGCCAGGCGCTACGCCCTCTCCCGGGTACAGGTCACCGTCGGGACGGTCAGAAACAACGAAGGACAGGAGTTCCTCGTTGTCCGTATCGAGGATGACGGCCCGGGGATCACTCCGGAGGAGGCCGCCCTCTTCGGCAAAAGGAGGGGACGCCGATTTTCCTCCTCCCAGAACCCCTCCAACTCGGAAATCTCGCTTGGACTTGGGTCGGTCATCATGGATGCCATCGTCCGCCTCCATGGAGGGACCCTCGCCATCAACAATCTGTCCACAGCCGGCCGTTCGGGCACCGAACTCACGGTCGAGATCCCCCTGTGATCCCCCGAAAAATCCCTTGTCCCCTCTTTCCATCATTTTTCAACAATCCTGGAATAGAGTGGATCGCAGACGGGAGATTCCACTGTCATGAACCCGGCATAAAAACGGTTTTCTTCCAAGGAGGATTAAAATGAAGGCAGGAACGATGTCAAAAGGTCTTTTGATGGCGGCGGCCATCTTCCTGATCGGATTTTCCGCGGTTCCAAAGGCTGAGGCAAACATGATGCACGGCTGCCATCACAACATGATGAAGCACATGATGATGCATGGAGGGCCCATCCCCTTCTACCTCATGAACCAGGATCGGTTGGGTCTCTCGGCGAATCAGGTCAAGACACTCATCCGTCTCAAGATGTCGTTTAGGAAAACTGCCATCATGGAAAAGGCGCACATAAGGATCCTTCATGAGGAAATCATGGCAGAAATGATGCACAGGAAGATCGATACCGCCGATGTCCAAAAGGACATGGACGCCATTCTCTCGCACAAGAAGACGATCATGCACAGCTATCTCGATATGCTCTCGAAGGCCCATAGAACCCTGACCCCGGACCAGTTCACAAAGGTCAAGGGACTCTGGAGGGAGATGATGCTGATGCACCATGGAATGGAGGAAGGCCACCACCGCATGTAGAAACCCGGAGACCTTGCCCGAAGACATTCAACGGGTCTTCGGGCCTCCTTGTCTGACATGAACGTCCATCCCCTCCGACCTTTCCGGGGAAAAAATCTGTCCGGGCAAAGGGAGACGGAATCTACCCTTTTTTCAACAGATCCGGGGGAGAGGATCCCCTCTCAACCAGTCCACCCGTCGAACTCCCCCCATGGGGGTGATCATCCGGACAATTCCCCCCTCCATTCCGGGGGCGGGCTCTCCTACCTCGCCGATCACGACCGCCTCCTTTCCGTCCGGATGTTTTTTCATGGCCTCAAGGAGCATCCCGGACTCATCGGGACGGCACGCACCCAGAAGCCTCCCCTCATTGGCCAGATAAAGG
>JAYWMN010000085.1:0-19194 GCA_035873205.1 Nitrospirota bacterium
ATGAATCTCCTCCGTCCCCCGGGCTTTCAGTCGGGAGTAGAGGGAATGCTCTTCTTTCGTGGGGTCGATCCAGATATCGACTTCAACTTTCGGAGGAAGATCTGAAAGGACATTCTCTTTTGTCCGGCGAAGAATCAGGGGGGACAGGAGATTCCTCAGAAGCTCAATCCGGCTGTTTCGTCCGTCCCCCCCCTCGTTTTCCCGGAAAAAGCGGTGTTCGAAAAGAAGCCTTGATCCCAGAAATCCCGGCATCAGAATATTGAAGATGCCCCAGAGGTCGGTCATGCGGTTTTCGACCGGTGTGCCGGTCACGGCGATCCTCCGAAAGGACGGGAGGGAAAGAATGGCTCGATGAGTCCGGGAATCCGGATTCTTGACCATGTGGGCTTCATCCAGGACAAGACAGGAGAATGGAGGGCCGGAAGAAAGATGGGGGTCGTTGCGGATCGTCCCATAGGTCGTCAGTATGAGGTCGGCCGAGTCGATGTCGGAGATCCTTTCTTTTCGGCTACTCCCGGCGTGAATATGCAGGCGGATTCCCGGACAGAAGCGTTTCGCCTCATGAACCCAGTTATAGAGGAGGGAGGCAGGCAGTGCAATCAGGGGGGGACGGGTATCCCTGGGGAAAAGATTCTCCATTTTCATAAAAGTCAGGAATCCAAGAACACTGACGGTTTTTCCCAGACCCATCTCGTCGGCAAGAATGCCTGAAAGTCCCTCCTGCCAAAGGGAATGAAGGAACGAAACGGCGTCCTTCTGGTAGGGGCGGAGCGTTGGGGCAAAGGAGGAGGACAGACTCTCGAAGGTTGCCGTGGGCAAGGGAGCGGGAGAAAAAGGGATCAGGGTCCGGGAAAGTTCCTCTGTCGGCACAATGGGAAGGTCGGGCCGGAGCGACTTCAGCATGGAAACGTAGAAATGGCTGACCGATCCCGCTCCTTCCCGGTCTAGGTCGAACAGCTGGTGAAGGTCCCGAAAATGTTCACGAGCCTGTCCTTCGAGGTAGACGGAGCGTTCTCCATCGACCGCGATCACCCAGGAGTTTTCGGCCGGCTCGGTCTGGGAGGCGGATTTCCTGCACAGGGGCGGAAATTGAAAGATTCCGGCTCCTGTTTCAATGATTCCCTGAACCCGAACAAGTCCCCGAGACAGGGGGGACACAACAAGACGCACATGGACAGGGCCGGGAAGGAGGGATCCGTCAAAGAGCCCGGAACGGTCGAGTGTAAAACCGGCCGACTCGAGAGCGGGAAGAAGATTGTCAAGGACATTGCCTGTTCGCGATTTTTCGACCAGGATCGATGCATCGGAGCTTGACAGACGAGCGATCTTTTCGAAGAGGTTACGAAAGTAAAGCTCTCTTTCCCTGTCCCTTCCGATAAGGAAGGGGGCAGACTCGGAGTCTTCCTGGGAGGCTTTCAGATAGTCCCCCATCCGGTGACGTTCCGGACCAAATAGCGGGACAAAGAGTTGTTCGGAAAAAGAAAGCCGGGGGAGGAGTGCCACTGCCCCGTCGCTTCGTCCCCTGATGGTCACGACCGGAGTCCATCGGGAGCGGGGTCCGAAGACGGGAGCCAGGGAGGGGGGATCGAATGTGACCGGTAGGGGCGCGCCTGGATTTCCTCCGGTTGGGTCAAGAAGAGGTGCCCATTCTCCCGGCGTCAGGGGATGACCTTCCTCCGACCGCTCCATCAGTCTTCTTCGGGCGGGATCGAGGAGAGACTCCTGCAGAAAAAAGAGCAGGGCCCCGTTTCCGCAGAGGATGGAGACCGTACCGAAAGTCATCCAGAGAATGTTCCTGAGCGCTTGAATCCCTGACTCGATGAGGATCTGTCCCTCAACTATAAGGTCCTGCCCCGGTGAGTCGACCCATCGCGCTCTCAGGTCAAGGAGCGGAGGTTTTGACAGGAATCCTATTTTATAAGGGGTGCGGGTCCGGGCGGAATAGACAGACACTTCGGGATTCCTGAAGTACCGGAAAATGGCTTCGGATTCGCTTCCGCGGGGACGAAACCCGGGCAAGGGGCTTCCGTCCTTCCCCGGAACGTGGCAAGGTTCGAAGGAGGAGAGGAAGAGATCGGCCAAGCTTGAACGGGTGTCCGGTCTGCCGGTTCTTCGACCTTGAAGGCGATGGAAGGCTTCGTGATCCATGGGAGCGTTCTTTCCGGTCAGGGCGACGAAGACCGGAGCGCGCTTTGATCCTGTCAGGACGAGGGTATTGCAAGGGTAATGGGACAGGAGGTCTCCCGTCTGAAGGGAGGGAAGGCGGTCGTCCCGGCCCGGATTTTGTCCCGGCCGGAGGTTCGGTGGATCACTTTTCTTCAGATGTTCCCGGAATGACAGCAGAACCGCTGTGGCGTGTGAGCAGGGGATTGCTTCGTCAGTGAGACATTCCGGACAGGAGGCAAGGATCATCGATGAGATTTCCCGGAGAGAGAGGTGGATCTCCTTTCCCGACTCCATTGTCAGCCGACCCTTGAGAATTCCGGTCAATCCGAAACCGGGGATGTCGAGATCCACACGTCCTCGGAAGAGAAGACGGCGTGCGGCCATCGTTGTGAGGGGAGGGAGGTCCTGAAGCCAGAGGTCATGTTTCATGCCGGGATCTCTCGCGGGAGCGGGACGGTCATCCGTGGGACTGGTTGATCTCGGAAATGAGCAGGACGGCGGAGAAAAAAATGCCGGCAAGCAGAGCCCCCCCCATGATGACCAGAGCCCGTTTGCGGTCCATGGCCCGATTTTCGGGACTTGGGGCGACCGGCTTCCCCTTGGACCCTGCGATGAAGGTCCGACCCAGAAAGCCATCGACAACGCAAAAGGAAACCATCGCCTGAATGAGGGAGAGAGCCGTTCCTGTGCTCAGAATGAGCAGTCCGGCGGTATAAAGGACGGGATGGGTGAAGATCGTCCGCCATTGCTCGTTATAGATCACCACGAGAATGAGTCCGACGAATGCCCCCCCTCCGCGAATCAATCGGCCTTTCCGGTCGATGTTGCATACTCCGGGGAGATATTCATCTCTGGTCTGGTCGTCTTTCTCTCGGGATCGGGGAGAGCGATGAATGTCTGGATCGTCCATACTGGAGCCTGTCTGTCCCGGGACCTTAAAGTATTTTTATTGAGGGACTCTGGCGATATCTTCTGAGAAGTCCGACCATCCGTCCCTGGATGACCTCATGGCTGTCGTTTTTTGGGATTTCACGATCAGGAAAGTCCGGGTGTGCGGACCGCAGGAAGACCCGGCCTTTTTCCTTGATCAGATATTTGAGGGTCATCTCCCCGACAATCTGAGCCACGACAATTTCACCGGAAATGAAAGGGCCTGACTTCTGGACGAAGGCCATGTCGCCGTCCAGGATGCCTGCTCCGGTCATGCTGTCTCCCTTGACGATCAGGGCATAGTCGGGGGGAATCGGGAAAATGGACGCGGGAACCGGAACCGTCTCCCGGCCTTCCGATTCCGTTTCGGTGGGAACGCCGGCCCGGATCCGTCCCAGAAGAGGGACTTCCCGGAAGGTCCGGCTGGAATCAGACGCATAGAGAGCCAGCGAGGCCCCTGTGAGCCTGACCGATCTCGCCTGACCGAGGCTTCGTTCGATGTAGCCTTTTTTGATCAGGGCTTCAATATGGGTGAGGCCGGACCGGGTATTTTCCGATCCGATGTGACGGGCGATCTCCTTGATCGTCGGAGGCTGCTGGTTGATCCGGATTTCCCGTTCGATAAAGTCGAGAACATGCTTTTGCTTGTCAGTGAGTGGTTTCATGGAAAACCTCTTCTAAAATCCAAACTCCGAAAGGAGCTGGTCAACGGTATTCTGGTCGATATCTCCCTGGGCCCTGACTCCTTTTAGGGAAATCGATTCCTGTCCGTTTCCCTTCCCCTCTGATTTATCATCATTGCCGGGTTTTTCGATGGATTCCGGAGAGGTTTCGATCAGAATCCTGACAAGTCTTGATTCAAGTTCTTTAAGATGACTTCCGACAAGCTTTATGTTCTGACCCACCAGATCCTGAAAGGCCATGGCCTCAAATCCCGCCATCACTTTTTCGTCGGCCTGGTTCAGGGTTTCCTCGATCCGGGAAATTTTCTCTCCAGCCGTTGATGGATCTTCTGCAATTGTTCGGAGGCATTCCCGGATGCGGGAATGTTCCTCCAGAATGTTTTCCAGAGTATTCATCAGTTTGTGGGCGGCCTCTTCTGTCATCTGGCTGATGACCTCGAGCCCGTGCGAGGTCTCAGGGAGTTTCCCTTCCATAACCCGGAGGGAGTCGACCATGGATGAGGACAGGGAAAGGACGCGCTGGATATCCCGGGCTGTCTGGCCCACCTGCTGGAAGAGGTCCGGACTGGAGTTGTCGATACCGGTCGATCCCTGCTGGCTCGGGGCGGGAGGCGCAGAGTCGTCCTGAGGGGTGGCCGAAAGATGCTTGTCGAGCTCGGGAATGTCGATGATCCAGGTTTCCGGCCCCTCCATTGTCTTGTGCCTGGTAAGAAAAGGAAGATCCGGATGGGGGGTTCCTTTTTCTGGCTCATCGGCAAGACGGAGAATGCGCCCGATCCGGGGGACGACGATCAGGGCTTTCCGGGAGGAAGAGAGGGAGATCCCCTTGAGTCCCGAAGCGGTATCCGGGGAAGAATACCCGAACCATTGGTGAGGAAAGCACAAAATTCTGCCTGAGCTGTCCGAAGGAAGGCTTTTGATGGACTCAATCTTCCGGATCTCGGTCATGCGGATCCCAAGGTCGGTTCCTTGATTCAGGGAGAAGGTCATGATCTGCATCGGAATTTTTCTTTCCCATTGAGGAGAGCGGACTGTTTTCATGATTCCTTTAAAAAAGGGAGCGGGTTGGAAAGCCAGAAGCCCCTCTTTCAGGAGCCAGTCCTGCCGCTGACTGATCGCCCAAACACAATTGCTTGCCCCGAGCCCGTTTTTTCACAGTCTTCCCGCGTCTTCCGGGGGGGCCTACTATTTCCAAATAAAGGTAGCATACTTTGGAGGAGGTGTAAAAGCCCTTGGAAACAAGGATTGGTCAAGCTTGGCGGAGGAATTTCCCGGAAATCCTTCCTGCGTCCAGGGGGCCGATTCTTATGGCTTTCCAATGAGTTCAAGTTGCTCCATGACCACCATGCTGGCCTTGTCCATGCCGGACAAGGCCGCAAGAGCCTACTCGAGCCTGATTTCCCGGGATTTCGTGACCGCTGCGACTCCGAAGCAATGGACTTCTTATGGGGGATTGCCAGGTCCCTGAATCCCGCACTGTCCGTCAGGGAGCGTCCTTCCCCTTCATAATACCATTGGCAGAGACGGCACTCTTTGTGACTTGAGCAAGCTTCCGCCTTCTTCTCGGACAGTCCGACCAGAACCGGAGAGATTTCGAGCTTGAAAAAAAGAGGATCCATTTTCACGGCTTCGACGAATCCGACAAGCGCCGGTCCTCCTGCCTGAGGTTCCATCTTCTGGAAGGCGGACATCATCGCTTCCAGGCATTTCGAGGCGGAAAGGCCGGCCTATTCGAGGACTCCGCTGGCATGTTTTCCGACTTCATCGGCCACGACGGCAAATCCCCGCCCCTGTTTACAGGCACTCGCCGATTCGATGGCGGTTGTTCCATGCGAGAAGGTTGGTCTGGGCTCCGATTTCCCGAATGAGTTCACAATGGCCCCGATTTGTCCTGGTCGTTCGGGAAGCCTTTCGACCTCCCGCCCGCGATCTCGGCCTATTTCTTTCGAGAGTTCCGGAAGAGCCGATGAACCATCGTCGCAACCCGAACAGTCTGGACAGCGGGTCATCCCTGACAAGGTTATTATCGTAAAGGTCTCGTGAGCTCTGAAGTCTTTCTGTTCACGGTTGTCGCTTCCCGGGTGATCTTCAGAGATGCTTGATCGTGCCGGGAACGCAGGTCAGGAAGGACAGCGAGTGAACCGAGAGCTGATAATGGTTGTCCCCCGGCGTGAGATCAATCTCCCCCTTGAGGGGGCACAATGTCGTAGGGCTTGACCTGAGACGGTAGTGCCCGGGAGGGAGCTGGGCATCAAAGGTCCCGTCCGAACGCGTCAGAAACTCGACCTCCCTTCCTCTGGGTGTCCCGCCCTTTCTGGTGGCCTGAAGGAAAAGAGCGGCCCTCCTGACGGGATTCTTGTCCCACATCAAGGTCCCATAGAACCGGGCCGATTCGCGAGAGGCGGCAGGGGCTGGGTGAGAGGTGCTCTGGAGAGAGTGGCATCCGGCGACGGAAAGAAGGAGCATCGGGAGAAGGAACGGGATTTGAATCATTGAGAGCAGGCGGCGGTTCTTGTTCATAAGGGGTCTCCATTGAATTGTTCCTGGGCGAGGATGAGAAGCCCGGCTTCTTTTTCGGCCATGGCCCGGATGGTCAGGTAGGTGTCAGGGTCAGGGAGGTGCTCAGAGAGGGTGTCGACCCATTCCAGAGTCCTGCGGACTTTGATTTGCAGGTAGTCGAAGGGAGTGGTTTCGCTTCGGGGATGCCGGTTGAAAAAATCGACAAATGTGTCCTGGGCCGCAATGCCCTCTTTTTCCAGGAGGGAGAGGGTTTCAGGAAACATGTCGGGCATGGAGCCCCCAAAGTTCCAGACCTCCAGGGGGTAGAGTGTGGTCGCATAAGGAGAGAGTCCTTTTTCCATGAGTCCCTGAGCCAGAGTTTCGTACCCTTTTCGGGCCGACAGGCAGACATCGGAGCCTTCCGGCCCGAGTCGGATGTTTCCGGGAAGCTGAGGGGCGGGGAAGACTGGGGAACGGGAGCCTGTGATCGGGTTCTCCAAGAATGAGGACAGGACGATTTTCCGGAACCTGGGGAATTCCCGGGCAATAACAGGCAGGCTCTTGTTGTCGACCTCTAGGGCCACCCCCTTGAGATTGGGCAAGGAGAGGGACCGGCCAACCGCTTCAAGGGAATCAAAGAGGAGATCCGGAACCTCCCGGGAATGGTCGTCGATCAGACATTCCTCCCCTTCGAGCAGGGTTGCGGTCAACCCCCCCACATGAATCTCCACGACCCTTTCCAGTGGAAACTCCCGGAGCCATGCGACCAGGGATTGGGGGTCCGGCCTTTTTCCGGTCACGGCGAGATAAGTAAGGCAATGGCCGATGTCCAGGCCAATGCCCAGTGGGCTGTCGTGCGTCACGATCCGGAAAAAGGTCGCAAGATCCAGCGGCCCTGTCGGGTGAGGGGGGAACGGAGGGGTCTCGACGAGAAGGATCCGGCCGTTCAGGGAAGATGCGAGAGCCAGAGCCCCCTGACGTGCGACGAGAGCCCCCTCCGGGGTCAGGAGAGGGGGGGCATAAAGGCCGAAGGCATAGCCCTCCATGGTTTTCTGGGCGCATTCATGGATCATCCAGGGGGAGCCGATGGCATCCATATGGCGGTTGGCTCGAAGAGTCTCCTCCCTGAAGGCGGGATTGAAAAGAAAGTCGGATTGGGTATACCAGAGACAGTCTCCGTGGTAGGAAAACGGAATGGTCGTCGGAACAGCATTCCGGGCCCGGATCAGATCCTCGGTCCTTCCTCTGAAAATTTCCAGGTATTCGGGAGGGGCAGCGGGGGAAAGGGAGAGGATAAGGTCTTCCAGTGGAGGAAAGTAAAGGTCGCTCGAAAGTCCAACAAGGGGTGGCGCACCCGGATCTCTGGAAAACCCGGTCGACACGAGGGCCGAGGCCAAAAAATCTCTGAAGAGAAGATCATCGGACATGAGCCGTTCCTGCTAATCCTGATGAGCGATAAAAATGAGGGAGTAGGAAGTCACTCTGGTCTTGGCATTGTACCAAAGAACAGGTGAAAATAAAGGGGGGGAGGGCCGGAAACACACTATGCAAATTGGCCCCGGAGCACTCGGGATCTCTTGACGGACCGGTCGGCATCCTCGTATACTGCTTGTTAATTGGTTAATCAATCAAATAGAGGAGAGCCAATGGGAGGGGCGGCAGGAAGCAAGGGCCGGGGAGAAACCGATCAAAAATCTCTTCGCCAGGAAGTGGCAATCGAGACGAGTGACCGGTGCGCCCAAAGAAAACGGGAGATTCTTGATGCGGCCATGTCTTGCTTTGCCGACGAAGGATATTTCCAGACCACCAACCGGAAGATCGCCCGGAAGGCCGGAATCACCGAAGGGCTGATCTATCATTACTTTCCCAGCAAGAAAGCCCTTCTGCAGGCGATCATCGTCGAAAAGTTCCAGCAAGACCGTTCCCCAGCGCAGAAATGCTATTCCCGATGGGAGTCCCGATTCGAACAGGAACCTCCCGATTCTTCCTGCTTTCGCGAATTTCTTTTGGACCTGGGCCATTCGACCTTCGAGGGGCTGGAAAAGGACAGGGACGTATTGCGCATTCTCCTGACCGAATACAGGCTCCTTGAGGACGCTCAGGAACCGCTCTTTCCGAAGCTTGTCATGGAACTCTCCATGAATCGCTTTTCCCGACTCCTCGAGAAATATCTTGCAGCCAGGGGACACAAGGGCAAATCGGGGGCGCTCATGGACTCCTTTTTTATCGGACCCATTGTGTCGACATTTCTGTTTCAGGACCTTTTGCAGGGAAACAAGGTCCGGACCCTTGACCGGGAGTTCTATTTGAATGAACTGGTCAACCATTTCATGGCCGGTATCGATGGCGCGATCATCTCGAAGTGAGAGACTCTATGTTTCCGAAGGGGAGGCAAATGAACAGAGTTCGTCAGGCTTTTGTAGCGGTGGGGTTGCTTCTTCTGGCGGCGGCCGGAACTGTTCTCGAAACGGTTCATGCCCAAGCTGATTCGGTGCTGCATCGTTATGTGGGGGTCGAGACTTGCGAAGTCTGCCACTCCTCGTCAAGAATCGGTCGCCAGTTTTTTGTGTGGGCCAAGAGTCCCCATGCCCGGGCTTACAGCGATTTGAACTCTCCTGAAGCGCTCCGGATTGCGGCACGTCTTCATATTGCCGATCCGAAACGGGACGGACGGTGCCTCACCTGCCATGTGACCGCGTACAACAAGCCCCTCCCCGAAGTCCTCTCGACCTTCCGGATGACAGATGGGGTCCAGTGCGAATCCTGTCACGGCCCGGGAGAGGACTTTGCCCACTTTTCCGTCATGATCAGTCCGAAAAAATCCGCTCTTGCCGGTCTTGTGAGCCATCCGGATGAAAATACATGCAAAACCTGCCACAATCCGTCCTCTCCGACCTACAAGGGGTTCGACTATCACAGGGCCCTCTTGGAAATAGCTCACCCCGTTCCCAAAGAATTCAAGAGGGAAACACTTGAAACGGGTGCCGATCGATGAGCGGAATTCAAGGCGCTCAGGGCGGGTCTCCCTCCATGTCTGGAAGAAAAAAGGGCATGCTGTTCGGGGGCACCGGTCTTCTGGTGACCCTTATCGTTATTCTCTTGTATGTCCGTTACAACCAGTTCTATGTCGCGACGGAAGATTCCATGGTCGACGGGAATATCGTCCTTGTTTCGGCAAATATGAGGGGCCGGGTCATGACTCTGCCTGTCAATGTCGGGGATCCGGTCCGGAAGGGGGATCTCCTGGCCCGGGTCGACACGACAGGCTTCGAAGCCCTGCAGGGCATCGGTCAACGGAATGTCTCTGCTTTTGGAGAACTTGAACGCACCAGGGCCCAGGAGGTGTCACTCAAGGTCCGCCTCGCGAATGCCAATAGGGACCTCCATCGGGGGGAGGCCCTTCAGAAGGGTGGATTTATCACCGTGGCCGACCTCGACCACCTGAAGACGGTATACGAAGATCTTCTTGCGCAGCTCACCGAGATCAGGAAGCTTGAATTCGTCAACCGTACGGCCCTGGAAACGACAGAGTCCCATCCGCTGAACTACACGATCCACTCCCCCCTCGACGGCCAGGTGGCGGAGCGTATTGCCCAGGTCGGTCAGGTTGTTTCGAAAGGTCAGGCGGTTGTGTCCCTGGTTGATCCTCGTGATACCTGGGTGACGGCCAAGGTCAAGGAGACGCGAATGGGACGGGTCCGGGTCGGACAGCCGGTCGACATCACGATCGATGCCTATCCCGGACAAAAGTTCCACGGGCATGTCTTCCAGATCCTTCCGACATCGGCCGCGGCGATCTCCCTCCTGCCCCCCGAGAATGCCTCGGGAACATTCGTCAAGGTGACCCAGCGGATCCCGGTTCGAATCACGATCGATGATGCTCGCGGTGTCACCCTGAGACCGGGCCTCTCCACGGAGATCCGCATCCATGTCAAAGACGGTTCGCCGTGGTGAAGTCGGGGGGCAGCCTGGTCGGGGATTCTCCTCGCTATCCCTGGTGGGCTCTGGGAGTCGTCATGCTCTCCCTGTTCCTTCCGGTGCTCGACACGACAATCGTCAATGTGGCCCTTCCCTACATGATGGGAAGTCTCGATACCAATCAGGATGAAGTCCGGTGGGTGGTGACCGCCTACTCTATGGCCTTTGCCGTTGTCACTCTGGCCAGCGGATGGGCAAGGACCTTCTTCGGAATCAAGAATCTCTACCTGGCCTCCATTTTTCTGTTTGTGCTCTCCTCCTTTTTTTGCGGCATCTCCCCCAACCTGAATGTGATGATCGTCTTTCGTGTTCTTCAGGCGGTGGGGGGCGGGATGATGATGCCTTTGGGATTTACAATCATTACAGAAGCCTTCGCTCCTTCAGAACGCCCTAAAGCATTCGGATTCTTCGGGATCGTGGTCGTTCTCGGACCCACAATCGGCCCGATTCTCGGAGGATGGCTGGTCGACAACTTCAACTGGCGCGATGTCTTTTTCATCAACATCCCCTTCGGAATCCTGAGTGTCCTTTTTACTGTCATGGTTCTCAAAAAGGACAGGGAACATACCGTCGTCCCCTTCGATTACGCCGGATTCCTTTCACTGGGAACGGCCCTTTCCTTCCTTCTTGTCGCGCTGACCGAAGGGGAACGATGGGGGTGGACCTCACAGTTTGTCTACGAATGCTGGGCCGTTTCTGCTATCGCGTTCTGGATCTTTGTGATGACCGCTTTTATGGTCCGCCATCCGATCATCAATCTGAACATTTTTCGGGATGTCGACTTTGCTCTTATCATACTGGCCAATTTTTTCCGGTCCCTGGGTCTTTTCGGCCGCATGTTTCTCCTTCCTCTCTTTGTCCAGACCTTCAACCTGTTCACGGCGACCGATGCCGGGCTGGTCTTGTTGCCATCGTCGCTCATGGCCGGTATCACGATGCCGCTTCTGGGGCACCTTTCCTCCCGGGGTTCGGATCGTTTCAAGCGCTCTCTTCTCGTCAGCGGATTCGTCATGCTGGCGGTCTCACAATTTCTTTTCGCCTTTCTGATGGGCGTTCCGTCGATGGTTCAGATCCTTCTCGCCCAGCTGGTCTTCGGGCTCTCGATGGGGATGCTCAATGCCCTTCTTTCTTCCATTCCCCAGACATTGGTCGAACCCCGCCATATTGGCCTCGCCTCGAGTCTTCAGAGCAATATGCTCCAGATCGGAGGGGCGCTGGGAGTGGCGATCCTCGGCAATGTTCTGGATCACCGGGAGGCCGGATTCTACAATCAGTACCAGTCCGATGTGACATATCATTCGTATATCTACCAGCGCGTCCTCGACTTCTACAACCAGACCGCAGGCCATGGAGGGGCATCGCTGGAAGCGACCGCCCGGGCCAATGCCATGCTGATCAACACTGCCCGGACCCAGGCGGCCATCTCGGCCTATAACGAAACCTTTGTCGTGGCCGGCTTGCTGGCCCTTCTCGGAATTCCCCTGATTCTTCTGATGAAACGTCTCTCCCAGAAGCCTCAGAGTCCCCCGGAGACAGCTACGGGAATCACGGGTATTGCTCATGGAGGATTGGAGTGAAAGGAAAAAAGAAGATTTCGAAAATAGGGATTCTGTCCATTACGATGCTCATGCTGTCTCCCTCCTTTGCCGTGGCCGCGGACGCATCGTCTGTGACGGGACATGAGACAGGAGGGCGATCGATCTCTCTTGATGCGGCAGTGAGGGAATCTTTGTCGAGACGTCCTTCCCTCAAGGCCTTTGCCGACGAGGTCCAGGCGTCCAAGGAGCGGGTTGGGGAATCGAAGTCGGGGTATCTTCCGAGCCTTTCGGCGAACTATACCGATACGGTCGGAAACAGTATGCTGGGATATTTTCTGTTTCCGGGATACCAGTACGGCAACTTCAATCTTTTGACAGTCGGACTGACCCAGACCATCCTCGATTTCGGCCGGGTCCACTCCCAGGTCCGGCAGAGCCGCCATCAGCTGAAATCGGTCGAAGCACAGAAAGGCCGGATCATCCAGACGGTGATTCGGGATGTTGAAACAGCTTATTACGCCCTTCTCAAATCCCAGCATCGGGTTCTTTCGGCAAGACAGAGCCTTCTCGATGCACAAAAGCACCTTGAGGAGGCTCAGGCCCGCATGCAGGCCGGTGTCGGACTGATGCTCGATATCACCCAGGCCAAAGTGAACTACGAACAGGCTCGTCTTGATTTGATTCATGAAGAAACCGGCCTGAGGAAGGCCCAGGTCGATCTGGGGCGTGCCATCGGCTACAAAAGCAAGCAGCCGTTCGTGGCCGACGAAATTGTGGCAGGAGGAGAGGCGGGCCTTTCCGTAAACCCTGAAGCCGACCTGACACGTTATCTCGACATTCACCCTGATATTCTGGCCGACAAGGAATCGGTCCGGGCCCGCGAAGCTTCGCTCGATTCGGCGAAAGACCAGAACTATCCCTCCATTTCCGGGTTTGCCCAGTATTACCTGGCCCAGATATCGGTCCAGTTCTTTCCGGGAATTCCCACGACCCCTTTTTCCAGCTTTAATTTTGGAGGGATGCTCAATGTTCCGATTTTCGAAGGGGGCCTGACCACCCATCAGATTCATGAAGCTCGGGCGAGCCTGAGCCAGTCGATTCACCAGAAAGAGGACGACACAGTTCGAATCGTGGCCAGTGTGAGAGATGCGGCCGAGGATGTCCGGGAGGCTCGGGAACGTCTGAAGGAGACCCGGACCGCCCTGGACAATGCGGCGGAAAATGATCGACTGGTGGAAGCGGCCTATCGAGTTGGGACGGCTCACTCTGTGGATGTAATCGATGCAGAAACTGCTCTCAGAAGAGCCCGGGTCGATGTGGATTCGGCCCGCTACGATCTACGGTCGGCGCTCGTCCAGTATCGGTATTCCTTGGGAATCCTTTCCCCATCCGGGGGATCCTGATGGACGAAGTGGATCTCTTTACCGATGGGTCATGTTCGGGGAATCCTGGTCCGGGAGGATGGGGAGCCCTTCTCCGGTGCCGCGGAGCGGAAAGAGAGCTTTCGGGAGGAGAGATGGAGTCGACCAATAACCGGATGGAGCTCATGGCGGTCATCGAAGGGTTGCGGTCGTTGAAAAAGCCCTGTCGCGTCACCGTCCATACCGACAGCCAGTATGTAAAGAACGGGATGACATCATGGATCAAGTCCTGGAAAAAGAACGGGTTTCGGACATCCTCCGGGGCTCCTGTCAAGAATGAGCTTCTCTGGCAGGAGCTCGATCGTCTGGCAGCCCTGCACGAAGTTCACTGGAAATGGGTTCGCGGTCACAATGGCCATGCGGAGAATGAACGAGTCGATGCTCTGGCCCGGTCTGCCACTCCAAAGCGTTCCTGAACAAGAGTCCCTCTCTCGTCCCCTTCCCCCCCGAAGGTTTCAAGTTCCGAGCTCTGATTTCAGAAATCACCTGAGAGTTCCCTTTCCCTTATCCGTAGATTTCGCCTACACTTTCCGGAACGGGGTTTTTTCGATCCCCGGAGGAATACTCTGTCCATCGTCGTCCGATCCTAACCCAAGGAGCACACACCATGAGCGACAAAATTCTTGAAGAAGTTCTTTCCGCCAATTCAAAGTATGTGCGGTCTTTCGGGGACAAAGGGAGTCTCGCCATGCCCCCGGCACGAAGGTTCGCCATTCTGACTTGTATGGATGCCAGGCTTGATCCGGCAGGATTTGCTGGCCTTGCCGAAGGGGACGCCCATGTGATCAGAAACGCAGGAGGCCGGGCGTCTGACGATGCAATCCGGTCCCTGGTCATTTCTCACAAACTTCTCGGAACCGGGGAATGGTTTGTCATACACCACACTAACTGCGGCATGGAAACGTTTACCAGCGACATAATGGCCGACCTCCTTTCCAGAAGTCTCGACACGGCTAAAATTGACGCCAAGGGGTGGCACGATATCGGGAAAGGGCCGGGATCTTCCGAAGGACGCTTCATTGAATGGCTGACGATTTCTGATCTCAAGAAAAGCGTGATCGACGATGTTGCCCGGATTCACAACCATCCTCTTGTTCCCAAGAGCATTCCCATTCACGGATATATCTACGATGTGAAGACCGGGAAGCTCGAGGCGGTGCGGGGTGCATCGAAGCTCTGAGAAATCCCGACCGTGAGAACTCAGAACAATTCCTCTTTGAGCGGAGGTCCACTGGCCGGGAAAAGGGGGGAACATCTTTGGGGGAGGCCCGATGCCGAGCCGTTTGGCAAAGACCTCCCTTTTCCTGCGGGATGGGCATGGAAATCGGGAGGGAAGAAGAAGGGACAATCGTTGGAGAGTCCGTCGAATGAAAGGGGATCAAGGAAGGGAGCGATTTTCATTTTGTGGTAAAAAGTATAAAATAATTAAATAAATTAAAATTAATTGAAATAATTTAAAGTAAAATATAGAAGGCTCCGTCCCATAAATTCATCTGGACTCTCACTATTTATGGAGTATAGTGTAAATACGTAAACTTGGTTTGACCCTTAAAAAATGATTTAATGGTCATGCTTCTTTGGTGATCGGATAACCTCGCAGAGCCGGTTTGATGAAAAAAAATCAGGCAAGATGGGTTATTACGACCTCCAAAGTAGCAGGAACAGAGAGGATAGATTGACCTCCGACAAGACGCCCCCCAAGGCCAGGGCGAAGAAGACATCCGGGTTGGGGTTCCCCATCGTCGGCATCGGAGCTTCGGCCGGTGGCCTTGAAGCCTTCGAGCACTTTTTTCTCCACACGGATCCTGCCTGTGGAATAGCCTTTGTTTTGGTATCCCATCTTGACCCGGGCCAGGTCAGCATGCTGACCGAAATTTTGCAGCGCATGACAGCGATGCCGGTGATCGAAGCCAAAAATGACCTCAAGCTGGCACCCAACTCGGTCTATGTTATCCCGCCCAATCGCGACATGATCATCTCTCGTGGCGCCCTGAAACTCAGAATGCCCGAAAAGCCCCGTGGACAACGTATGCCGATCGACCTGTTCTTCTCCTCCCTGGCAAGGGAGCAGGGGGAAAAATCTATCGGCATCATTCTTTCAGGAACCGGTACAGATGGTACTCTGGGGTTGTGGAAAATTCACAGTCGAGGGGGCGTGTCTTTTGCTCAGGACCCCTCCACCGCAAAATACGACGGGATGCCCGCCAGTGCCATCAGCGCAGGTTACGTCACCCGTGTCCTTCCGGTGGAAAAAATGCCCGAAGCCCTTCAGGACCTTATGCAGCAGGGGGCTGCACAAGGTTCATCTCCGATCCTGGCGAATGATACGGCCTGCATCAGGAAAATTCTGATATTGCTGCGCTCCAAGACCGGGCACGATTTCTCTCAGTACAAGAAAAGCACGATCAACCGGCACATCACGCGTCGCATGATTGAAAACAGCATCGATCGGACCGAAGCCTACCTGGCCTATCTCGAGGAGTTCCCTGAAGAGGTCCAGCTCCTGTTCAAGGAGCTACTGATCAACGTTACCAGTTTTTTCCGGGATCCCGAGTTGTTTGACTTTCTTGAGAAAGAGATCCTTCCCAAGTTATTCGCTGACAAGCCAGACGACTATACATTCCGGGTCTGGGTGAACGGATGCTCGACCGGGGAAGAGGCGTATTCCTTTGCGATTCTGATCCAGGAGTGCATGGAGAAGCTTCGCATGCCGTTCAAGGTGCAGATCTATGCGACCGATCTCGATGCCGACTCCATCACCAAAGCCAGGGGAGGCTTCTATCTGCCCAATATTTCCCAGGATGTGAGCGCCAACCGGTTGCAGCATTTTTTTGTCAAGGAAGACAACGGTTATCGGGTGATGAAAGGAATCCGGGACATGGTGGTGTTTGCCGTCCAGGATGTCATCAAGGATCCGCCCTTTACCAAGCTGGACATTCTGAGTTGCCGGAACCTCATGATTTATCTGGAATCGGAGCTCCAAAACCGGCTCATTCTGGCTTTCCACCACTCGCTCAGGCCTGGAGGGGTGCTTGTTCTTTCTCCTTCCGAGAGTCTGGGAACCCATGCTTCCCTGTTCACTCCAATAAACCGGAAGTGGAAGGTTTACGCCGCGATCCACTCTTTCGAGTCGAAGCGTGGGGTGACGTCCAGCGGGTTATCCTGGACGCTTTCCCCCGTAAAGCCAACGGAAGAGTCGAGAAGAAAAGGAAAAATGACAAGCTTTGCCGAAATGACTCGCCGGGCGATTCTGAACGCCTACACTCCCGCATCGGTGCTCACAAGCCAGCGGGGTGAGATTCTTTACGTGCATGGGGATACAGGAAAGTACCTCAGGCTGGCTCCTGGGGAACCGACCTCCAATGTGATCGAGATGGCGCGAGAAAACCTGCAGCTGGCATTGCGCGATGCCATCTATACAGTGACGAAGCTGGGCCTTCCCCTCCTTAACCGGGAGGTGACGTTCAGGTCGGACAATGTGTTTCAGACCGTGAACCTGAGCGTGAGTCCCCTTCCGGGCCCGGAGACCGGTCAGGTCCTCCTTCTGATTACATTTCAGGACAAGGTCTCTCCCCCCTCCGCGATCCATGACACGGGCAAGCAAGTCAAGGGAAGGCTCGAGTCGCGCATCGAAGAGCTGGAACGAGCCCTGTCCAGCACCAAAGAGAGTCTCCAGATCACCATCCAAGAATAGCAGGCATCCAATGAAGAGCTCCAGTCCACCAACGAAGAACTCCAGTCGACAAATGAGGAACTGGAAACCTCAAAAGAAGAACTGCAGTCCATCAATGAAGAGTTGCTGATCGTCAATGCCGAATTGCAGGAAAAGGTCGAGCAACTCGACAACATGCAGAACGACATAAAAAATCTTCTCGACAATATCAATGTTGGCACACTTTTTCTTGATGAGAATCTGAGGATACGACGGTTCTCTCGCGAGATGACGAAACTCTACCGTCTGATCGATTCGGATATCGGACGCCCCCTGGGGGATATCAAGTCAAATTTTGTGAATGACACCCTCACTTCAGAGGCCAAAATTGTGCTTGATACCCTGGTGCCCGTCGAACGGGAGCTTCAGACGACGGACAATACCTGGTTTCTCGGGCGTATTCAACCCTTCCGTTCGCTGGACAACCTACTTCATGGTGTGGTTTTTACCTTTACCGACATCACCAAGCAATTAGCCGACGAACTGTTGCAGAAAGAACGGGAGATTGCTGAGGAAATCGTCAATACCGTGTGGGAGCCGCTTGTCGTGCTGAACTCCGACTGCATGGTCGTTTCTGCCAGCCCGTCCTTTTATCGGGAGTTTGGTGGCAAACCGGAGGAAACCGTGGGTCGATCCTTCTATCAGATAGGGAATCGGCAGTGGGATGTTCCTGAATTGAAAAAACTTATCGAAACCATTCTTCCCTTTAACAAAACCATTGAAGGATATGAACTTGAATACGACTTTCCAGTCAACAGGCGCCGCACGATCCTTCTCAATGCCCGTCGTCTGGTTAGCAAGAGATCGGGGATTCACTCGATTTTATTGGCAATGGATCTAAAGTAAAGGAGGGTCTATGGTTCGGAAAGAGGAGGAACTGGATCAATTCAAAAAGATGCTTCGCACCGTTGCGGAGAAAAAGGTCGATCATCTGGCTATGAACGACACAATCATAACTTCCCAGAAAGCACTCATTCATGAGCTGAGAGTCCACCAGATAGAACTTGAGATGCAGAACGAGGAATTGAGACAAGCCCATGTCGCTCTGGAAGAGACACGTGACCGCTACTTCGACCTCTATGAATTCGCGCCAGTTGGATACCTGACCCTCTCGAGCGAGGCCATCATCAAGGAGGTGAATCTCACCGGAGCCGCGCTATTAGGAGATCGCGCACGACTGCTGAACCATCGGTTTTCTTCCCGGGTCATTCTGGAAGACAGAGACCGATGGTATCGGCATTTTCTGTATACATTGCGACATGGTGGAAAACAAAACTGCGAACTGACACTTGTTCGGGGAGACAAGACAACGTTCAATGCCTTCCTGAACAGCGTTCACATTCCAGACGGACAATTCCCGGCAGTGCGTGTCGCGCTCACCGACATCTCCGAACGAAAGAGGATGGATGAGGAGCTTCGTATTGCTGGGATTGCCTTCGATTCCCAGGAAGCCATGCTTGTGACCGATAAGGAAGGCGTCATCCTCAGGGCCAACAGTGCGCTTACCCAAATGACCGGCTATTCGGGTAATGAACTGGTGGGCCGGACGACGGCACTTTTCAGGTCCGATCATCACGGACCGTCTTTTTATTCGAAAATCATGGAAACACTTAAAGAGAAAAAAAGATGGAAGGGGGAGATGTGGAATCGCCGCAAGAATGGAAAGATCTACGCTGAATGGGTCAACATCTCTGCCGTTACCGACACGAATGGGTGTCCCACCCATTATGTCTATATCTTTTCAGACATCACCAGAAATCCGGAATCCGCAGCGGAAATCCACCGTCTGGCCTACTACGATGCCCTCACCCAGCTTCCCAACCGCCGATTGCTCCTCGACCGTATAGTACAGGCGATGGCCGCCAGCACCCGTACCGGGAACTACGGCGCGATCCTGTTCCTGGACCTTGATCACTTCAAAACGATCAACGATGCAAGGGGGCACGAACTGGGGGACCAGTTGCTCGTCGAAGTGGCTAATCGCCTCCAAGGCATTTTGAGAGAAATGGATACTATTTCCAGAGCCGGGAGCACAATTTCCCGGCTGGGCGGCGACGAATTTGTAATTCTTCTTGAGAATCTGAGTAACAATGCTCCGGATTCGGCCATCCACGCAACCCAGGTGGCAGAAAAGGTTCATGAATGCCTTGCCCGCCACTTCGAGCTTCCCTCCGGAAAAATTTCCTGTACCACCAGTCTCGGAATGACCCTTCTGTACAAACGAGAGCAGAAGGTCACCGTACTTCTCAAGCAGGCGGATCTGGCCC
>JAYWMN010000099.1:0-43197 GCA_035873205.1 Nitrospirota bacterium
CTTTTCCATTTTATAAGAGTGGGGCCGGGGTTTGTTCCCGGGAATACATCCCGCATTCCTGAAGGCCCCCCGGGAAGAGGCGTGACTCTTTGGCCCGGGGACGACCCGAAGATATTTCTGGGCAGATGGGAGCGCGTTGAATTCTATTCGGGAAATTCGACCAGAAAGTCCAGAGCGGCTTCGAGAGGACAGGAACGCTTGTCCACCAAATTCAGGATGACCGAGTCCCGGACCGGCGCCCATTCCCGGATAGCCGAGGAAAAAGATGCCTCCCCTTCCCGGAGTTTTTTGGCCAGGCTCAGAAGGACAGGGGACGGATACTTCTCGGTCGCCTCAAGGACCTCTATCAGATCCGGAAGCGCCCTGTCCGTCCGCATCCGGATCAACCGGGCCAGTTCCCGGTAAAAAACGTGCCGCTGGATCTGGAACAGTTTCCTTTCCATTTCCTCAAGGGATTTTGCATTGTCCGAATCCCTGTTCGAAACGAGTACAGCCATTGTCAGCTCTCCTTGCGTTCAAAAAATGCTCATCGAGCCCGCCATTGTACCAGTTCTCCTTCCCCTGGAAAATGTGACCGGCATCACTGCAGGGAACCGCCAGGGGATTTCCTTTTCCTGTCAGGACCAGGAGGCCGTTTTCCGGGATTTCCTCAGCGCCGGTTCCGGAACACCTCCACACCCCCCGGAAGATCGATTTTGAGAAGGCGGCGCAGGGCACTGTCCGCCATCTTCCTGTCTTCCGGGTCATCGCTGTCAAAAAGGGCCCGGTGGATCTGGGCCAGAGCCCGGGCTGCGAGAGGTGGATCCCATCCGTCGAGCTGGTAACGGTCAAGGTCGGCCAACAGGCTCTGTGCCAGTGAGAGAACCGGCAGATCCCGCCCCATGTCACGGACGAGAGACAAAAACTCAAGATCGATCTGGAATCGCATATGGACCGTAGGGGACTGGCGTCGCAGGACCTCAAGGGATTGAACGGCCTTTTCAAGATCCCGGTCCCCGACCAGGGTACGGACCGGGCCGATCGGATCACGGTGGCTCCTTCCCCCTTCGCCCCCCTCCGAAGGTTCTCCCGGAGTCGATGATCCAAGCCACTGTCGCCCGGTGTCGGACAGAAAAGGCGTCCCATCGGAAAACGAGAGGTCTGTCAATCCGGGAAGCCTGAATCCGAGGAAACGAAGCTCCGTCCGGACAGCCTCCTTTGCAAGCTCCCATTCGGACCCAAGAAGGTCCATGGCCTGGCCTGACTCGCAGGATAGGTCAAACCAGAAGGGAAAATCCGGTTGGTGGAGTTCGGCGAACCGGATCCGGGCTTCCGGAAGCCCGTTAGTCCTCAGGGTCTCCAGTGTTTCCAGAAGATGGGGAGGGGGAGGCGGAATGCGTGTGATCCGGTCCTGGGCATCCGGGTATTCACGAATCGATTCCCAGACGGCCATTCTCGGATACCGGTAGGCTCTCGGGTCGGGGAAAGACCGCTCCCCCAGAACTGTCCCCACCCTTTTAAACAAGTCGAAAAGATGATCCAGGGTTTCTTCCGGATCGTCGTCCGATAAAGAAAAAATCTCCGCAGATCCTTTTGCGGGCACAGAGGACGTGGTCTCTGCGGGAGAGGGAGAAGCGGTTTTCGGGGCTTCCGGTTCCGGTTCTGTAACCGGAAGCCCCTGAACCAGTGAATAGAGGGGAACCAGCATGGGCCCTTCCGGATCCTTGTCCCCCAGAAATCCGTTAAGGTCCCGAAGGACTCCGATGGCCCGGGACAGGTGTTCAGGGCTCATCGATGGACCGGTAAGTTCAGGGAGTACCGCCTGCATCTGTTCGACCCACCAGGAAATGGCATTCCGGCGAGCCCGAATCCTCTTGAGCGGGGGATAGCAGGTCTCCCAGTGCTCCTGGAGCAGGTCATTCAGGACCAGAAGGCCGGTCAAGACCCCGGGAGGACCCTGGGTCCGGGAAAGGGCGACGGAGAGATAGGCGGCCACCAGAACATCCTTGCCCAGAGAGGACAGAATGTCCGCAGACAGAGTCCCGACCTTCTTCCAGTCAATGACGGCGGAGGAGGACATCGACTGGGTCCGGTTCACTTCGGACTGAAGCTCGAGAAAGAGGTCCGTCTCCCGGACCTCGGTGCCCGACGGTGACTCAGGTGAAACGGGACTTTTCCCTAGCTCAACGAAATCCATGGATCGGCAATCCTTTCCTTTTTGAAGGTCATCATGGCATCACGGACGCAGTCTGGGTGGACGGCATGGGGGCTTCCTCCTCACCAGAAAGACAGGCGGCAATCTGGTTTGGCAGCTTTCCGGAGGCAAAGGGCCGATTCTTGAGAGAATCCTGCTGATTCGTGAGGTCGTTCTGGTCGAGGATCGACAGCTCGGTGTCGATCTGCCGGATTTTGTCCCGAATCCTTTTTCGGGATTCACGCGCCAGAGTGTACTGCTGGTACTGAGCAAGCAGGGCATGGGCCCCCGTAAAATGGAACCGGACCCGGATTTCGGTAATCCGGAGGTTTTTGAGAGCATCCTGCTGCAATGGGAAATCGGAGGGAACCAGACGCAGGGTTCCCTGGTAGAACTGCTGAAGGAAGTGGACAAAGCCGTCCGGACCGGAATAAACCTTGTCGGCGGCGAGAGATCCGATCCTGAGTGACAAGACGGTCTTTCCGCAGGTCAGCGGTGACCAGACCCAGGAACGTCGGACCGGAAGATTGAAATTGTTTAGTGTGTGAGCTTTTTCGGCGCACGCCAACGTCAGGCGAGTCAGGTAGGGCTTGGCCAGAGACCCGGTATTGACGTCTGTCGGCAAGGCGCGCAACACGATTGCGAACTGTTTCTTGCTCATATCGAGAATCTTCCTGGTATCATCCTGCTCTGCCTTCTGGAGGGACTGGCGAAGTGTGGCAAGATCAAGATGGCGCTTCTTGCTTTCGATTTCGGTGCGTTTCATCGCCAGCTCCAGTGACCGTCGTCCGGAAATGGCACTGTTGATATAGGTCAGAAACTGGGGACGAATCCCCAGGGATCTCCCCTCTTTCCGGATCAGGTGGTATCCTCCGGGCATTCTGGTCACAAAAGGAGACATCGTCTTGTCCATGAATGCCGGGATCGCCCCTCCCGAACCAAGAAGAAAATGGTTCAGGTCCCGATCGGTCAGGGCAGATTGAGCCGGAGAGACAACGTCGGCAACCCACCGGTCATTGACCTCGCATGCCGCTTCCCGGTCCAGATAGTCGAGGGTTGTATCGAATTGCCCCTCTACCAGCTTCCAGACGATCATCTCCTGCGGATCCGCCCGCCGGAGCAGCAATTGTTTCATCAATTCAAGCTGGTTCTGGGCGTCAACCAGGTCGGGCGCCTTTTTTCCACTCTTGTGCGAGAAGGAATAATAGGCAGCAGTCAGGGCCAAGGCATGTCCCCTTCCCTGAACCCCCTCCTTGACAACCCCCGCCAAATCTATTGAAAACCTGTTATAGGCCTTGCTCGCCGAAAGAAGGGCCACAAATTGCCGGTGCCCGAGTGACAATCCGCCATGCAGTCCGGCGATGCCCGAATCATTCAGGATATTGGCGTATCCCTTGATCCGCGAAACCAGCCCTGCCTGGGATTCCTGATATTTCTCGATCTTGAGGATCTCCCGGAAAAAGGCCTGCCACCGGTCATGATGGACATCCTGGGAGAGAGGAAATTCGACGTTAAGTCGATTAATCAGCTCCACATAAGGGTTCTGGGTGGTGGGGAGACGGTGGAAGGCGGCCTGCCATTGTATATTGTCGGCCAGAGTCTCCTTTCCCATCGAAAAATTCTGGACAAAGCGGAGCCAGGCTTCATTCTTGCGGGTCCGGTACCAGGAGAGGAAGGACTGTTCTTGGTCCCGGATCGGAAAATTGCTGGGCGAGGCTTTTTGAACCTCTCCGAGAAAGTGGTAGATCCGTTTCACTCCTTCGTTGCTGTAGGCAAGGGGAATGGAAACCTCATTGTCCAGCCGCTGTGTCCCCTTCCAGAAGTCTGCGAGGGTGATCGGCGGGGCTCCCTGAGAATTGACCCAGTCGACGAGCCAGTGGAAATCGGGAACTGTTTGTTCGAGTTCAAGAAGGAGCGACTGGAGAAAATCGAGATTGCGTCCGACGGTCTCGCCAGGCACCCAGGCAATGTAGGCGAGGTAAAGGTCAGAAAAATGGCGGGCTTCCTGCGGAGAGATGGAGGAATCGAGGGTGACGATATCCTTGGTTCCCGGCTGTGGCTGATCCTTGAGGACCGCATAGCTCATCCCTTCCTCCCGCCCCTTGATCAGATTGATTCTCCGGACGAGGATGTCGGCGTAGTCCGCCAGCTGGTGCTGTGGGTCCTCGATCAGGAGTGATCGGATCTTCTTCCGGAGAGTTGCATTGAGGGAAGGCAGAACGATCTTTGAAAAATCTGCCACATAGCGATCCTTCATCATCCGTTCGAGAGAGCGGGCCGCTCCGGAAAAGGCGAGAAAGCGTCCGGAAAAGGACTGGTCCTTTTGTCCCATCCAGTCGATCAGGCTCCGGTAGCGTTCAAGGTTTTCAAGGCTCTGGTGGAAGTCTCCCGCCACCGAAACATGGGTTGGCTGTCTCTGTTCAAGCGTGCCAATCGTCCGATAGGCATCCACAAAGGAGTAAGAAAGGTAGAGTCCCAGCAGAAGATTGGCTCCATACCAGCCCATCAGGGGAATGTTGGCCGAAAACCGCCTCATTCTGGCCAAGGCTCCCAGAGGAACGGAAAGCTCGCGATCCGAAGGAAGGAGGGTGGAAAAAAAATCCCGGAGAAAGACCCCCATTCCCGGAAGGGGGATACGGAAGGTCGACATGCCAACCACCGACATCCTGTCCGACCGGTCGATCGACACCCCGGACTGGGGCAGAGTCAGTGACTTCCGGTTTTCCGTTACAGGCCGTCCGGGTCCGGAAATCGAGGGCTGCTTCTCCAGAAGTTCGAGGGTCCCTTCCTGGCTGTGGTCGAGCTCATGGGCAAGAATCGAGGAAAACCGGCTCGTCTGGACCGTTCCGCTCGACAGAAAGAGCCCCCGGAACAGGGGAAGCTCAAGATAAGGCGAAGGTTCGAAAAGTCCCTTGAGAAAAGGTTCCAGAAGAGGAAGAAGGGACTGGACCTCCAGAGGGAAAACCAGTTTCTCGGAGGACGGAATAGCGGCATCGGCACGGGCAAAAAGCACTTCCCGGACCTGTTCCACCAGGGCGGTCAGACCTTGCTTGAGCGCGATGTTCCAGTCCTCTTCCGACTGGACAAGAGTCCCGAGAATTTCATGGGTCCGGTTTTCCGGAAGGGATCCGACGTAATACTGAAAACCTGCAAGAAGATCCAGCTTCGTGACCATCAGGTACACCGGAAATCGGGTCTTCATGGATCGCATGAGCGAATCAACCCGTTGACGGATGTTCTGGGCAAGCTGAGCCATCTGAAGGCTGTCCATCGTCCAGAGGTCCTCGATCGAGAGCGAGACGATGACTCCGTTCAGGGGAGACTTCCAGCGGGTCCTCCGGAGATGGGTCTCGATTTCCTTCCACTCGTCGTTGATGTCGGCATTCGGGTTGACCTGGACGTAGCGCCCGGAGGTATCGAGAAGAATAGCCTGATCTTCGAAAATGAACTCGACTGTGTCGGTCGGAAGAGGAACCTCCCCCTGCGGAATGTTTCTGAACCGGATGGGAATATTGGCATTCACCAGAAGGGTTGTTTTTCCAGAGGAAACGTTGCCCAGGACAACATAGAAGGGCATTGTCGCCAAGGGGTTTCCAAAAGGGCTCCTTGACGCCCCCCGAACATTTTTCTGGGCCGTCTTCCAGGTGTTCCGGATCGACAGGATCCGTTCGACCTTTTTATCCATCATGGCCGAAACGCGCAGATTTCTCTGGGCGACCATCTTCTGGAAAAGGCGGTAGGTCCGGCGACCGAACAACAGGATTCCGACGGCGGTCAGCCCGGCGACAAAAGAGCCCCAGAGCGGCCAGCGTTCATAGGCACCGAAAAGCCAGACACCGGTAAAAACAAGAATGGCCAGGAGAATGCCAGCGAGTGGATTGAGGAGTTTTTTCATCATGTCATTGCCCCGATTCAGTTGATGTGGCCAACCACGTTGTGGGCCATGGATTGGACAATCCAGCCATAGATAAAGAAGAGCAAAAGAACAATTACGGACGGAACGCTCCAGAGCAAGACTGAATTGATCGATTTCCGGGAGGAGACCTGTTGTCCAGTGCTTTCTGACTGCTCCGGGGGATATGCGCCGGGCAAAAGGTACTTCTGCTGCATCAGGGTGCCATCCGGAGCCAGAAGGGTGTGCAGGTGCTTTCGGACGGCCACCAGTTCGTGCTCGTTCTTCCTGAGTCCGTATTGCCCTTCAAAGCCCATTTGAAGCACCATGTAGTAGACGGTCAGGACCTCCCTCTTTGCCGGATCGGACGCCAGCGAAATCGGCATGCGGCGATAAAACTCGGTGCCGGCATTGGCGATTCCGAAAAACGCCTTTTGGAGAAGCTTTTGTCTCCACTCCATCGCTCCCGACCAGTTCGAGCACATGAGGCTCTCGTCGATCCATGCGACCACAGGAAAGAGCCCTTCTCCGAAGAGCGTGTCGTCAATTCCGCTTGACCGGGCATCGGACCTTGCCTGCTCGATCCGGTCAAGAATTTCTCCGCGTACCGACTCGAGATCTCCCAGAGAGTGGTCGAGAAGGTACTTGACATTGGCAACCACCGATATGAGGCAATCCGAAAGCGTCATCATCATCTGACTCCAATAAGATCGATCATGGTTCCTGTCGGCGAATTCGGCCAGTAGACCTGAATCGCCTCTTCCTGACGGACGGAGTCCCACACTTCGTCCCTGTTCTCAATCCGGAAATAATGGGCGTTCACCCGACGGGGCAATCCCTGGGGAGGCGCGCTCATGGCGGTGAGCTCTACTCCCGGAAGCGCCCGCCGGATCAGGGTCGACATGACGGAGGGAGGGCCGACTTTCGCAACGTTGTGGAAGGAGGAAAGAACGCCTTCCGGATCTTCGTCGGTCTTGATCACCAGATAGTAACGGGTCTTCGGAGAAAAGAAAGA
The DNA here is from genome assembly GCA_035873205.1 of Nitrospirota bacterium. Lineage (GTDB taxonomy): Bacteria > Nitrospirota > Leptospirillia > Leptospirillales > Leptospirillaceae > UBA4572. The sequence continues at coordinate 7,081 of JAYWMN010000099.1, forward strand.
CTGGCTCAGCATCCCTTCAAAGCCGTCAGAGACGCTTTCGAGGCGGACAAGCAAGTCAGGGCCCACGGTCAGATTGTTCAGGAGTGTAAACAGAACGGTCTGTGCCTGGGTCAAGGATCCCCAGATATCTTCATGATTGTAGGGAGGAAGGGGACCCTGGTTCAGGTCCGACTCACCAAGAAGACTGACCCTGTCCGAGAAAGTGCTGATCTCTCCGATCATCTGTCGCAGAAGGCCGTATAGATGCCAGGGGTGAACTGGATCGCTTTCCGTGTAGTGGTACAAAAGGGGTACATAGCGGTTCAGGGTATGAAGGGCCAAAATGTAGACCATATAGCTTGCGTCGAGATCCTCCGACTTGCCGCCTCCCGGACTCTTGAACTCCTCGAGCTGGCGGGCCCGACTGGCACACTCGTTGCGGATTTCCTGGACAAGGCTCGAAAGATTCCGGGAGGTGGTGAGCGACAGGGATGGAGGAATGAAGTCCGAACTGACCTTGATCGCCCCTCCATCCCAGAGGACCTGGGCGATCGGAATCAGGTTGTAGTGTTCAAGAAGGGCAACCTCGCTGTCCCAGAACAGATGGATGTTGTAATAGAGAGTTTTGACTGCGGCCGATGGGCCGGTGCCGTAGAGATCCCCAACTTCTTCGGAATCCGCCAGGGACAGGAAGCGGGTATCTCCCGCATCGGATTCAAGATGCTGGACGATGGAAACATTCCGTTCGTTTTCATGGAAGCGCCGGATTCCTGCATAGATCGTCAGCGGCTTGTCCCGATAGACCCAGTCCTTTTCAAAGGATCGGGGCCGGATAAAGCCGTTGCCTGGATACTGGACAAAGCTCCCGTCCTGGAAGACCGCAGACAGGGAATTGATATGACTGATCCCCCGGCTCAAGGCCGATGTCTGGACATCGATGGATCGAACTCCCCAGGCAAAAGGAAGGACGGAGTCCAGGACGGGACGGGTCAGCGCCATCATATAGGCGTCGGTCAGCTGGAAATGCTGGGGCTGGAGAAAAAGCCCCTGGTGCCAGTAAATGGGTCGTAATGCCTTCATGATGCACTGTCTCCTGATAAAGGATGGATAACCGGGGACTCTTGGGACGATGAGGTGTTTCCGGTCTTTTTGTCCGTTGTCTTCCCGGAGGAAAGTTCGAGAACGTTCACTCCCAGCAGATGCCTCTTTCCCAGGAGAACCTGGATGAATCCCTGGGCTGGGCGATAGTGGTTGCTCCGGAAAATCAGACCGGATCGTTTCACCCGGACAGGAAGGGAGCGAAGAACAATATCCGTTTCAGGGGCATACCGGGAATACCCGGTGATCACCCCGATGTACATGGCGTCCCGCATCCGGTCGATCACAAGGTCCTGTCGGGCCCCCGGAGTAACGATAAATCGCCTGACCGCCAGTATTCCCGGTCCTTTCTTTCCGGCCGCCAGCGTTTCCATGGCACGATCCGGATTCTGGACGAGAGGAAGAAAGCCGTTGGGATTCTGAAGCTCGAGAACTCCGATCACCATGGTATGGGGGCGGTCGTCCGACCAGTTGAGCTGGGGATCGGCCTGAACCTCGAGCGTGATCGCTTCCTTCTGGAAGGCCCAGTGGACCTTCTGCCGGACGGCATCGTTCGGACTTGTATCGACATGGACAGAACTGCAGGAAGCAAACATCAAAAATCCCGCGACCATCAGGAGTTGTGTCCTGGGGCCAAAACGACAGGGACAAGGGGACGATTTCATCGTCAAACAACTCCTTCTTCTAGGGGGCCAGCAAAAGGACTTCGGTCTGGCTGGGAACAGTACACAATCCAGGAGCGTTTATTTCGTTCTGGAGAGTAGAAGAGGTCAAGCGCGTCGCGGGGGCCCCGTCCAGCAGGACCGTAAAAGCTCCATCCATACAGGTGCTCGGGCCCATGATGACTCCTGACAAGATCCCACCCAGGACTCCGGCTTCGTCCCCCATTGTCAGCGGGACAATCGACATCATGTTGTGCGCGGGAGCTCCGCCAAAAAGGATGGTTGGGCAGAACCCCGCACTCATGGGAAGAAGCGCCATGTTCGGATAGGGAAGGGGCACGACGACAGGACCCGCCGGAGTCTTGCAGACATCCGGCATGGCAAGGGCGAGTCCTCCCGCCTGACAATTGGCAAACATGACTCCTCCTTTGGACAGTTATCCCAGCTGGATCTGGTCCGAATCGATCTTGACCAGGTCCTCGCTGCTGAGAAGTGTGGTCTTCGACTGGATGGACACGACTCCATCCGCTTCGATCTGGGTCTGGCCGGAAACCGACCGGTCGATGGTGTCGATCGTTCGCGTCGACATATGGGCATGCTCCGAGATCCATTCGGCGACCCGCTCGATCGTCCGGCCAATGGTTGAAATCCGGTGGGCCACAAAGGACAGGACGCCCCCGGTAAAGGAAAGGGATTCTCCGATGATCGAAAGATCGGAAAAGACCCCCCGGCATTTTTTGCTCTCGAGCTCGATTTTTTCGGAAAGGATGGACACTCCCTCAGAGGATTGGATCGTCAGGGCCCCTCCGTTGACAAGGATCGAAATTCCTCCGGAAAAGCTCATCGTCCGGGGATGGAGTCCGGGATTTGGGTCAACAATAGCCAGAATGACAGGAACCCTGGATTCGGAAAACAGGACGACTGCCTGATCGTTGACTCTGGGATCGAGAAGACAGCCTGTCGACCGGACGGCCCAGAATCGCTCCCCTTCGAGGTCGACCGCAACACTGGCCCCGGAGATCTCCGTGACAGTGGCTAGCAGGAGCGAAGAACGGATCGATGGTGAAGGAAGGACAGTTTCAGTGAGCATGGATCCTCCTATTCTGAAATCCGGCGGGGAATGAAATCTTCCGCCTCCGCACGTTCGGGATCGGTTTCCCTGGCAAGGGCCCGGGACGACCCAGCGAAGTCGGCCCTCGTCTCCTGGGCCCGGTGAAGATTCGTTCTGTTCAGTGTGGCTCCAGAAAAAAGCGCCCCCGACAAATTGGCGTGCGACAGGTCGGAAAAGGAAAGATCGGATCCGGAAAAATTCGTTTTGGAGCAATCGGCCTCGGTCAGGGAACAGTAGGTCAGGTCGGCCCCGGAAAGGTCGGCCCCGGAAAGTGTCGCCTTCTGGAAAGACGACATCCGGAAACAGGCCTTTCGAATCGAAATATTCTTGAGCTCCGCTCCTGTGAAAAGAGCTTTTTCGGCGACCGCCCCGTCGAAGATCGCGTCCGACATATCGGACTGGTGGAAGTTCGCAAGGGACAGATTTGCATTGATCCATCGGGTCTGCCGGAGATCGCTGGCACTGGCCTGTATCAGGGGCAGGTGCATCCCGGAAAAATCAAGTCCCCGAAGGATGGCCTTGATGAAGATCGGATTCTGGAAGACCGTCCCCTTAAAACAGGCGCCTGAAAGATCCGGGCTGACAAAGACCGTCTTGATAATCCGGGCCCGGCTAAAATCCGTCTTTCCAAAGTGAATATTCATGAAGGAGGATTTTTCGAGATCGGCCCCCTCGAAGGTTGCTCCCTCGATATTGCCCTTGATCCAGGAAGATTTCTTGAGAATCGATCCGGAGAATCGGCATCCCGGGCCCTCCGGATTGATCCACCGGGAACTGATGGCCGAAACCATTTCGAAACTGGTTCCATCGAGCCGGCAGCCCATGAAAGTGGCCTGATTGAGCCGGGCCGCTTTCCAGTGGGAGCCTGACAATATGCAGTCCTTGAAAAAAACCTTTTCCATTCCCGCTTCCGAAAAATGAGCCCCTCGGGCCACGACATTGAGGAAGACTCCCCCTGACAGATCGAGTCCGGAAAAGTCCATGCCCGACAGGTCGGCTCCCTCGATGGTTTCTCCCCTCTTCAGGGCATTGATGATCTCTCTGGAATCCAGGGTCATGTTCCTTCATGTCCTCCCGGAACAGATCTTCCCAGAGCATGGTCCCACCGGGTACTGTCATCAAAGCGGGCTCCCGTCAATCCCGCCTTGTAAAGGGAGGCATACCGGAAATCGGCGAACAGGAGATCGGCCTTGAGAAAGAGGGTCTGCCGGAAATCCGTCCCCCGTCCATCGACGTACTTCAGATCTGTCTTGTGAAAACGGGCCTGAATGGCTTTGACTCCAGAGAGTTTGGCGTGCCGCCAGTTCCCCCCGGAGCCGTCGGCCCCTGAAAGGACCGAACCGCAAAAGTCCGACTCCTGCAGGACCATTCCCCGAAGATTGGCTCCGGTCAAATCCGCTCCGCGGAAACTGGCGCGGGAAAAGTCGGTGGACTGGGGGAAGGAGGTTTTGTGGAGGACGGCCCGATCGAATCGGGTTTCCGGACCACTGCAGTCGAGAAAGGTCGCCTTGGACAGAACACACGACTCAAAAACGCACCGGGTAAAATCTACTTTCATGAAGAGGGCCTTTTCGAAGTGTGACCCGGAAAAATCCGCCTCGATGAAGTGGAGACGGTCCGAATCGGAAGATGCCCCCGAAAGAGTGCCCTTTGACGGGGACAATCCTTTTATCCGGATGAATCGGGCATTCGAAAGGATTCCCTTCCTGATTTTCGAGCGGTTGAAGACGACATTCGTAAAATCGGCGCCATCGAAGCGGCACTCCGTCAGGTCGCATTGATCCAGAACAGTCCCGGAAAGAATCGACCGGACAAAGACTGCCTGGGTCCCCAAGGTGCCAGAGAAATCGGCTCCTCCACAATTTGCCCCCGAGAAATCGGCCCGGGTAAGCGTGCATCCGGAAAAGCGGGCGTGAGCGGCCCAGGCCCCGGAGAAACGAGCCCCGGTGAGCAGGGCCCCTGAAAAATCGCAACCGATGAGGTCGGCCTCCGAGAAATCGCACCCGGAGAGGTCCAGGCGGGAGAGGTCGCTCCCCCGAAGCTCCCGCTCCCTGAAGTTCCGAGCTCCGGATCCCAGCTCCCCGATGATCTTCCGCCGGTTTTCTGCGGCCCTTTCCGGGTCCGGCGGGGGAGGGGGAAAAAGATGGACGGAGCGGACAAAATTGTTGGACATTATTGCAAGGGACTCCATTTTCTCCTGGAGACGGTCGATGACGGAAAGGGCGGTGTCGATACGGGCGGATACCCCTTCTGCAGGAAGCTCCGATTCATGCAAAGTACCGGCCGGATTCCCGGGCGACAGGCCTTCGCCATTTTTCCGGAGTTTTTCCTTGAGTCCTCCGGGAGAACACATCTGGAGCATCTCCTTCCGGAAAGGTGCCTGTAAAAGGGGTGTGGCTAACAAGTCCTCGCGGCGGAGGTTCTTTTTCTGGAGAATGTCATCGGGGATCCGGGAAGCCGCTTCCCGGATCCTCCCCTCGATCTGGGTGGTCAGAGCTTCCCGGTCAGGCTTGTTGGAGAGAGCTTCCTCCAGTGTCTCGAGGGGACTTTTGACCGGGAGATTCAAGACGGCCTGACGGATCTCCGAAAGTTTCTGATTCTGTATTGCGAAGGGGGTCCCGATTTTTCCGGTGTCCGGACCCTTGTCCCCCATCGGCAGAATCGGGGAGGAATTCTTCATGGCCTCTGAAGACTTCTCCCCTTGTTTCTGGATCTGGTCGATTTTTTCCAGCAATATCCGCTTTGACCGTTCGGAAGAGTTGGAGGGAAGGTTCGCAAGGTGGTACCGGACGTCCGCGGTATTGGCCTTCGGATCCGACTCAAGCCGGACCGGAAGAAGCGGAGCATCGCCATACCGGGAAAGGTCCTTCGGATCCCGCGATTCACGACGCTTCTGGTATGCAAGATAGTGCGATTCCGGACGGTTGTCCCCGGGATCCTCCGCGGCCACAAGAACCGAGGAAATCTCGGCAGCATCGTCCGTCTCGATGGTCATGCTTCCCCGGTGTATGACCACTCCGAGTCCTAAATGAGGAAAGAACCAGAGCGTCTCGGGATGCATGGGAACTTCGACAAAGGACTCCCCGTCTTTATCCGATCGTGTGACAAAGCTTCTGATCCGGATCTTTGGAAGCCTTCCTTCCTGACGGTCCGAGACAGGATTCAAGCCCTCCAGCAGAAAGGGCTCCCCTCCGCTCCAGAACCCCGGAATCCACTGATCGGGAAGGGACTGATTATACAGGGTCCAGTCGGCATTCGCCGGAAATGAGGGCGGTTGTCCGCCAATCTCTCCTGGCTGGTACGATCCGATCTTCGAATACCTGAGGGACCAGGTCGGATGGAGCGCTCCCAGCGCCGAGAGTTCCGGAGTCTCCTCGGGCGAGGTCATCGGAGCGAACGGGGACTCGATGTTGGGAAGAGGAAGCGGGTCTGAGGCCGACATTTGTCCGGACCCCTTTCCTGTGGGATTCGGAGAATATCCAGTCCCACCGAAGTCCCTCGAGAAGTCGATAGGCATCTCGACAAATGGTTGAGCTTCGGAAGGCCTCCATCCCCCAACATGTCGCTCCCATACGCGGTCTCCATGAACATCCAGGGATTTGGCGACACCCCCCACGCGAACCGAAACACGCCGGTGAAGGACGGGGACTCCTCCCGGAGCATAGGCCCGGGCCTGGAAAAGTACCTCCCCCCGGTCCTTGGGTATTCCCTCGTCCCACACCCCGTTTTCAGGGAGTTCCGGACGGATCGTCCGCCACATCTCCTGCTCCGTGATCGGATTGTCCGGAGATACAAGGGGAAACGGAACCATCCCGGTCAAGGCCAGACGATTCCCGTCCCTTTTGTAGGTTCTCGAGAGAAATCCCAGGAGCTGGGGTTTGATTACCTTCATTTCAGAACTTCTCCCTTAACCCTGGTCGAGAATCGTCCCTCATCCGTCAAGCATGCCAAAAGAAGCGAACCCTTCAAAATCTTCTCCTCAAGTGAAGATATGGATGCCGGCCGTATTCAGGTTGGCTTCGGCGGTCAGGATATTCATGGCGACATTCTCGATCAGGGCTTCGTGAGCCGCAATCTTGGCCTGAATGGTTTCAAGCTTGGCGTCGGCCTCGGAGGTGTCGGCCGTTCCAAAGTTGGCAGAGGGTCCAGCCGTCATATTGAGAGTCGCCGTCAGCGCCAGATTCATAACGGCGGCCAGCTGGATATTTTCAACCGCGCCGAAATTGGCGTTAACCGAATTTCCAACGAAGGTCTGGGTCGCGTTCCCGAGAACGATCTGATTGGACCCCCCCAACAGGACGGAGTTCGCGCTGTCCTCCACAATCGACGTCTGATTTCCCTGGGACCAGGAGTACTGGTTTCCCCAAGTGAAGCTCGTCTGGTTCCCATGCGTATAGCTGGTCTGGTTTCCCTGAGTGTTGTTCGTGACATTTCCACTGTTGTTGTTGGTCGTGTTCTGCGCAACATTGGTCTCGAAGTTCCCGTTGGGGACACTGACGATGACGTCCCCGTTCTGGCTGTTGATATGGATGCTTCCCTTGTTACCGTTCTGGGAATTGTTCCCGGACTTGATGACGGCGGCCCCGTTCTGTCCGGAAATATAAAAGTCCCCGTTTTCAGGCCCCGAATAAAAATTGTTGCTGTCCGGGGTGTTGGTGAATGGCCACGGCTGCGGCACATTTCCCACCCCGATCCCGTTGATGTAAATACCGTCGACTGCCTGCAGGCTGATGTAAGAGGCGGAGTATCCCACGATCCCGTTGGTGTTCGCCGCCGTATCGATGTTGTTATTGCCCGGATTGATCGTCGTGGCTGACATGGCCATCCTCCTTTGTTTCAATGCGACTTCTTCTCCCCGAAAAAACAATAGCCCGGGATTTCCAAAGCAAACAGGAAGCAGTCATTTCCTCAGATATTCCCGTCATTGAACATGAGAAAATGCCCTCCAGCCGAACGGATGATGTTCTTTTCCGGATTCATGTTGGAGATCAGGTTCCGTGATTCTGAGTTGTGGAGTGCGCCGACGATGACGGGCTGGTCCGGGTCTCCGTTGACAAAGGAAACGAGTACCTCCGTGTTTTTGTGGATCGGAAAGTGTATCCCGTTGTCCTCTCCTGCAAGCGGCGTTGCCAGGCGAACCCATCCCGACCCTTTCTGGGGTCGTTTTTTCTGAAGGACGAACGGAAAAGCCAGTTTGTACTCCCCGTATTCGTTGAGTTCAGCAAATTTGCCAGATCCTTCGGCATCGATGACGGCGGTGACCACCCCGGGAACCCGGGGCCAGGGAGTTTTCCTTTGCGGGCGAAAGTGGACATCGGAGGGGATCGCAGAGAAAACAGCCTCATAACGGGTCTGTCGCTGCTCCTCGGTGGAGTGGGCGTCGACTCCCGAGAGAAGGAAGGCCGCCTGGGTTCCCTGATGCCGGACCGATGTCACGAAAAAAGAACCATTGTGTTCGTTCCGAAAATGGCTTTTCACATGGATGGTCGTTGCCGCCCTAATTCCGGTCGCGGTGCATTTTCCCTCGAAAATTTTCATGCCGGCTTTCAGTGTCTCGGCAAGGAGAGTCGCCTGCTTTTTGGCTTCGGCATTAGTCCGGAGATTCCCTCCGTAAGACTGGACCACCCCTTTTCCACGGCTGTCAAGAACCTCGCTTTCCTCAATATTCAGATTGGCCTTCCGATAGTTGAAATTCTGGACCACCACCCGGGAAGGCAGGAGTGAAACCCTCTGGACCCATTCCTGAAGGGAGTCGTTCGACAGACCCACATCGAATTCTCCCGGAGGACGGTACTGGAGCGTTCTGGTCCAGGAAGGCTTCTGATGGGGTTGATCGTAGAAAACGATCCGGTCCTTCTCCCCTTCCTGGTCGAAGTAGTAGGCGATTCCTTCCCGCTCGACCCATCGATCGACAAAGGTGTGACTCGACTCTGCGTACTGGCAGACAAAGGAGCGCGGCCGATAGGATTCTCCGAGCCTGAACTGGTAGTCTTCCGTCGTGAGGCCATAATCTTTCAGGACATCTTCGAGAATTTCCGGAATCCCCTTTTCGAGGGTGTAGACTTCCGAAAAATTCGAAAGGGAAAGCCGATGAAACCGGGGAACGAGGAGCGCTTCGTAATAGGTGTAGGGAGCAACCTGATGTCGAACCCAAAACTCCCCGAGCTGGCCGTGATAGGGGACCCGGGACGGATCCCCCTCCCGTCGGGATTCGATCCGGAAAGTCGCCCGCCGATGAAGAAAACGGGAAGGTTCGATGTCCGATTTTTTTGAAATCAGGAGAATCCGGAATGAAAAGTCCTCGTTCATTCCTTCGTGGCCCGAAAACTCCACAACGGAAAACTCATCCTGGTTTACCCCCTCGATCTCGAGATGGAACCCAACGTGTCCCGCCTGCGCGCTGCTCATGACTTCTTCCTCTTTGTGTTTTTCCCGTTCGACGGCTCAGGATGGGAAGAAGAATCCCCGTCCCCGTAACGAACAGCCAGTACCCCGTCTGAGGAGATCCCGACCAGGATGCGTCCCGATAGAGAGCCGTCGACAATTCGGCCGATGAGCTCCCGGGAAATCTCGGGCAAAATCCGGCTTGAAAGGAGGGTGTCGATATTGCGCGCTCCGGATTCGGATGTTTCGCACTGAACTGCGAGATGCTCCACGATGGAGTCTTCGAAAATCAGGTCGACCCGGTTGTTCTGGCGAAAGGCCTGGCTCAGGCGATTTGTCTTGAGACGAACGATCTGTCCCAAGGCTTTACCCTGAAGAGGGCGATAAGGGACGATGGTCATGCGGGCCAGAAGTGCCGGCTTGAAGTATTTCGAAAGATCAGGGCGGATCAGGTCGACCAAATCGTCATAGGACGCGCCGGGATTTTTGAGAGCAAAATCGGTCAATCGATCGGAGGCAAGGTTGCTCGTCAGGAAAATGACCGTGTTGGAAAAGTCGATCTCCTTTCCTTCCCCGTCAGAGAGAGTTCCCTTGTCGAACACCTGGTAAAAAAGGTTTAGGATGTCCGGATGAGCCTTTTCCACTTCGTCTAGGAGAACGACGGAATATGGACGCTGACGGACCGCCTCTGTGAGAACGCCCCCTTCGCCAAAGCCCACATAACCCGGCGGCGACCCGATCAGGCGACTGACCTGGTGTTTTTCCTGGAATTCACTCATATTGATCGTGATCGTGGACTTCTCGTCCCCAAACAGGATATCGGCCACGGACAGGGCTGTCTCGGTCTTTCCCACTCCGCTCGGACCGACAAGAAGGAAAATCCCGACGGGCTGTCGGGGGCTCTTGAAGCCGACATGGGAGTTCCGGATGATTTCGCTGACCCGGGAAAGGGCCGATTCCTGGCCAAGCACCCTCTTTCCCAGGACTTCGCCCAGATGGATGATATTCTGGGCCTGTTCCCGCAGAACCTTTCCGAGAGGGATACCCGTCCAGTCCGAAACAACCTTGGCGACCGTTTCCGGATCGACTTCGAAACGGAGCATGGGATTCTCCCCCTGAATCTCCCGGAGAGCTTTCTCCTTCGTCCTGAGTTCCTTTATCCAGCCTTCCCGTTCCGTTTCCGGAGCTCCTTCCCGGTAGGTCCCCCTGTAGTCCAGAAAATCCGTAACGGCCTTCCGCTCCTTCTCCCATCGCTCCCTGGCCTTTTCCAATTCGGCAGTCACGGAGGAGAGACCCTCACCGATCTCCTTCAGACGATCGTGAGAAACCGGATGGCCGAAGCTGGCATCCCGCTCCAGCCCCTTCTTCTCGCGCTCCAGCGCCTGGATCTTTCGCTCGAGGGTTTCTACCTCCTCGGGCTTGGACGACAGGGAGATCTTAGTCCGGGCCGAGCTTGTGTCGAGAAGATCCACTGCCTTGTCGGGAAGCTTCCTTCCAATTAGATAGCGACCGGAAAGTTCTGCGGCGGCAACCAGGGAGTCGTCTCGAATGGCGACATTGTGAACCGCTTCGTAATGTTCCTTGAGACCCCTCAGGATCAGGATGGCGGTTTCAACGGAAGGTTCGTCGAGCTTGACGGGCTGAAATCTTCTGGCAAGGGCGGCATCCTTTTCGAAGTATTTCTTATATTCCGCCCAGGTTGTCGCAGCGATGGTCCGGAGTTCTCCCCGGGCGAGGGCCGGTTTCAGGAGGTTGGCCGCATCTCCCCCGCCCTGTGCTCCGCCCGCTCCGATCAGGGTGTGTGCCTCGTCGATGAACAGAACGACCGGAACCGGAGAAGCCTTGATTTCATTGATGACCCCCTTGAGACGGTTCTCGAACTCTCCTTTGACCCCGGCCCCTGCCTCAAGGGCACCCAGGTCCAGTCCAAGAAGACGAACCTTGGAGAGGGACTCCGGAACATCGCCCTCCACGATCCGCAAGGCGAGGCTTTCGACGACGGCCGTTTTCCCTACTCCAGGATCGCCCACGCAGATGGGATTGTTCTTTCGGCGCCTTGACAGGATGTCGATGATCTGCCGGACCTCCGGATCGCGACCAAAAACAGGATCGATCTTTCCCTGCCGCGCCTTTTCCGTAAAGTCCTCGCAGAATCGGCCGATAGCCGTTGATTCTTGTGTTTCTGCCTGATTCTCCCTATCGGTTGACCCGGTATTTTCCGAGGATCCTTCGGTCAATGCATCGAACTCGTCGCGGAGACGGTCTTTCGGAATCTTTTCGAGAGACCGGGAAGAGCGGCCCGAGGAAAAAGAGGCGATCCGGTTGAGAAACGCCTGCAAGAGAACCCCCGACCGGATTTGGGACTCATTTCGGTTGATGGAGGAGATAACATGCGAGTCCTGAAGAAGTTCGATCAAAAGTGGGGAAAAAACAGGGCGTCCCCCGTTTCCCGACCGGAGATCCTCCAGCGCATCGGACAGCTCCCGGCGGAGTTGGGGAGCCGAGACTCCGAGCACATCGAGAATCCTGACGAAATCGCTGCCGGGATGGTCGAACAATGAAATCAGGAGATGCTCTGGGGTAATCTCGTAATGTGTCCTCGAAAGACAGAGACCCGCCCCTTGTTCGAGCGCTCGGGAGAGAACCGGGTTGAGCCTTCGGAAAAGGGGTTTCAGTTCCGCAATGATCATGAAGGACCTCCCGTATATTGGGATTGAAGTGAAAATCGGACACGTTTCTTGGGAGAATAGGACCCCGCTTCCAGCCATGCATCCAGTCCAAGACGTGAACGGGAGGACTCTCCGAGACAGACGGGCCGAGGGAAGGCATCCTCAAGGATAATCTCCATGTCTCCCTGAACCGGGTCCAGAAGATAGAAGCCAAACCAGAAAACGACTTTGCCGAAGTCGTCGTTCCCGGGAAGAAGGCGGTCGAAGGCATCGTTGTCGACCGGTCCGACAACGATGCGCACCTGATTCGCACGATCGGGAATGGTTTCCCCCAAAACCGTCTCCAGACCAAGCGGCAACTCGTTCCCGAGAAGCAGCCTCTGTTCGCGAGGAATAGCGACCGACTTTTCCGGGCACTGTTCGATGGAAACGGGAACCTGGCCCAGAACATCGGAAAGGATTTGTTCCAAGCCTCTGGCCGAACGGGGATGCTGGGTCAGAAGACCGGCATACTTGAGAGCGCTGGCGGTCAGGGGCTCGTTTTTCCTGAATACCGGATCGGAGAGGCCCGTGAAAACATGGAGGAGATTTAAAGGAAGGTCCTCTCCCTTTTCATACGCCCTGACGGACAGTCGAACCTTTTCCCACACATCGAAGAGCAAAGGGTAAAGAACCCCGTGAAAGATATCCAGAAAATCCCTGGGAGCATCATTTTCATTCTGGTGACTCTCGATCAGGTCTTCGGTGTAAAACGTGGGCAGAGGAGAAGAGACACCGTAGAGCCCGAAGAAATTGACATCAAGGACCGGCTTCTCGCCGACCTCTTCCCATGCGAGCCCCTGAAGATCCGTCGGAGGAAAGGCCAGGCCCAGGGAGGGGCGGACCCGGATCTTATCCCAAATTGACATATCGCTTCTGTCAATCGTCTCCCTGGAAAGCAGTCTCAGAAGACGGATGACCTGAAAAAACTCATACCCGTCAATCTGTGTTCTGAGAGAGTGCTTGAGGGCGCCTAGATCAGTGTCTGGGTCCCCAGTCGCTCGGGCCATATGAGGCGTTCTCCTGTCAGGATATCTTCGATTTCGAGTCTGATAAAGGCATTGATTGTGGCGTAGACCGCCAAAAATTCGTTCAGGATGGATCCAAAAAGGGACAGATCGGCCAAATCCGCAAAACCGTCTCCACGAACCTTGATATGGATTTGGGTTCCGCGCAGAAGAACTCCGCGAATGAGCCGCGAGGAGCGGCTGACATTCACCTCCTGGATGCTTTCTATTCTCTTTTTATTGATATCCTCAAGCCCCTTGTTCCTTTCCATGGGAAAAAGATAGACCGAAAGAAGGGAGCGAAGCCGTCCCGCATCTGCCAAAGACAGGAAGTTTGTTCCGAGTTGGGAGAGGACCCGCCAGCTGAGATCATCGCCCAGAGGTGGCTGAATATAGGGAGTGGGAGCGGTCAGGTTGGTAAAGACCAGTCGCTCCGGGGAATTGTCCGTTGTCCTGGTAATGTCTCCGGGCTTAAGGGATTCGGGAAGGAACCGGTTGGTCGCGAGAATCCGAAGCGACAGAGTTTCATTGGAGGGAATCTCATCCGCCCCGTAAAGCAGGCCAAGATAGGTCTCCGATCGCCGTTCGATGGTGGACGGACGGCGAATGACCCGATAGGCCCGGACGGACGGATCCTTCGGTTGCCCCAGAAGTTCATGGAAAGGCCGGTATTCATATTGTTTTCCGGTTCCACCCTCGATTCCGGTGACCCGCTCGATTCCGAAGATATCGAAATGGTCCATGTTCAGCCCGGACGAGCGGATCTGATATTCGCTGCGGCGATGGGAAACGGTCACAGGTTCTGCGTCGGTTTCAAAGAGGTTTACGGCCGGAGTGGCTCCCAGAACAAAATGATGAGCGGCGAGTGCCAGCGGACGGGAAGGAGATTTTTTCAGTCTGAAGGTGATCGAAAACGTGTTTCCGGAACCCCGCTGTGTCCATTGGTCGAGGCCGTCGAGTTCGATGAACAGGAACTTCGAGGGAACCACAAAGAATTCCTGAAAAAGCCGATAGGCGGAAAAGGATCCCGGAGAATAGGGGAACAGGGACGACCCGTCCAGGAAAGACGGGGTCTTAAGCTTTGAGGGAGGAAGGATGAACAGTGGCTGGTCGGAAGCCGAAATCTCGATTGAATCCAGAAGGCGCGTGAGGAGATAAAAATGATTAGCCCCTTCGGCATGGCTCCCTCCGAGAAAAAACGTCAGGGAAGAGCTCCCGAACTGGGAGAGCGGCATTCCAGACAGAGTCAGATGAATGGATGCCGGCCGCCCGACCTCCTGATCCGCCCGGACCTGGGAGACCACAAGGGGGTGAACGTCGACATCCTGACAGGTTTCGAACAGACAACTCACCCCATCGACGGGGATGGAGCCCGCCCGGGTTCCCCGGGGGACCCGGATCGATTCAGTCAGTTTTCCCCGGGGAGAAAAGGCCAGGATAGTAGCTGAGGGAACGGGGCGAAGGAACTGGGAAAAAAGGACCCGGGCAATCTCCTGAATGAATTCAGGGAACTGGTCGCTCAACCTCTGGTGAAGAATGCCCGTCAGAAAAGCGACGCCTTCGAGCAGCCTCTCCACATCGGGATCGGAGGAGGGTTGGCCGAGCATGGGGGCAATGGATGGGTGGGCTTTCGAAAAATCCCGCGCCAGTGACCTCAGACGGTCAAGCTCCTGTTCATAGTAGGTGTTCGACATGGTTTGAATCGATCTCCGTCAGGTAAACACATGATTCGACATTGATGCCTGCCTCTTAACCTGTCCCTTACATCAGGATGATTTCCCCGTTTGCCTTCACGAGAGCGGAAATTTGAACCGGAATATTCTGTTCGTTTACGTTAATTTCTCCGGAGATTTCGATACGAAGCGCCGCCAGCTCGGGCGTGTCATCCATGGCCCGGACCCTGGGATTCAGAAGACGGGGCTCGAACCGGGCAATCGTTTCCAGAACTGCAGTGACTATCTGGAGAGGAGAACCGGTTTCGAAGGAGCCGGCCACATTGGAAAGATCGGGAATGCCAAAGCTTTCCGAAATTGGAACAGATCCCCGCCTTGTCTTCAGAATTCGGGACAAATGGGTCCGGATGGAAGCCGCCACCCTCTCGAATCTGGAAAGGGCCTGATTTTCCCCGCCCTCCTCCAGCTCGGCAATTCGTTCGAGAATCCGGTTTCTTGCTTCCATCCTTATCCCTTATTCCTTATCCACGCAGATCAGGACTTTGGATTGATCCATGAATCCTCGCCGGAAATGCCGCCGTCGACCCAGGTCACGATGATTTTCTCAAAGGAGAAGGACACATCCTCCATATGACCCATCTGCCTGTCTTCCGGCCGAAGAATATTCGGCATCCAGGTTCTCATTGACACAATGGTGGCATTTTCAAGTTCGGTCGTGTAGTACTTCTCCTCTTTCCCTTGGGAATTGATCCTGTACCAGTCGAGGGTGACCTTCGTCATCTGCTCTCCGGTACAAAGCGCCTGGAAAAGCTTTGGAGAACTTTTATCGATTTCCTTGGTGATTGTAATGGGGTTGTGAACCCGCCGACCTGTCGGGAGTCCAGACTGGGGATTCTTCGGAAGGTCTATAGAATAGTCATATGCCTGAACCTGGATGGTTCCTTCCCGCCCTTTTATGGTGCAAGAACCTTCGATTTTTCCCTGCTGTTTTCCCGTAAGATGAAGATTGATCGGCATCGGCATAGCGTGTCCTTTCGGGTTAGAAGAAGTTCAATCGATGAGAAATTATTTCTGTCACTTCTTGTCGAGCTTTCCGACAAGGGACAGGGTGAAGGAAGCTCCCATGTACTTGAAGTGGGGGCGCACCTTTAAGGAAACCCGGTACCACCCCGGATCCCCTTCGACATCGGATACATTGATTTCGGCCTGTCGCAAGGGGCGCCGGCTCCGAACACCCGGAGCAGGGTTATCCATGTCGGAAACATACTGGCGGATCCAGTTGTTGAGCTCCGACTCCAGATCTCCCCTCTCCTTCCAGGTGCCTATGTTTTCCCGTTGAATCACCTTTATGTAATGGGCCAGGCGACTCACAACATAGATATAGGGAAGCTGGGTTCCCAGCTTGTAGTTGAGTTCCGCTTCCTTGCCTTCCTTTGTCTGGGAAAAGAATTTTGGTTTCTGTGCGGAGTTGGCAGAAAAGAATGCCGCATTGTCGCTGTTCTTGCGCATAGTCAGGGCCATGAATCCCTGCTCGGCCAGTTCGAATTCCCGACGTTCGGAGATCAGGATCTCTGTCGGAATTTTCGACTGGATCTCCCCCATCGCCTCGTAGTTGTAAATCGGAAGATCGTTGACCGCTCCTCCGCCCTGAGGACCAATGATGTTTGTGTTCCAACGGTACTGGGCAAAGCTTGCCGAGAGGCGAGAAGCGAAGGCAAAGGAAGCATTCCCCCAAAGGAAAGAGCTGTTCCCGGACGAAACGTCCTCCTGGTAATTAAATTTCTTGGAGGGAACAGTGGAAGGCCCATAGGGAAGACGAAGCATGAATCGGGGAACGGTCAAGCCGACAAAGCGTGCGTCTTCGCTCTCCCTGAAAGAATTCCATTTGGTGAACTGGGGCATTTCATAGATTGACGCCAGATCCTTCAGATTGGGAAGTTTTGAAAAGTCGTCCACCCCGAAAAACTCTGGTCCCGCAGAGGCGATGAAGGGCGCATGGGCCATGGAGGCCACGGCGGCCACATTCTGAAGAAGCTTGATATCCTGGGGGCCGGGATTCATTTCGTAGTTGGCGACGATCGACCCATAGGGCTGCCCTCCGAATTGGCCGAATTCATTGGTATAAGCTGTCTTGTAAAGACCGGATTTGGTCACTTCCGGCGCATCCTCAAAATCCTCAAGCAATTTCTGCTTGCTCACATTCAGGATCTCGATCCTGTTGTTTTCCCGGAAATCTGTGCGATCAACCAAAAACTTGAGGGATTTCCACGCCGACTCCATTTTCTGGAAAGCTGGCTGGTGCAAAATGGCATCGACCTGTCGACAGAGCTTCTTGTCGAGGTCGGCAATCATTTCGTCGACGGTCGCCTGGGTGACCTTTTCAACTGACCGCTGAGGTTCGAGCAGTTCGTTGATGAAGGCTTTCACACCTTGCCGGGTAATGGAATAGGCTTCGTCTCCAGGTTTCAGGCGGGTAGCCTCGACCAGATCATCGATCAGGGAATCGCTGAATTTGGTCGAAGGATCCCCCTCCCCGGCTTTCTGGGATTTTTTATTGGGTTCGTCTGCCATGCTCTCTCTCCTGAAAAAAACTTTTAGGGTTGGACTAGGTTAGGACTCCTTGATTCCCAGTTCGGAAAGAAGTTTTTCCCGGGTGGCATCGTTGCGGATGATTTCCTGCAATCTTTTCCTAAAGTCGGGAATATTGCCGAGCGGTCCCTTGAGAGCCTTGAGTGCGTCTCTCAGTGCAATCAGTTCCCGGAGCTCGGGAACCTGTGTCACAATGGAGTCGGGATCGAAGTCCTTCAGGTCCTGAAATTTCAGGGAAACGGCCATCTCTTCCGGTTCCTGACCCTCCTTGGAGGGGGACAAGTGGTTGGCAACGTTAATACTCAATGTCAGGTTGTGACTCTGCAGAACGCTGTTGAAGTTGTCCTTATCGACACTGATCGGCTTGATTTCCTCAAGTTGGCGATCATCCTCCGTCTGGGTGAAGTCTCCGATAACCAGCTGTTTGAAAGGGAGTTCCACATCTTCTTTGGCATCTCCCGTGGCGGGCCGATAGACGATGTTGACGCGCTCCTTCGGAGCCACCGATCCTTGTTCATCCATGCCTGCCTCCTGCTCCCCATCGGGGTCTTCAAGATTGTGAGATCACTGCGATTTACGCTGATTGCTATTTCCGGTCAATTGACAGAAAGCTCTCACATGCACGACATTCCGTCATACAACACGGACACCTTGCTATCGGTTGGGCCGATTGTGCCTCCATCATATACACGTGAGCGTTAGCTGTGCGTTATCCAAAATATCCCAATCGGATTAATAGTAAAAAAAACTATCATGCCGAGAATATAGGCATCCTCTGCCAAGTCCTTTCTGTTTCGAAACAGGGAACCCAATCAGTAGGCCAGTCTAATACAAAAAAGTGTTAACCAATCTTTACTCCCGATATAACTCCTGTTAACATTTGATGCGGATTCGGGAGTTTTTCCCTAGAGGAAGGGCGCCGACAATCGGAGCCCCTGGATTTAGAGAAGGACAGGAACTTTCGGTCCGATATTGACATCCTGCCTTTTTCCCCGATAGTCGGATTACAAGTGCAGGTTTCGCCCGGTATATTGGAGCCCTCCGTCGCTCCCTTCCGGTTTGGAGCTTAAGGAGCCACTGGTTTCGCGGTCTCGGCATCGCTCTTCTTTACAGCCTTGCTCCATATGTGAAAAGGATACCCCGAGAGGAAGGAATCAACTCTGTCGTTGCGTTCTCTTCGTTGTGTTTTCCTGGTAATCATGTCGTCAAGACTGTAAAAAGATCCATCGATCGCTAAATTCTTGGGACATTCACACGGAGGTCTCTGTGCTGAAACTCCATCTGATGGGTCCGCCGCAGATCTGGTGGAAGCATCAGGATTTGTCCTTTCGACTGAATCGAAAAGCCAAGGCATTGCTCTTTTTCCTGGCGACCGAATCCGACAGATCCCATCACAGGCAATTCCTGTCGTCGATCTTCTGGCCGGATCTTCCCGAAAGTCGTGGGTACAACAATCTTCGACAAACCCTTCACCTTCTCAAAAGGCACCTTTCGTCTAGTCCGATCCTCCTGTCTCCGCTTCTTATCGATCGGGAAGTTGTCTCTTTCAACCTCAATGGCCCTAATTGGGTCGACTTCCTCAATTTGGACAAAGCTTCCTCAAAATGCGGATCTCCCCATGCCCCTGACAAGTGCGTTCATTGTTTTTCGAGCATGTCCGCCATACTTGAAGAGATCCAGGGCCCTTTTCTGGAAGGGTTTTCTCTCCCTGAATGCGAAGATTTTGAAAACTGGATGACCTCTGCACGTGAGAAGATACATGAAAAGGTTGCCAGGGCGATCAGCGGGGTGGTTCAGTTCTGCGAACAGGTGGGGAATACCCGGATAGCTCTCCCTCTCTTGAAGAGATACCTGGCGATAGAACCCCTCGATGAATGGGGACATTGCGCCCTGATCCGATTTTTGCATCTTGATGGCAAACCTTATGCCGCCATCAAGCAGTTCCGGTCATGCGAACGCATTTTTAAAACCGAACTCGGAATCTCCCCTTCTCCCTATCTCCAAAATCTTGCAGAGAAGATCCGGAGCCAGACAGAACGACCGGTTCTCCACCCGTCAAATCCCAACCCCCCGGCAATCCAAACCGATCGCGCCAACCGTCACCAATTGACGGTCCTTTATGTAGAATACCTTTCGAAACCGGGAGAAGAGGATGACTCGGGAGAGTCTTCCGATACGGAATGGGCAGTGACCCATCAGATTGGCGCCATTGTCACTCGATTGGGAGGCTACACGGTTGCCACCCAGTACGAGGGATCTTTCCTGGCTTATTTTGGTATTTGCGACTCCCGGGAAGGGGGGGCCTTGAGGGGCGTCCAGGCCGCTTGGGAAATCCAACGACTTTTCGATGAGTGTCGGGATCAGCGGCAAGACTCTCTCCGGTTCCGGGCCGCACTTCACTCAGGATTGATGGTCTTCCATGATCCGGTAGCAGGGACGCCCTCGGATCCCTCGGGAATTTCATTTCGCGTGGCGATGGGGTTGTGTGTGCAGGCTGATCCCGGATCCATCACTCTTACGGAATCGGTCCATCCCCTTCTCGGACATGAATTTCAGCTTAAAGAGTCAGGGGTCTCCTGGATCCTGGGTCAGCCTCGTAAAATATGGAAGGTCGTAGGGCCTGCGCGAAGGTCTTTTTTGGAATCCGGCAAGGGAGAACTGCTTTTGGGCCGGGAGAGGGAAATAGAGAGTCTTCAGAAAATCTGGGATAACCAGAAGGGCGGGGTCATTTTGGTTGATGGAGAAGCGGGCATGGGTAAATCAAGCCTTGCCAAATCATTCTGTCATCAACTCCAAACTCTTGGTTTCAGGGTCCAGGCCTTGCTCTGTTCCCCCCACCACACCGCCACTGCTCTTCATCCTCTGGTCCAGTTCTTTCGGGACATATCACTCGCAAGGGAATCCTGGCCTTCATCGGATCTCTATTCTCATCTTCATTCCTATGTGGGCTCCCTTCTTTCTTCGGATCCGGATCATGCCGTTTCCATCCTTTCCCAGATCTTTCCGATTCCCGCCACCATAGACTCTCGTCTTTCCTGCTATGACAAAAAGACATTCAGTGACAAAATGCTCGCCCTCTTTCGTGACACTCTTCTGGTCGTCTCCAAAGAGGCTCCTATTATTGTCGTTGTGGAAGACCTGCACTGGGCAGATGACGCTACCTCGGAAATTCTCGGAAAGATTCTCGAGGATCCGGATATAAAATCGTCGGTCTCCTTTCTGATGACCGCCCGTCCTGATGGCCTCCCGGAATGGCTCCGATCCATGTGTTCCTATGGCCGGATTTCTCTCGGCCCTCTTGGCGAAGCCCCCTCTCGGGACCTAGTTGGCGTTCTGGATGAGGACTCGGTGCTTCCGGAAGCGCTTCTGGCCCATATCACCGACATCTCCGGAGGCATTCCTCTTTTTATAAAGGAACTGACCCATCAATTTCTGAAAGATCTCCCTTCAGAAAACCGGAAATGGGCTCCCTGCGCCATCAACATCCCTTCTACAATCCTAGATATTCTAGAGGCTCGCCTCGACTGCGTAAAACCAATCCTCTATTTCCTCCAAAAGGCCGCAATCATCGGAAGAGTCATTCCAGCGAACCTTCTGGAGGCATTTTGTAAGGATGACATTCCATGGATGGAAAAAGCACTGAGCCGAGCAGAAGAAGCAGGAATCCTACGGGTGGATGTCAGCCGGGAGAATACGTTCCAGTTTTGCCATCCCATGTTGCAAGAGGCCGTTCTTCAGTCCATCGTCCGAAAGGACCGGATAAGCCTGCATCGAGAAGCCATAAGTATATTAACCGATGAATTTCCGGAGGAAGCCGTTTTCTTTCCGGAGGTTTTGGCACTCCATTGGGCGGGAGCCGAAGAATGGACCAAGGCTGTCGAAGATTTCAGGAGAGCCGCCATCTCCGCTCTTCAACACGGGAACGCCCAACAGGCAGGAAAATATCTTCTAAACGCTTCAAGACTCCTCCCCCACATATCGGACATGGACCTACAAAAAACCTTCAGGGATCGTCTTTCTTTACTACTGACAGACGAATTGACTCCCTCTTCAATCTGAGGATTGAAGCATCCCTCATTCTGTCCGAAGCGGGAGGTCAAGCAAATTCTCCCAAATGAGGCTCATCGTAAAACAGGACAGCGGGAACCCGGGCATTAAGGACCCTGCGGATCACTCTAGGGGCAAGCCCGACTTGAGAGGGGAATCTCTGGCAGCCCCCTTGTGAAAGAATTTTTCGGCCGGAAATCCTCCGTAGGACATTTCACCCCAAGGTTATCAGTATTCTTCAGCTATGACCTAGGGGTGGCCTCCCCCAGTTTTATTCAGGGGAATTTCTTCTTTGTCGTTTAAAAGTATCCCCTCCCGTTCACCCGACCATGGACTCCAAAAAATCCGGTAAAAAGGGCGGTTCCGATCATTCCCAGAATAAAGAGAATGATCAATGCCGGGATGGAGGCGATCACCCACTTGACCATAAAGATCACCATGGAGAGGAATCGCATCCGGATATCGACCACAACAACTTCAGTAGGGTGATCATTTCCCATAAAACCTCCGCATGAGAAGGGTTAATCTTCGCATTATACCTTCACCCGTCTTCAGTCTCATAACGCTAGAAACTGGTCATAGCCCTGTGGGTGATTTTTTAATGGAACACCGAATAAATAACGGTACGAGAGAGAGGCCGTTTAACCCTAATGATCAATATAGTCCAATTGAAATAGCTGTCATGAGTCTCTCCTTCAACGAAGGGGACACTCGACAATGTCGAAGAATAAATTTTAAGGAAATTGATGAAATATGGCGCGCCTGGAGAGATTTGAACTCCCGACACTCGGAACCGGAATCCGATGCTCTATCCGTGCTGAGCTACAGGCGCGTGAGAGGATGTTGAACGACAAGAAAGAATAGCGGAACATCCGTAACCAGGTCAAGTTATTTTTACCCGTAGATGAGATACAATCCTTAGCCATCAAGTGGCTGTTTCTTTTTTCGGTCCGATACTGAAACCAGGGCCACTCCGGCACAGACCAGAAGGATTCCTGCCCAGCGAAGAGGTGGAATCCCCTCCCCTAAAAAAACCAGGGCCGATAAAGGAGTCAGGATGTAACCGATCGAAGTCAGAGGAATAACGTAAGACACATCGGAAACGGAGAGCAACTCCATTAAAACACCGAAATGCAAGGCCTCAAACGCCGTTCCGATCAGCACCAGAGGAGATTTCATCAGAGGGAGGACAAAGTCAATTCCTGTCAGGGAGGACGAGGAAAAGGAGGGAACAGAGGCGAGTCCCCTCTTGATAAGCACAAAGCCAACTGCCTCGGAGAGAAGACCAGCCAATAGCAAAAGAAGAACTTTTTTTCTTGAAAAGATCACTGAAAGTTCACCCAAGTAAAGCAGTGATCATGAATTGGAAACGAATGAATGGCCGCATCAGAACTGGGTTTGTCAATCCCGCGGCTCCCTATTTTTTCGATTCGATCTTGTCCTCGTGGTCGCTCGACTCAGTTCCATCCTTCAGGGATCTCTTGAAGTTCGAAATCGCCTTCCCCATTCCGGATCCGATCTCTGGCAACTTTTTCGCGCCGAAAACCAGCATTACGATTAATAGTATAACAATCAGATGTATCGGTTCGAAGAGTCCTGTCAACATGGCATTACCTCCCGGATTTTCAGATTCATAAAGATATTATACATCATCGGGAAGTTGCCGTCCGTTTAAAACAGTAAAGAAAGGGGGGCGAAATTCTTCGAAATCCCCGGGATCAGGATGATCATTCACGGCACCAGAATCGCCAGTGATGTCTCGATGTAATGAACGAAGGGAAGAGGAAAGATTCCCATGATGACGGTCATCGCAGCCGTCAGGAAAAGAGCAATCTTTTCCATTCTCCCCGGAAGGAATTCGACAGCCTCTTCCGGCTCTTTCATATACATGGTCATTACGATTCGAATGTAGTAGTAAGCCCCCACAGCGCTGAAGATAACAGCAATAACCGCAAGCCAGGTAAATCCGGCATGGACAGCCGCCATGAAGATATAGAATTTAGCCAGAAATCCTCCAAATGGGGGGATACCGGCCAGCGAGAACATGAAGACAAGCATAAGCAAGGCAGCGATTGGGTTTTTCTTGTTGAGGCCGACAAAATCAGATATCTCCTCCCCTTCCACTCCTTTGCGCCTCAGGATGAGAACGACACCAAAGGCTCCCAGAGTCATGAAAATATAGACAAAGAGATAGAACATCAAGGCAAAAAGGCTTTCCCGGCTCGGATTGAGAAGCCCTATTATTGCAAAACCCGCATGACCGATTGAGGAGTAAGCCAGCATGCGCTTGATGTTGGTCTGCACCAGTGCCACGATATTTCCGATCAGCATTGAAAGGATCGCCACGACTATGATCAACCAGGTCCAGTGTTCCTTGTTAGCAGAAAAGGAGACCCAGAAAACCCGCAGGAAAACGCCAAATGCAGCAACCTTTCCGACGGAGGCCATGAATCCGGTCACAACAGTGGGAGCCCCTTCATAGACATCGGGAGTCCACATGTGGAAGGGGGCCGCAGAAACCTTGAATACAAAGCCAACCATGGTCAGGATCATCCCGGCAATAACCATCGGCTTTAAGGCCCCGGGGTTCTGGATGAATGCGGCCAACCCGCTGATTGTTTCCGTTCCGGACGCCCCATAGAGGAGGGAGATCCCGTATAGAAAGATCGCTGCGGCAAAAGCTCCCAGAAGAAAATACTTGAAGGAGGCTTCGACTGAACGGTGGACTGTTCTCTTGAGCCCCACGAGAACATAGAGACACAGGGACATGAGTTCGATTCCAAGGAAAAGGGTAATCAGATCCCCAGCCGACACCATGATCATCATTCCGACAGCGGCAAAGAGAAGAAACCCGTAATACTCCCCTACGTGGATATCTTCCTTGTCGAGATAGGGCAACGAGAAAAGGATGGTGATAATCGTTCCCAGGTAGATCACCATTTTGAAAAAGTTGGAAAATGGATCAATGATATAGAGTCCCTGATAAAGGGGAAGTCCCTTTCCGCTCAGACCAATGGTCGCGATCATGGCAAAGACAAGTGAGGCGATGGCAAACAGGCCCAGCCACGAACGTTTTTCCTTTGGAACGAAGGGTTCCATGAGTAGAAGCAGGCTGCCCAGTACCGTCAGGTATATTTCTGGCATGGTTCCTACAATGTTTACCGGCGAAAAATTCATCAAGAAGACTCCTTCAAGTGCGAACATCCAATTTCAACCGTTCCCGTTGTTAGCCCCGACAGATTCCGAACTAGCGAATCGAGGCAACCGGAGGGGGAGAGACCTGTCCAACCAGATGAGTCACGCTTGCATGGAAAACGGACAATACCGGATTGGGAACAAGACCGATCAATATGACAAGAACGAGGAGTGGAAGAAGGGCTCCCCATTCATAGGCCCGAAGATCGGGCATGGCATAGGTCTTGGGTGTGTATACCCCCCATACGACCCTGGAAAGAAGATAAAGAAGGTACATGGCTGAAAGAATCACGCCTGTCGTCGCCAGTGAAGAAGCAACCTCATGGACCTTGAAAGATCCGATCAGCACCAGAAATTCGCCCACAAAGGAATTGGTTCCTGGAAGTGCCAGGGAAGAGAGAGCAAAGATGACAAGAAGCGTAGAAAAGACCGGCATCTGCTTTGCCAGACCCCCATATTCGGACAGCAGGCGAGAATGGGACCGGTCATAGAGAACTCCAATGCAAAGAAAGAGCGCGCCCGTCGTGATTCCATGATTGAGCATCTGCATGAGCGCACCTTCAATTCCCTGCGTGTTGAATACGAAAATTCCCAGGGTGACAACTCCCATATGACTGACCGAAGAGTAGGCGATGAGTTTTTTCATGTCTTCCTGCGCCAATGCCATAAAGGCTCCCCAGATAATGGCGATGATCGATAGCGTCAGCATGAAAGGGGTAAAGAAGTGGGAGGCCTCGGGAAACATCGGCAAGGAGAAGCGGAGAAAACCATACGCTCCCATTTTGAGCATGATCGAGGCAAGAATGACAGATCCTGCGGTTGGTGCCTCCACGTGGGCATCAGGAAGCCAAGTGTGGAAGGGAAACATCGGAATCTTGACTGCAAAGGCCGCAAACATCGCAAGAAACGCCAGAATCTGGAAAGTCATTCCGAAATGTTGACCTGTCAGTCTTGTAATGTCGAAAGTATGACCACCCGCGAAGTAAAGCGCAATAATCGTAACAAGAAGCAGAAGGGATCCTGCCAGGGTATAAAGAAAAAACTTGACCGCCGCGTAAATTCTGTTGGGGCCTCCCCAGACTCCGATGATCAGATACATCGGGATCAGCATCGCTTCCCAGAAAACATAGAACAGAACGAAGTCTGTGGCGCAGAAGACCCCGATCATGGCTCCTTCGAGGACCAGGAGGTTGATCATAAAGAGGGGAAGCTGCTTGGAGATACCCACCCATGAGGTGAGCACGGTCATCGGCATGAGGAGTGTGGTCATGATGATCAGGACCAGACTGATCCCGTCGATGCCCAGAGCATACCGGATATTTGCAAACGGAATCCATGAATGATTTTCCGTAAACTGCATCTGGTAAAGGTGGGGATCATGCCCGATCAGAAGCGAAAGGGAAACAACAAATTCGATGACCGTGATGCCCAGTGCCGTCCATTTGACGATCGAGTCCGAGCCGGGTCTTTTGTAGAACGGCAGAATAAACAGTGAGGCCACGGCCGGAAAGAATATCAGAAAGGTCAATATCGGTACCGATAAAAAGGTCATTCTGTTTCACCCTCTATGATGATTGTAATATGCCGGATGAAGCCGTCCCCGCGTTAATTAACGCAGTTTCTTCAGAAAAGTCCCGACCCGGATGGAGAACCATTAGAGCAAAGGTCTAAGAAATCCTGAGCACCTTGGGTCCGATCAGTCAAATACAAGGTACAATGCCACAAGCCCAAAGACACCGATGGCCATGACCATGGCATAATTTTGGATTTGTCCGGTTTGATACCTACGCAAACTCGTTGCGCATCCCCGGAAAAAAACTGCCACTCCGTTCACGATCCCATCAATAACGCCCTTGTCGAGTTCTTGCCAGAACAAACGGGCAACCATGAATGACGAACGGACAAAAAGGGCGTCATAGGCTTCGTCGAAGTACCACTTGTGAAGGGAAATCCGATAAAGAAAACCGAAATTTCTGGCCAGAGAGGCCGGAATGGACGATTCCCGTCCATAAAACATCCAGGCGACAAAGATTCCGACCACGCCTACCGCAATGGAAAGTCCTTTCAGGGCCTCTTCGGACAGCCCCCCGGCTATCGCCGCCTCTTTCGGGAGAGGAAGTTCCTGGGAGAGGTAATTCAGGATGCCGTAATGTTCCCCCGCCCATCCGGCAAAGACAGCGGCAACAGAGAGAAGGACCAGGGGAATGGTCATGGTCAGTGGACTTTCATGCGGATGCACCGCGTGTCCCTCATGAGAGGTATGAAAGCGCTCTTTTCCGGAGAAGACAAGAAAGAGGAGGCGGAAACTGTAGAAGGCTGTCAGGACGGCTGTCAGGACCCCTATCAGCCAGAGCATCTGTCCTAGTGGTCCATTCTGGTAGGCGGTAACGAGAATCAGATCCTTACTGTAATATCCTGCAAAAGGCGGGATACCTGAAAGAGCCAGGGAGCCGATAAGCATCGTTACAAAGGTGAGACCCACGTATTTCCTCAATCCACCCATGCGGAAGACATCCTGCTCTCCCGAGAGCGAGTGAATGACCGAGCCTGCTCCAAGAAACAGAAGAGCCTTGAAGGCGCCATGGGTCAATAGATGGAAGATGCCTGCCCCGTATCCTCCCAGTCCACAAATCATCACCATATAGCCAAGCTGGCTCATCGTTGAATATGCGACGATTTTTTTGATGTCAGGCTGGGTAAGAGCAATGGTCGCGGCTACGATCGCCGTTATCGCCCCGGTCCAGGCGACGATATGAAGGGCAAAGGGAGCGGCATTGTACAGAGGATTCATCCGAGCAATCATGAAAACACCGGCCGTCACCATGGTCGCGGCATGAATGAGCGCTGAAATGGGGGTCGGACCTTCCATGGCGTCCGGAAGCCAGGGATGAAGAGGAATCTGCGCCGACTTTCCAACAGCCCCCAAGAAAAGAAGAAGGGCAATGGCATCAAGAACGGGAAGGTCAACGTGGCCGTTGAAAACCGAGGCGATGTTCACAGTCTGGTGAAGATGAGAGGAAATGGCCGGAAAGATATCGGCAAAACGGACCGACCCGAAAACTGAATAGGCCATGAATATGCCGAGAAGAAATCCAAAATCCCCGACCCTGTTCATGATGAAGGCTTTGTTAGCGGCAAGCCATGAAGGACGACGTTCGTACCAGTGAACAATAAGGAGGTAGGAACACAGACCGACCGCCTCCCAGAAGATGAACATCTCGACAAGATTGTCGGAAAGGACCAGCATGATCATCGAAAAGGTAAAAAGGGAGATGTAGGCGAAAAACCGGTCGTATCCTGAGTCTCCGTGCATGTAGCCGATCGTGTAGACATGGACCAGCATGGCCACCGTGGTCACCATGAAAAGCATGATCGCGGCCAGATGGTCATACTGCAAGGAGATCCCGATGTCGAGGTGTCCGGAACGGATCCAGTCGTAGACAAAGGTCAGGCTGGGCGGAGCATTGAAACTCTGGAAAAACTCCCAGGTAGCAATTGCCCATGAGGCGATGACAAGGGGAACGGCCACAAGATGGCCCTTGCCTTTAAAATAGGGCCAGAAAATTCCGACAATCAGGAACCCGGCCAGCGGAAGCAAAGGAATCAGAAGAATCGGCGTCATTTATAAAAACTCCCCCAGGCAATCACAGTTTCAGAAGATTGTAGTCATCCATGTTGACCGATTCTTTCAATCGGAAGAGAGAGATGATGATTCCCAACCCGATTGCAACCTCGGCAGCGGCAACTGTAATTACGAAAAACACAAAAATTTGCCCGTCAATCAGGTGCAGATAGTCGCTGAAGGCAACGAAGTTGATATTGACGGCGTTCAGCATGATTTCTATACAGAGTAAAACCACCACAATATTCCGTCGGATGAGAACGCCCACAAGACCGGTCATGAACATCAGAGCGCTCAAAACGACATACCAAGACAACGGAACCATCGAATCTCCCGGTTAAGCGAATTATGTTCCTGTTTACTCCTGCCGAAACTTCGTGCGGCCCCGGGCCATGACGATAGCGCCGACAAGGGCAATAAGAAGAACAATAGAGGCCACTTCGAACGGAAAAAGATATTGCGTGTAAAGGACCATTCCGATCGTCTCCGTATTACCGAGAGTCGGAACATCCGGGTGAGGAATCGCAGGAAGTTTCGGATAAAAGTGGCTCCTGAAGACGAGATAACCAAGTTCTCCAATGGCCAAGAGGGCCAGAAAGATTCCCGCAGGAGCCTGTTTGTGGAGGGCGGGCCCGCGGCCACCAACATTCAGGAGCATGACCACAAACAGGTATAGAACCAGAATGGCTCCTGCGTAAACAAGCAGCTGAACTCCGGCAAGGAACGGTGCATCCAGGACAATGAAGAGGCCCGCCACATGAGCGAACATTCCAAGGAGTGCCATGGCCGAATAGATTGCATTTCTGAAGACGATGACAAGAACGGCACAGAGAAGCGCCACTCCGCCGAAGTAAAAAAATGGCAATTGCTGCATCAACCGGCTACCCTCCCAACGTGATGGGGGGAAAGTGGTACCGACCTTCATCTTTCCCCGAATCTTCAGCTTCCCACATGTTTCTCACCTTCAGGTAGGCGTCGACATCCTTTTCCGACCGGTCTCCCAGGTCGAGCATCTGCTCTTTCGAGTAGATCAGGCCATTTCTCGTGAATGAAGAATGAGCAAACTCCTTTGTCATGGACAAAGCATTCACGGGGCAGGCCACGACACAGAATCCGCAAAAAATGCATCGCGTAAAATCCAGGGTATACTCCTTGGCATACCGTCTGTCAGGAACCTCTGGATGGATATCGCTGACGACGCGAATGGCCTTTGCCGGACAGATTGCTTCGCAGAGATCGCATCCAACGCATCGTTCGTCCCCATTATCATATCGCCTGTGTGCGATGAACCCCCTGTAGCCGTCTGAAAGAACAAGTTTTTCCTTTGGATACTGGGAGGTAACCTTTTTCATGAACATGTGGCGCAAAGTTAGCTTGAGCCCCTGAGCGATCTCGGTAAAGAGAATCGTATCCAGAAATTTTTTCAACATATCCGACTCCTGCATTTAAGAAACAACGTCAAGGGATCCAGTAGGCCTAAGCCGTCAGATCTCCACCCTACCGTTGAAGAAAGTAGGCGACAATTCCTGTGACAATTATGTTTGCAAAAGAAATTGGAAGCATGATCTTCCACCCGAATCGCATGAGCTGATCATAGCGCAGACGGGGAAGGGTTGCACGAATCCAGAAAAAGAAGAACAGGAAGAAGTAGACCTTCAGGAGGAACCAGACCACCGGTGGGATAAACCCCAAAGATGGAATGGGCGGGTTCCACCCTCCAAGAAACAGGATGGTTGCCACGGAAGACACAATGATCATGTTTGCGTATTCAGCCAGGTAGTATAGGGAGAAGCGCATTCCCGAATATTCGGTGAAGAAGCCGGCGACGAGTTCCGATTCCGCCTCTGGAAGGTCGAATGGGGTTCTGTTGGTTTCAGCGATTCCCGAAATCAGGTAGATGACGAAGGCGACAATCTGGGGAAATATGAACCAGTGCCAGAACCCTCCCGCCTGTGCATCCTCGATCTTGACCAATGACATGGAGCCGGTCAGGATCAGAACACCAATAACGGACATGCCGGCCGTCAGTTCGTAGCTGATCACCTGGGCAGCAGAACGAAGAGCCCCGAGAATCGAATATTTGCTGTTAGAGGCCCATCCTCCCAGGAGGATTCCATAAGCACCGATAGATGACAAAGCCAGGATGAAGAGAATCCCGATATTGACGTCGGTAACGTATGGGTGGAATGTCACTCCCATGAAGTGAAACGAGTCCCGGCCAAACGGAATGACCGCAAAAGCCAAGATAGCAGGAACAAGAGAAATGACTGGGGCAATCCGGAAGATTGCGCGATTTGCTTCGCTGGGGATGATGTCCTCTTTCGAAAGAAGCTTGATGCCATCCGCAAGTGGCTGAAGCAAACCCCACGGACCGACCTCCATCGGCCCCAGTCTATCCTGCATGAATCCCAGAACTTTTCGTTCAAGATAGGTCAGATAAGCGACCATCGTAAGAACGACAAACAGGACTCCCAAAATGACAACCAAGGCTCCAATCAGGTCGTTTAACAAAACCCACCCTTTCTCGTTAATACCAGCAATCCGTTGATCCCGTTAGACACGAAACGACCCCTCCCGAGATCGCGAAAGCTTCGAAACCCCTCGCCAGAAATAAGGTCCGAGGCATTTCCGGGGCTTTCGAAAAACTAGACGATAACATTCTCCAATGTCACTGAAACAGACTGCCCCAGAGGAACTCCGGAGCGCTCATGCCATAGGGTGTCTTTCCCGAATATGGCCATAATTCGACTGTCTGCAAAATGAAGAGGAAAGTGAATTTCCCTGTCCGAGAGACCCGAAACCGGTTCTACAGGGAGAGCAACTTCGGCATGGGAGCTTCGAACAAGAACCGTATCACCCTTCTTGATCTTCTTTTTTCTCGCCCATTGCCGCGGAACTCGCAGAACGCCTGCGCCTTCAATCTGCATGAGATTGGCATCGAAGGTCGTCGACTTGCCCGAGTGGTTAAGGGATTTTGAGAGCTGGAAGATAAACTGTCCCTCCGCATCCGGAGCAATTGCAGACCCAGGAGCCGGGGTTTCAGAACCTCCAGGAATCGGAGAGGAGTTCCCTGAGGATGGAAGCGCCTTCCGTCTCCATTCCTCCACCCGTGCCTGAACGGATTCCCGATGAGCCTTGTGAGGCGGCTGGGGACGATTGAGGGCAAGTATGATTTCTCCCGTTCCCCCCTGGAAATGTTTCCCGTTCCGGGTAGATGGGGAGAGGTCAGGGAATATCCGGAAAATCTCCTGTGTGACCGAGGACAAATCTTCGTAGGGAAGCGGAGTTCCCATGTGGCGGGCGATTTTAAGGATTATCTCCCCTTCCGGAATGGACTCCCCCCATAAAGCCATGGCTGGCTTCAGCGGCTGGACAAAACCTTCGGCGCTTACAACATGACCGTCACGCTCGAAGGGGCTGGCAGAGGGAAGCAGATAATGAGCATGGTTCGCTCCTTCTCCGTGGAACTGGTCCAGGACAACGAGCAGATCAAGCTTCTGAAGCGTTTCCCTGAGAGCACTCCCGTCGGAAAGATATTCGAAGGGATCCTCGCCCAAAGTGATCAGCGCCCGAATCTGTCCGTTTTCGATTCCGGCCAGGATTTCATGAAGACCTCCGCCTTTGGTGGTTTCGACCGGAGCCCCCCATTGCTCTTCCCACACCTTGCGATGGTCTGAGTTTGTCGAGTCCAGAAGTCCCGGGAGCCACTCTGAGGTTCCCCCCATCATCAGAACTCCGAAATCGTTGCCCATTTCAGGCAGGACAAACAAACCACTTCCTTCGGAGGAAAAGAGTCCCCGGTCGGAAAGAATCCCGATCAATTGTTCCGAGGCTTCATGTCCTTCTTTGGAATGATGGAATCGGCGACCGGTTA
This sequence comes from Nitrospirota bacterium, assembly GCA_035873205.1. GTDB lineage: Bacteria > Nitrospirota > Leptospirillia > Leptospirillales > Leptospirillaceae > UBA4572. The sequence continues at coordinate 39,030 of JAYWMN010000099.1, forward strand.
CGACGATCATTCTTCTTGAATTCGCGATGTCCTCAAGAAGACGTTCGACCGCATCGACCGATGCCCCAATTTCAGAAAATCTGGCCTTCATCTCTTCACTGAGTGGCGACCCTGGCGGCATCCCCATGGCAGAGCGGAGGAGACGCACGAAACTTCCTTCCGCATCGGGAATCAGTTTTATGACTTCCTTGGCTCTGGTCGAGATACTCACATCATGGCCGTGAACAAGATACAGGCGGGCCTTATTCTTTCGTACAGCCTTTTTGATAGCCAGCCCCGTAATATTCGATTCGGCTGCCGGATCCGAACCCAGGACCAGAATCAAGTCGGCCTTGATAATATCTTCATGGTCGACCAAAGGACGCAGAGACCCCGTTGCTGCCGCCAGGGGAAGGGCCATATTCATGAGGCCGCGTCTCGCACCGGAATCGATATAGTTCGAACGAAGTGTCTGTCTCATGAAACGCTGGAAGAGGAAGGCATCCTCCATGGGCAAGTCGGAAGATATAAGTCCCGCCACCCTTCCGGGCCCGCCTGCAACAACGGATCTGAGCTGAGCCGAAACCTGTGGAAGCAGCTCGCCCCAAGTGGATGGGACCAGTCGCTGAGCCCTCTTGTAGTGGGGCTTGTCAAGGCGGTCCCTGCTCTGGATCGAATTGTAGCCAAAACGTCCGACCACGCAGATAGAACCTTCGTTGGGACCAAGGCCCTCCCTGGAGGAAATACGGACAATCGCCTCGCTTTCTGTGTCAACCAGCATCCTGCACCCCGACCCGCACGCAGTACAGGTCGTTTCGGTTTTTTCCATCTGCCATGGACGGAACTGGTACCGGATAAACCGGTCGGTAATCGCGCCGGTCGGACAGACCTCGAGGCAATCGCCACAGAATTCGCAGTCGAGTTTTTTTCCGAGGGGGGGGGCCAATGATGGTGTCAAACCCGCGATTTATGAAGCCGATCGCATGAACATCCTGAATCTCATCGCAGATACGAACGCACTTTCCGCACAGAATACAGCGATTTGAGTTAAAGACCAGAACCTCGCTTTTGAGGTCTTCCGCTTCGTCATTCCTGTGGGACTCGAATCGGGAATCGGAAGCTCCATAGGCAAAGGACATATTCTGCAGGGGACACTCTCCCCCGCAGTCGCAGACGGGACAGTCCATCGGATGGTGAAGGAGAAGAAGCTCAAGATTGGTCTTCCGGGCGTCGTGCACCTTCGGGGACTCTGTCAGAACCTTCATCCCTTCCGATACTGCCGTGATGCATCCCATCACCGTTCTCTTGGAATCCTCCAGCTCGACAGCGCATATCCTGCAGGAGCCGGCCGGATCCATTCGAGGGTTGTAGCAGAACGTCGGTATCTTGAAGCCAGCCGTTTCCGCCGCATGAAGAATTGTCGTATTCGGCTCGACCTCGATCTCTTTTCCGTTAATCGTTACCTTCACCATATTAGAAACCTCACCCACTAAATGATCGCTCGAAACTTACAGGCATCCACACACGCCTTGCAGCGGATACAGGTTTCCAGGTTGATATGGGCGACTTCGCCCTTTTCCCAAGTCACCGATCCCGTCGGACAAACCGGTTCGCAAAGGCCGCAGGTTGTGCAGTCCTCCTCGATGACCACATACTTGATCAAACTGGCGCAGACCGTTCCAGGACAGTGCTTGTCACGAATATGCGCCTCAAACTCTTCCCTGAAATAACGGATGGTCGAAAGAACGGGATTGGGCGCAGCTGCTCCAAGTCCGCATAGGGAATTGGACTTTACGTACATGGAAAGACGGATCAGCTCATCTAGATCCCCCTCCTGCCCCTGCCCTTCCGTGATGCGAGTCAGGATTTCGAGCATGATCTTCGATCCCACGCGGCAAGGAGTGCATTCGCCGCAGGATTCGTCCTGGGTGAATTTCAGGAAGAACTTTGCTGTATCGACGATACAGGAAGCCTCATCCATGATCACGATTCCACCCGAACCCATGATCGCTCCAGCCGCCACCACATTTTCGAAATCAACCGGAGTGTCCAGGCCAGATGCAGGAATACATCCACCAGAAGGTCCGCCAAGCTGTGCCGCCTTGAAAGGGATCTTCTTTTCAAGCATTCCTCCCCCGATGTCGAAAACAATCGAGCGGAGGGGTGTTCCGGCCGGAACCTCGATCAACCCGGAATTCTTGATCGATCCGGTCAAGGCAAATGTCTTTGTGCCCTTTGTCTTCTCGGAACCGTAGGAGGCATACCAGTCCCCTCCCCCAAGAAGGATATGTCCGACATTGCCCAGGGTCTCCACATTGTTGATCACCGTGGGCTTCCCCCATACACCTTTTTGCGCCGGAAAGGGGGGCTTTGGCCAAGGCATACCCCTTTCGCCCATAAGGGACGCAAGAAGAGCGGTCTCCTCTCCGCAAACATAGGCCCCGGCACCTTCCTTGATCGTAATGTCAAAACTGAAATCCGTTCCGAGAATATTGTCTCCAAGGAGGTTTCTTTCCCGGGCATCATCGATTGCCTTGCGCAGACGCTTGATGGCAAGGGGATATTCCGCTCGGCAATATATGTATCCTCTCCGCGCATTCCCGATGGCATAGGCAGCCGCCAGCATCCCTTCGAGGACGCTGTGAGGGTCCCCTTCCAGAATGGACCTGTCCATGAACGCACCCGGATCTCCCTCGTCGGCATTGCAGACAACATACTTTTCTTCCCCCGGAGACTGGCGGGTCAACTTCCACTTGAGGCCTGTGAAGAATCCGCCTCCGCCCCGACCTCTCATGCCCGACTTTGTCATTTCCTCGATGACCATTTCCGGAGTCATGGAGGTCAGCATTTTGCGCAGGGCCCTGTATCCGTTGGTCGCAATGTAGTCATCAATACTTGTAGGGTCGATAAGGCCGCAACGGCTTGACACAATCTTTACCTGCCCCTTGAAGAAATTGGTTTCGCTCATAAGGGGCAGTCCCTCAAAGGGAGTATGTCCGGAGATGGGGATTTGGCATACAGCGTATTTCTTGGCAAACTCCCCCTTGACAAAATGCGCCTCAAAGATCTGGGGGATGATCAGAGCTTTCACATTCCGGTAGGATACGCGGAACTTTCCTGGCATCGTAATATCAACAAGAGGTTCGTTGTGGCACATCCCGATACAACCAGTTGGAACGATCCTTGCCTCGATACCCCGCTTCTTCAGTTCCTTTTCAACAAGATCCTGTATCGATCTTGCACCTGCCGCGAGACCGCAGGTAGCCATCCCAATATGGATCGTGGGAACGGTCACGTCCCGGAATAATCCGGCTGCCATTTCTTCGACTGTTTCGGTCAACATCGTGAGACTCCCTATGTTCGCTCCGGGATTCGCCTACCAGAGCGAATTTATTTTTGAGTACTGAATCATATATTTTTTCAATAAAACGGACAATATTTTCAGATTTTCGGAAGACGCAGGAGAAAACACAGACACACAACCTGCGGTTTCCACTTCAGAGTGTCTAGCAATCCGGCCTTTTCCGAATATCAGACCAGAAGGCTTTGCATCAGAGGGTTCGCGCACGGCTTCCAGACAATCCCATACAAAGAACGGATTCAGGAAACCGGAGTGACCTCTGAAGACTGGGACTCTTCCTGCTGATACTGCTGAATGAGGTCCAGCATCTTGTCAGCCGAAAGCTTTCCGTAGGTGTTTCCGTTCACCATGGCCATCGGGGCCAAGGCGCAGGAACCGAGACAGGACACCGGTTCAAGAGTGAACATCATGTCTTCGGTATTCTCCCCCGCTTCGATGTGCAGGTTTTCCTTGACCTTGTCCACAAGAAGGCCAGCCCCCCGAACATGGCAGGCAGTACCGACACAGACCTTCAGAATGAACTTTCCTCGGGGTTCCGTGTAGAACTGGGAGTAGAATGTCAGCACACCAAACATTTTCGTATGGGGAATTCCCAGATCATCTCCGACCCGTTCGAGAACCTCGGCCGGAACATATCCGTATTTTTCCTGAATCGTCTGAAGGATCTGGACAACTGCCCCTTCCCGATGCCCAAACTCCTCACATATCTGGTCTATCTCTTCGTCATTGATTTCAATGGATGCGCCGTGTTCCGAATTAGCCATCTTGCCTTCTCCCCGGACGGACCATGCTTGATTCATTTACCAGGCTTTATTCCGCCAAATCCTT
>JAYWMN010000005.1:0-20155 GCA_035873205.1 Nitrospirota bacterium
CCGGACCGCCAAAGCGGAACTCGATGCCGCTCTTGAGGAACTCAAGTGACTGGCCGGTTCGGCGATTCCCTCTCCCGACGCGGCGATCCTCCCGGGGAAGGTTCTGCCTCCCCGAGATATGGTTCAGGCCCACCGGGACACCGTCAGGGATCTTGAAAAGAAACAGCAGGAAATCTCGGAACGGATTCGTTCCGCCAGACAGGACCTCGCCCGGCAACGCAAGGCCTATGAACATCTTGTCCATGATGAAGAAAGGATCGCACCAGAGGTTCTCGGTCAGGCCCGGCAACACCGTAACGCCGGATGGACCTTGATCCGCCAGATTTATATCGAGCATCTTTCCATCCCTCCGGATGTGGTCCGGAGTTTCACGAAGGAGGGGGAAGAATTGATCGAACCCTATGAGGCCGCCGTCGGCAAGGCGGATGAGCTTGCCGATCTCCGGGTCGAAAAGGCCGAAGCCGCCGCCCGCCTTGTGGTGATGGCTCGTCAAATCCAAGATCAGGAGGAAAGACTCCAGGGACTGGAAAACGAAAAGTCCGCCCTCGATAAGGACAGCCAATCTCACGATGACGAATGGAAAAGGATGTGGTCTGGATTGCCTTCCGACCCTCTCGCTCCCGACGTCATGCTCGAATGGCTCGGGATTCGAAAGGAGTGGCTCGGAGCTCTCGAACGGAAATCGGAAATCGAACGGAAGCTTGCGGCTCTCCTCAGACAGGAGGAGGAGACACGGCAGTCCGTCCTTTCCGGCCTATCGGGGAATGGCTCAGCCGGCATCGATCTGTCGGCCCTTTCCGGCCTGCCTCTTTCTGTTCTCCTTAAAAGAGTTGATGCGATCCTTTCCGAGAATGACCGAATCCAGGAACAAAAACAGAAGCTTGAGGCGGAGATCCTCCAGGCAAAAACCCAGATCTCCCGAAAAAAAAGCTCCCTCGAAAAGGCCGAAAAAGCCCGGGCGGACTGGGAGGAGCAGTGGTCCGCGGCGGTCACGGATCTCGGACTCGACCCTCGTTCCTCCCCGGAAATCGTTACAGGGCAGGTGGATTCGATCGAGGACATGCGGACAGTCGCCGTGCAGATCAATGAACTCCGTCACAGACGAATCGGACCGATTCATCGGGATTGCGAGGCGTTTGCCCAGGAAGTCCAGAGGACTTTACCGATTCTGGCTCCAGACCTGACCGCGTTGGACGCCGAGGAAGCGGTCTTAAGGCTCGAGAAACGGCTGGAAGAAGCAAAGAGATTAAATGAGAGCAAGAAGGAGAAGGAGGCGTCGATCCGCGCTCTAACTAAAGAGATCGGCACATTCGAGACCTCCCTGAAGGAAGCTCGAGGAACCATTTCCCGTCTCAAGTCACTGGCAGGGGTTGAGGAGATTTCGGAATTGAAGGTTGCGATCTCGAAATCCGATCGGTCAAGCAGTCTTCAGGAGGAAAAAAAGCGGCTCCTCCGGGTTTTGACCGAAGAAGGGGATGGGCTTCCTGTTCCGGATCTCCTGGCCGAATGTGAAGGGGTCGACCTCGATCAAATCTCGGCAAGGGAAGAATCGGTGTCTCAGGATCTCGAAGCTTTGCGCAAACAGCTTCTCGAAGCCCGTGACCGTCGCACGGAAACCCGGAGTGCCTTTGAGTCGGTGGGAGGCGATGATACTGCGGCGAAAGCCGAGGCCAAGAGACAGGAAGCCCTTGCCGAAATGAAGGAGATCGCCGCTCGATACACGCATGTGCGGACTTCAGCCATCCTCCTCAAATGGGCCATCGACCGCTACCGCCGCGAGAAGCAGGCCCCTCTCCTGAAAACCGCCGGCAGTTTGTTTGCCCTGCTGACGGGAAATTCATTCCTATCACTCCGGATCGATTTCGACGACCAGGACCGCCCTCAATTGGTCGGAGTACGGTCAGACCGATCATCAACAGTCCACGTGTCAGGACTGAGCACGGGGACGGCCGACCAGCTTTATCTCGCTCTCCGGGTCGCGTCAGTTCTGGAATACCTCGACCGGGCGCCGGCTCTTCCGTTTATAGCCGACGATCTGTTCATCAACTTCGACGATGAGCGTGCTTCGGCGGGATTCAAAGTCCTAAGCCAACTGGCCGAGAAAACACAGGTGATTTTCTTTACCCATCACCAACATCTGGTTGAGATTGGAAAGAAGAGTCTCGGGTCATCCCTTTCTGTGATCTCACTGTGATCAAGCAGAGATCATTAGTGATTGCGATTATATGATTATTTTTTAACTCAATTTCTTATAAAGTTGTCAGGAATTTTGCTATGTTGGAAGCAACTTCCTTACCAGGTCTTCCATTGCTGAATTAATGTTCGATGGATTGGAGAAGAATTTTTTTGCGTGATGAAGATCATCGAAATGTTTCCCCACATTCAAGAGGTCCTCGATCCGGTTCGGCACCTTTGCCACTCGATTGCCATTCAATTGCTCCAAGATTGGTGTTGTCTGTCTGTGATCTTCTGGATTCCCATCTAATTCGACTAAAACTCCATACTCAAACTTAAAAGCATTCAGTATTTTCTGGAATTTAGGAATATCACCTTTCCCATCAGTAATTACTATGGATAGGCCAATTTCGTCTGGAAGATCTTTGATTCGTCCAAGTTTGCGGGCAGTAACAATGATACCAACTTCATCTTCAGGACCTTCTACAAGAATTACGTTCCGTGAGAAGAATAATTCGTTGTGTTTTAAACCAAAGCTAGTAAGCAACTTGAATCCCTTTTTCTCCTCCATATTGCCAAGAATCCCTTCTGGACATTGTTGGACTACTGTGCCTTTATCGCGATCCGATTTCCGTACTACGGCAATTCGTTCATAATTTCCAATCTCGATAAAAGCAGGAGAGTGGGTCGTATAAATCACTTGGTCATTCCCAATGGTTTCACCAACATCTTTTATTCCAGAGAAGTCCTTAAGAACCCCGAAAATAAGTCGTTGACTGTGGGGATGAATATATAGTTCTGGTTCTTCAATCGCGAGCAATATTGGGCGAGTAGATACACCATCATCATTACTCCGGCTTGACTGGATAAGCATCTGGAGAAGTGCAAAGACAAGGCTGCGTTGCATTCCATGTCCTTTATCAAGCACATCAGTTAGAACGCCATCGTCAATCTTGATCGATACTCCTTTGGAAAAAATGTCCTTCGGCTCTTCGACATCAACGCTCAAGCTTATTCCCTGAACCGATGGCATTAACCCCTTGATGATATCTCGAAGTCGTTCTTCGACACCGGCAAGTGCACCCAAACGTGGGATCCCTTCTCCTGTCTGCACGTTGAGTAAAGCCCTGATGCGGTTAAGGGCATCCTCAATCTCTTTGTATCGAGGATCAACACGCAACAATCGTTCCGACAAGTCAGACATCAATTTACGGAAGACAGTCGATGAAGAACGACGGTCAATTTCATCTGAATAATCTGTAATCGCAGGAAGCAGGTAAAACTCTGGCAATGCGCTTAAAAGGTTTTGGGGTATGCCCAAAGCTTGGCTTTCTCCCACTGTCGGCTGGTCATACTCGACTTCATTTTCAAGAAGGAAGCGATCTAAAGCATTGCGAAAACTAGACTTATTTACTTTGCCATCACCGGTTAATGCGTATTCTAGAAAGCCACCATCTATAGCAATTTGTTGCCAGTCGATCCTACCTCCTTTGCCTTCTATCTTTTCCATCGAAAAATGATACGCAGCAGGTTCGGCTTGGTACCCATGGTATTCAGCCTTAACGGTAGACTTTCCCTTTACAGGATCCGTTACGATTTTCAACTCTTTGCGAAGGATGACTTTATCTCCAAGTAAATATCTACGTAACCTTTTTCGTTCAATATCAGATAATCCGGTAAATTCACATTCAATAAAAGCTGGAGTGGTTGGGTCATTAAAATCGTTTATTTCCACTCCTCCAACACCAGAGGAAAGGAAACATTCAATCGCACGTAGAAAATTTGACTTCCCACTATTATTTTCGCCAACAAATGACTGTAGTGGTTCAATTCGAATCTGCTTGGCTGATTTAATGGAACGAAAATTCTCCACAGACAATGAACTCAAACGCATGGCCCTCTCCATTCCCATCGATGAGACTGTTGGTATTCAATTGCTAAGCCGTTTTAAATCGTTTTCCGTCCACAATCATTACATACATTAGAAAATCCAATATTATCTATGTTTTGTAATATTTAAGATCATTCACTCTCGTTACTAAAATAGACCTTTCTCTGGAAATTTTTTGGGTGGAGAAAGGTAATCATTATGACATTTTTAAATATCACCTAATATTTTCCAGTTATTAGAAAAATACGCTTCAATACCTTTACCGGGTTTGTATTGCGGATAGAGGGGTTCAAATTCTTTTCGGGCAGCTAAATAGGACGAATTGTTTATTGCTGATAAACTCTTTGCAAGGAACAAGAGCGCCAGGGATGGGGCCCGAGATTCCCCTTGGTTGCAGTGAATCAGCAATCTCGTTCCTTCTTCCCAATGTTTGGTTGCAAACGACAGGAAACTCGTAAACAATTGAGGCATAAATAAAGGGGTCGAGGGATCGATGATATTCAGAAACAGATCATAGCCCTGCTCGAGGACAAGATAATTTGGGTGCGTTTTTTGGAGGTTGCCACTATAACCGACGACTCTTTGATGGCAAGGGCTTTTACAGGCGTGCACGACGGCCAAGCCTGAATTTCCTCTGGTACATTCAAGGTCACTTGCAACAAGAACTCGCTCATGGATTTCAATCATCGAAAATCCTTGCTTAATTTGTAATATTTTTATTTGTTAAATATTTAAACAATAACAGTCTTGCTAATTCAAAATGTTTAAACATAAAAAATTTTCATGATTTCATCTCCATAATGATTGATTACTTTCACTGCAATCTTTCTAGATGCAGGTTTCTCAAATGGTCGACTTATAGTCCTATACATACTGCTCCATGACACTTCATCAACTTCAGCCTTCAACGCTCTCTTAAGATTGTCATAGGGTTCATCGGCGCCGGTGAAATATGCATGCCGAACAAAGAAGCTTTCCCCGTTGTAGTCTGTATCAATGAACCAACAGGCGATATCATCAATGGAAGAATTGCGAATCTGCCCGGTGGTCGGATCGTAAACATCCACCCCCTTGATCTCGATAATAATCTGATCTTTTTCTCTTTTGATCTCGATATCTGGCTCACCGAATATCATGAACAGGTTTCCTGTCCCGGTTTTCTTGAGCAACTCGTCGCCCATTGATAGATCGGGGTTCATCTTTGTAGGTAGCACGGTCAGACTGCCGTAGCGTTTCACCTCTTCTCCAACGTGTGGGTCAAAGGCAAAACCACAGATGATGAGCATATCGAAACCCACTCCCTGAACAGCTTCCTTGGCAGCTTCCTTCACCTGCTGAGGCCCAACAGTGCCATGCTCTGGTCCGATAGAAACAGCCACACGTTTAGTCTTACCTTTGGCATCGGTAAACTCACCCGAAGCCTGTAACCATATTCCGGCGTATGGATCAAGCCGGTCAAATATGATCCGTTCTTCTTTGCGGGCATTCTGAATTCCAGATTTTTTTAGGTTTTCAAGGATCATGGCGGTAAAATTTTGTTGTTCGCAGGCTTCCTGTTCTGTCACTGTATTCTCCACATTTTCGCCGACGGTGGACAACACACGATGAGGCGATAAACTTTCAACGGAGAACGGCCCGCAAACTCTCACATGCTTTTTGTCTTCATAAGGTTGGTCGAAGAGCAATTCGGTTTCAGCATGACGTGCTATGGCAGCATCGATCTCCTGACGAGACATTCCTTCCTTGATATCCGGGTTGTTAGCAATTGATTTGAGAGTAACGTGGGGCACGTGCTTGTAAACAAAACCTTTCTTGATGTCTCCTTCAGTCTCATATTCGGAGGACATTTTGTTCGACAATTCATTTTCTTTCTTAACGCCCTCAGGAGAGTCCGCTAGTAAATAGTAGGGGTACTTGGCAGACATCAGACGCGTACGGGCCAGAGCCAATGCAACTCGACTAGTATCACATGTAATCCAACGCCGGCCCCATTGTTCAGAAACATAAGCTGTCGTGCCACTTCCGCAGGTTGGATCGAGCACCAAATCGCCAGGATCGGAAGTCATAAGAAGGCAACGTTCAATGGTTTTTGTGGCAGTTTGAACAACATAAACTTTGGGGTCAGTCCTACTTTGAACGCTGGCAAAGTCTGTCCACACGTTTCCCCTAGAAAATGCTGGAAAGTCATCGATATAACGAATGTAGGCTAAACCTCGTCCTTCATCAGCAATACGATTCGCATTAATCAGCTTTTTAAACCCAGACTCACTTGTTTTCCAAAAACCTGATCTAGGACGGATTTGACGGCCTTTGAACTCAACTACAAAATTGCTATTTTCACCACCACTTTGAGAGGTTAGAGTGTCAAGACGGTACAGACGAGCATCTTTAGGGATTTCCCCGTTAAGTTCAGAAATTGTTTTGGACTCTCCTGATGGTAACAATGCTTTGGTATACTTCGATGCCCCGACCCCTCCGATGGATTTTTCTTCAAACAATTCTCGAAACTTTATTGATGGTCTATCTTTCCCATACCATAATAAGTAGTCACACACTGAAGGTATATAATCACTTGTTTGACTACTGGTCGTGACAAAACTTATCTGTGACACAAAATTTTCACTCCCGAATATCTCATCCATCAAACACCGCACTAGATGGACATTCTCATCCCCAATCTGCACAAACACACTTCCCGTTTCAGTCAACAGATCCCGTGCGACTGTCAAACGATCACGCAAATAAGCTAAATAAGAATGGATGCCCAATTCCCATGTATCTCGGAAAGCCCGAACTTGCTCTGGCTGACGGGTGACATCTTCGGCTTTTCCATCCTTCACATCCCGTTTTCTGGTGCTCACCTGCCAATTCGAACCGAACTTGATGCCATAGGGAGGGTCGATGTAGATTGTCTGCACCTTGCCTTTGAGTCCCTCCTTTTCGGCCAGCGAGGCCATCACCAGAAGAGAATCCCCCAGGATCATCCTGTTGGTCCAGTTCTGCTCATGATGATAGAAGTCGATTTTCTGATCGAAGTCATGGGGCCCGCCATTGAAATCTGCGAACAGGCGAGCGAGTCCTCCTCCAGGCTTCTTGATCCGGGGAAGATCGTCGATGATCGCCTGTGGATGAATCTTCTCCTGAATATAGATGGGCACCACCGGAACTGCGAGATCTTCTTGATCTTGATCATCTTTGCCTTTCCACACCAGTTGCGGATCAAGCGAAGGATCACGCGGATAGAGCATCGGCTTGGGAGCCCCTTCTTCCTCCGCCACAAAATCACGAAGCTCTTCCGTGGGAATATTCACCCGCTTGTCCTTATGCCGGATGGATTCAATGCTCTTGGAAGAGGAACTGCTCTTTTTAGCCATGAACGATTTCCTTTTCTTGGTTTGCCGAGGATCGTTTCAGATATTCGCGGATAAGATTCTGTACATTCCAGGGATCATTGACTTCGAGAAATACCCAACGACCAAACCCACCGTAGTTATTGACCGCAGGAACCCACAATGTACGGGCGGTGGAAACCTTGGCTTCTTTTTCCTTGTCCTTCTTTCCGGTAACTTCAACAATCAAACTTAGGAGATTGTTCTTCCCGTGTCCATCATCAATGCACGCAATGAAATCAGGAAGATAGTTTTTCTCTTGGTTATTCAGAGTATAAGGAATGGCAAAGCCAAGGTGGTCGTTCTTCACGTAGCGAATGACCTCAGGCATGTTTTCGAATGCTTCGGCCATTTTTTGCTCCCAAGTGCCCGTGTCGGCCACAACGTGAGAAAGATGGCACTTTTCAGCATCGGTCGCATAGACCGATCGGATGGTGTCGAAATCGACAAATCGCGTAGAGCCGATCGTATCGAACGGCCTGAGAATCGGCTTCAGGACCGCAGTATCATCGGTCGATGCCACAATCGCCTTATAAATCCGGTCCGAAGCATCATGGGCAAATTCGATCAGTAAGAGTAACTGGGGAAATGTATTGTCCTTGAGACTGACGCATTCAGCGAGCCAGCGTTTAGAAATTTCCAGAAGCTGGGGAAATAGCCAAGGCTTGTCGTTTCCCTCCGGGTCCCGAAAATACTTGTCCAAAACATACTTTGCCAATAGAAAGGCCACTTCGTTCGGCCGTCGGCGCTTAAGGTCATCGAGGGTATGAATACTGGTTTCTCCGACAATGGGAGCATTTTCAGTCTTGGTCGGAATGTTTTCTGTCGAAAGCGTCAGTCGAGAATCATCGGTGAATGTCGCCGTGAGAAGATCCCCAACAATGTCGTAACGGTAACCGGCCAATCGTGGAAAGGTGATTTCACAGGATTTTCGGGCCTCGATCGCCCGAACTCGGGTCGAAAGCGGACCCGGATCCGGCTCGGAGGTTCCCCCGCTCACGGGAATGAAGGAAAACGGCACTCCATAGACCTCGGCATACTCAGGATCGAAATGACCTTGATCGTTGATGGCATAACTTCTTCGACGCAAGGCGCGACCCACGACTTGTTCGCACAAGAGCTGGGTTCCAAAAGCCCTCACCCCCAAAATATGGGTAACGGTATTGGCATCCCAGCCTTCGGTCAACATCGAAACGCTCACCACGCATTTTATGTTCTCTCCCAGCTTTCCGGCCTTGCCCACCGTGTTCATGACCTCACGCAACAAATCTTCATCAGTCAGAGAGTCCGCATCGCGGCCCGGAAACCGGATGCGGTAATCGGCCTTGAACTCCTCGATTTCCCGCACTGCAATCTTCTTGAACTCATCGCTCATCGATTCCCCGGATTCGAGCTGTTGGCTATCCACAAGAATCGTGTTCGGACGATCGAGCCAAGAGCCGGTTCCATCGTCGTTCCGGAAGATGGGAAGTTGTCCGGACTGAACGATCGTCTGCTCTCCGATTGTCTTCTCCCATCCGGCAATATAATCGAACACCATCTTGGAGACATTCGTATTATTGCAGACAACAATAAAGACGGGAGGGGTGATTCCCCGGGTTCGAGCCTCAGAATTCTGTTCCCAAAGGCGAAAATATTTTTCGTAGTTCCCGTACAAGCTGTGCAACGCTCCCTGAAGTTCGGCCGGAAGATTGGGTTCGCTGCCCGTTTTTTCAGTCTTCCGCCCCTTCTTTGGCAAATCCTCCCGAATGCGCAACCAGAGATTTCGATACGTGGGCAACTGGCCGGTCATCGAATCGTCCGCAACGGGAACGCGGGGAACCTTGACGATTCCCGATTCGATGGCATCGATCAGAGAAAAATCCGAAACGACCCAGGGAAAAGGAGTGCCCTCGGGATAGCCTGACCCACTCAAAAAGAAAGGTGTCGCCGAAAGATCGTAGACAGCCCGTATGCCGATCTTGGCGTTGACCGCTTCTAGCCCGGAAATCCAAACCCGAGCTTCTTCCTCCCGCTCCTTCGCTTCTTGGCGATCCTCTCCCGTCAGGGCTTCTTCACCCGGACTTTCCTTACGCCGATAGCAATGATGCGCCTCGTCGTTAAGGATGATGATGTTCTTCTTGTTCCCAAGTTCTCGGCACACGCGGCGAACCATCTGGTCGGGGGTTTCGGTGAAGGGGCTTGGCTGACCATCGGCAAGAATCGACTTTGTGATTTTCCCGGTTTTGACAGTTTCCCGGAGTTGAAAACCATGGAAGTTGGTGACAACAATCTTGGCCTGTTCGAGATTTTCCCGGAGTTCTGCCGGGACGAGATCGTGCTGGCGGTAATAGTTCTCCGGATCGTTGGGTAGCAAAACGCGCAATCGGTCCCGGATCGTGATCCCTGGGGTCACGACCAGAAAGGTATCGGAAAAACGTGTATCCTGGGGAGATTCTCGTTTGTTCAGGACATTCCAGGCGATGAGCATTCCCATAACCACCGTTTTGCCGGAACCCGTCGCCATCTTGAATGCCGTCCGGGGAAGTCCGTTGTTCGCCTCCCGGTTGGCTTCCCGTAACGCATTTTCGATCCAGAGGTCGTTGTTCTTTCGTGAGACCTCGGCCAGATAAATGATGGTTTCGAGAGCTTCGGTCTGGCAGAAAAAAAGCCTTCTGTCCCGGTCCGGATCGGTCCAATGTGATAGAAGCCGGTTTGTGATATGGGTTACACCTGGATACCCCTCTTTACGCCAAAGCCCAACTCGAATCCGGATATCGTTGATAAACTTGTTGTCTTGAATACGGTCCTCGGTCCATTCGGTATCCGAAGAAAGGCCTCTGGAAAGTTTTTTCTTGGTCTTTGCGATGGGAAGGAAATAGGAACTGATGCGACGGCTTTCAACGATTTCATTGGTAATGCCGTCGTCGCTAAATTTGAAATGGCGGGCTGGTTCATCAAAGGGAGAATTGATAATCGGGTTCTTGATAACAACCTGGCTCAATATGTTTTTCCTTGTTTTCGTTGGGCCCGATACTCAGTCAAACCGATAGGGGACCCTCATGCCAATGCATCCACCGACGAAAAGATTCGTAGGGCTAAGCATCGATACATTCATATTTTCGGATTCTCGATTTCCGCCCGTACATCACTGGCATCAATTCCCTGGAAATCAATCCAGAAGAAAACGGTAATCCTCCGGGACTTCGGTTTTAAAAGAATTCAATGCCCGCTCGAATGTTTCTACTAAAAACGCAAGCGGAATCAAGAACTTTAACTCTCCCATGAAATATTCATACTCAGGGTCTCCGCGATAAAACCAGGTTGGCTCAAGTTGTGAACCCGGGTCCAAGCCATGGATCCATGAATTCCGGAACATATCATAAAAAATCTCGCCATAACGGCTCAGGACGAGTCGATGCTCCCTCCATCCATATGACTCAAGCTGATGAAGGATATCGGTCAGCGAGGGATCGCCTGACCATTTTTTACGATTGCGTTTCGGTATGTCCTTGAGTGTCCAAGGTAAATGAATACTTTGAGGATACACTAATTCCAGCCCTTTCAGAAGGGCTGGATCGATCTTAGAACCGGAATCTCTTGCACGCAGGAGAAGATGCGCCGGATTCACTTTGCTCCAGATCTCAGGATCTCCGTGGGTCGCCAAGAAGTCTCCTAACCGATTCCTCTGACGCTTCTTGTATTGTTCATTTGTTGTTTGTGCCCAATATTTTGCAAGGGAATCCAGGCAAGTCCCGATCAGAACACTGGCCTCCGGGTCAAAGCTTGTACGGGGAAAAAGGCTTCCTGAAGAATGGTCGGGAACTTTTCGTTCTATTTTTATCGAAAGAGATCGAAGGGATACTTCCTCATGAGGATTAGGTGAGTCGGAAGTGAGAAGTTGGAGTACTTTCATGTTCTGCAGACGCCGTTCGTAATAATCGAAAAGCTCGGCCTTGCTTGCCGAACGGCTCATAGAATTCAAAATATCTTCGAGTTTTTTCGGAGTCGGAAGATTCAATGTACAAGCTCCGGCGCCTGAGATTTCGGCACCGAAGACTATACGGTCATTCCACAAGAGAGTCGGAGATCCGTACTCCCGATACGGATCTCCCGGAGGAAGATTTCCCTGATCGATCCTTTCAAAGTCCTTCCCGATCGCCCTCAACATGTCGACAATCTTTGGGGCAGTGGGGCATCCTTCGAAATAGACCAGTCTCAGCACTCACCCATCCATTCGCTTCGCCAGATCCTCGGCCTTCAGGTGGGTATAGCGCTTGAGCATGTGCAGGGATTTGTGCCCCGTTATCGCCGCAACCTCCATCGGATTGAATCCTTTCTCGAACAACCGGGAGGTCGCCTCGTGCCGAAGATCATGAAAGGTAAGCCCTTCGACCTTGGCCCGCTTGCAGGCCCGGACAAAGGCCCGGGTAATCGGATCCTCCGTAATTCCCCAGACCGATCCGTCAAGCCTCCGGGGGATTCCCGAAAGGATCCGGAGCGCCTCCGCCGAAAGAGGGACAATCCTCTTCTCCCCGTTCTTCGTTTCCGGAAGCGTCACCGTCCGTTTTTTGAGGTCCACCATCTCCCAGGTCATCCCGGCGATCTCCCCCCGGCGCATGGCCGTCTCCAAGGCAAAGCGGACGATATACGAAAGGTGCGGAGACTCCGTGTTAGCGAGGATCTTTTCAAGTTCTCCAGGAAGCAACCTTCGATCCCTTCCGGGCGGCAATTTGGGCTTTCTAATCTGGGAGACCGGATTCACGAGTCCCGCCATGCCCCATTCCTTGACGGCAATCGTGAAGAGATGAGAAATGATCCGAAGCTCACGGTCGACCGTCGCAGGCTTGACCGCGAGAAGCCTCTCGTCCCGCCAGAGCGCCAGATCTTTCCCCTGGATCGAGGCGAGGTTTCGCGCGGCCAGCCCAGTCTTCTTCCAGTAGCGGACATAGATCCTGTCCTGATCGCTGGAGCGCTTCTTCGACGAGACTTCCCGCTCATATCGGTCGAGGGCCTCGGAGAGTGTCGTATTTTCGGCTTCCTTCCGGGAGACGAAAAGCCCCCGGTCCATTTCTCCTTCGATCTGCCGAGCCCAGGCATCGGCTAAGGCCCTCGCATCGAAAGTTCGGGTCTGGGGCGGATGGCCCTTCTTCCGGATCTGCACTCTCCACTGGTAAGGACCGCGTTTCTGGACCGTTGCCATCTTTCCTCCAAAAAATTCCGGGGGTTATTCGGAACGCTTTCTGGAAGGGAGTGTGCCAAATTTGTGCCAAAAATTCAAATTTCGGAGATTTATTTTTGAAAGAAACTTCGGAGAATGGCTTGAGATAATGGTAGGCACGGGCGGTTTCGAACCGCCGACCTCTACCGTGTCAAGGTAGCGCTCCACCCCTGAGCTACGTGCCTATAATGGAAATGCGGAACCATGGAAAACCACAGTTCCGCAAAATTATTTCGTAAGACTACTTGATTGCAGCTTTAAAAGCCTTGCCAGGAGTAAACTTTGGAACGCGCATGGCAGGGATCTTGATCTCCTGACCCGTGCGTGGATTCCGGCCTGTACGGGCCTTTCTCTTGACGGTGGAAAAAGTTCCAAAACCCGGAAGCGTCACTCTCTCCGTGTCCTTCTTGAGAGCCTTCTTTATGGCTTCGACGGCCGCGTTCAAAGCTTCGTTCGCCTGGGTCTTGTTGATCTTTGCAGACTGGGAGATCTTGTCCACGAGTTCCGATTTTTTCATCGTTTTCTTCCCCCCTTTCACATTTTAGTAGGAATAAATACAACGTCCATCGGGGAAATTACACTGAACGGCTGAATCTGTCAAGCACTCCGGTGACAATCCATAAAAAATTCCTGCCCGATTATGGAGATCCATATCGCAACTCATCATATAATATCACCTTTTGCAGACTCTCCTTCCGGCTCGAGCCGCTTCATCTTGTTCCGGAAGGTCGTCCGGCTGATCCCCAAAATCCGGGCCGCCTTGTGCTGATTCCCGTCGGTCAGTTCGAGGACGCTCGGAATCAGCATGCGATCCAGAAGGGAGCAGAAAAACACATACGCCGAATCCGAATCCCTCAGAGAGGACATGGCCTCCAGATACTGCCGGCACTTGGCTTTGAGAAGAGGCTCGATCCCTACCGCCGACGAAAGGGGATCCCTCAGAAAGAAAAATTCCTCGATCGCCAGCAGAAGGTCGGTCGATTCCCCGGAAAGGATCATCCGGAAACAGGAGTCGGAGATCTCGACCGGGCCGATCGTGCTGCGGTCGAACAGGACCAGGCGGCAGTCCCCCGGAAGATCCTTCCAGTCGGTCCAGGACTCCCGGACAGAAATGTCTATCGGCCAGTGGCTGACCTTCTGGCGGACCAAGTCCCCCAGAGCCGGATTTTTCGTAAACAGGATCCCGCTCCGGATCGATGACGCACCCTCTTCGGTCATGAAACTTCCTCCCCCGGCTTCTGGGAAACGAAAAGGAATTCGGCGCCGTCCCAGTCGATCACGATCGTTCCGCCCTTCTGAACGGTCTTGGCCAGAATCTGCTGGGCGAGCGGATTCATGATCGCGTGCTGGATCGCCCTTTTGAGCGGGCGGGCTCCGTAAACCGGGTCGAACCCCACCTGGGAAAGCTCCTCCCGGGCACGGTCCGTCAGAGAGAGAAGGATGTTCTGGTCCTTGAGACGCTTGTTGATCGATTGCATCTGGATATCGACGATCTGCATGATTTCCATCCGGGTCAACGGATGGAAGATGATGATCTCGTCGATCCGGTTTAAAAACTCGGGACGGAGGGTACGTCCAAGCACCTCCTGGACCTTTCGGCGGGTATCGGCCTCCGGGGCGCCTGCCGAATCCCGGATGATGTCGGAGGCGATATTCGAGGTCATGATGATGACCGTGTTCTTGAAGTCGACGACCCGACCCTGTCCGTCGGTCAAACGGCCGTCGTCCAGCACCTGGAGAAGGACGTTGAAGACATCGGGGTGGGCCTTTTCCATCTCGTCGAGCAGAATGACCGAGTAGGGACGCCGCCGGACCGCCTCTGTCAGCTGCCCTCCCTCCTCGTATCCCACATACCCCGGAGGCGCTCCGATCAGGCGGGCCACAGAATGCTTCTCCATATACTCCGACATGTCGATCCGGATCATCGCCTGATCGTTGTCGAAGAGAAACTCGGCCAGGCTCTTCGCAAGCTCTGTCTTACCAACGCCTGTCGGTCCGAGAAAGAAAAAGGAGCCCAGGGGACGGTTGGGATCCTGGATCCCGGCCCGGGCCCGCCTGATCGCGTTTGAGACGGCCAGGACCGCCTCCTTCTGACCCACCACCCGCTGGGAAAGACGTTCCTCCATCTTCAGAAGCTTCTGAAGCTCCCCTTCCATCATCCGTGTCACCGGAATTCCCGTCCACCGGGACACGATCTGGGCGACGTCCTCCTCCGAAACCTCCTCCTTGAGAAGACGGTTGGCATGACTCCCCTGCTCCATCGCTTCCTGGGCCGCATCGAGGGTCTTCTGAAGGGTCGGGATGGTCCCGTAGGTGATCTGGGACGCTTTTTCGTACTGGCCTTCCCGCAAAGCCGCCTCGGAATTCTGGCGAGCTTCGTCGATTTCCGCCTTGATCTTCTGGATCTCCTGAATCTGGTTTTTCTCCGAATCCCACTGGGCCTTGAGGATGCCGAACCTCGACTTGAGGCTCTCGAGCTCGTTTTCAACTTCGGCCTTTTTCCTCTGGCTTTCAGGATCGTCCTCTTTCGACAAGGCCATCTTTTCGATCTCGAGCTGGCGAATTTTCCGGTCGACCTCGTCAAGTTCGAGCGGCATGCTGTCGATTGCCACCCGGAGCCGGCTCGCCGACTCGTCGATCAAGTCGATCGCCTTGTCGGGAAGGAACCGTCCGGAAATATAGCGGTGCGACAGGACGGCCGCGGCCACGATTGCCGAATCCTTGATCCGGACCCCGTGATGGATCTCGTACTTGTCCTTGAGTCCCCGCAATATGGCGATCGTGTCCTCCACCGAAGGCTCGCCAACGAAGACCGGCTGGAAACGCCTTTCAAGAGCCGCGTCCTTCTCGATATATTGCCTGTATTCATCCAGTGTCGTCGCCCCGATGGCCCGAAGCTCTCCCCGCGCCAGAGCCGGCTTCAGGAGGTTGGACGCGTCCATGGCCCCCTCGGTCGCCCCCGCACGGACGATGGTATGAAGCTCGTCGATGAAAAGAATGATCTTCCCGGCGGCACCCGTAATCTCCTTCAGGACAGCCTTGAGTCTCTCCTCGAAATCCCCCCGGTACTTGGCTCCGGCCAGAAGGGCTCCCAGGTCCAGAGAAAAGATGGTCTTGTCCTTCAGTCCCTCGGGAACGTCCCCGACCACGATCCTGAGGGCCAATCCCTCGACGATGGCCGTTTTTCCCACCCCGGGATCCCCGATCAGGACAGGGTTGTTCTTCGTCCTTCGGGAGAGCACCTGGATCACGCGACGGATTTCCTCGTCACGTCCGATCACCGGGTCGAGCTTGTTCTGGCGGGCAAGTCCGGTCAGGTCCTTCCCGAACTTCTCGAGGGCCTGGTAGCGGTCTTCCGGGTTCTGGTCGGTCACCCGCTGGTTGCCCCGGACTTCGGTCAGGACCTTGAGGGTCTTTTCCCGGTTCATCCCGAAGTTTTTGAAAATGCGGCTTTCGGGACCGGAACTTTCCATCATCGCCAGAAGAATATGTTCGGTGCTGATGTAGTCGTCCTTGAATGGCTTGGTCTCCTCGAGCGCCTTGTCCAGAAGGAAGGAGAGGTTCTTTGACAGATAGGGCCCCCCTCCCCCCCCTTCCACTCTGGGCAAAAGCTCGAGCTGTTCATCGACCTTTTTCCGAAGATCCTCGGGAACCACCCCCGATTTCAGAAGGATCGGCGGAACGATTCCTCCTTCCTGTTCAAGGAGGGCCTTCAGGAGATGCAGGGGTTCGACTTCGGTGTTGCCCCTCCGTCTAGCAGTGTCGATCGCCTGCTGAAGGGCTTCCTGGGATTTCTGGGTCAGTTTGTTCACATCCATGGCCGGACTCTCCTTTGGATCTAAGGTTCAATATCGATGCAGGAGTCGATGGACGACTCGCCATACCTGGCTCTGTACCAGAGAAGCTGTTTCCTGAGTCTCAGGATGATCTCGACACCCGCCATATTGACCCCCAGTTCTTTTTTCAGAGTCAGGATAAGCCGGATGCGGTCGATCATTTCAGGACGGAAGGCCGGGGCGGATTCGGTTTTGTCGAGTTCGACCAGACCTTCGCGTATCAGAAGAGAGACGGTCCGCCGCGAAATCGAATAGGTCGACACCACCCACTCGACAGACCGGGAGCGGCCGGAAGCGGGAAGAGACCTCGCCTTCTTGTTCGCCATCGGTCAAGCTCCTTGATAATGGCCTTCGGTTCGGGCCGTTACCCGTGCTTCCATCGGAAGTCGGGAGGATAATGGCTGTCGAGTTCCCTGATGCACGGTTCGAGAGTTGACGGAACCACCTGCGGAAGAACCGGGAACACCTTGACATACAGGTGGCCCGTCTCGTGATCGACCGGAGAGACCACGCCCTTTCCCTTGAGCCGGAAAGTCTGTCCGGCACGCGTCCCCGGGGGTATCTTGATGCGGGATTCCCCGTCAAGGGTCGGAACGGTGATTGTAGCTCCGTAGTAAAGCTCCGAGAGCTTCACAGGGCAGTCGAGGAGCAGGTCCGATCCCTGACGCTTGAACAGGGGGTCGGGACGAACCTCGTCTATGACGACTCGGAGCATCCGCCCCTTCGACGGGGAGCCCACCTGGACGGTAAAGGTCATGCCCGCCTCGATCCCCGGGGGAATCCGGATCGTCACCTGTTCCGGCTTTTTTCCGGACTGATCGGAGAGGAGGACGGATTTTCCCGTCCCCAGAGCCGCTTCCCTGAAAAGAAGAACCAGATGTACCTCGGACATTTCCGACTGTCGACCCCGAACCCCTCCTCCGCCAAAGAGGTCCCAGAAATCCCCCGTCCCTTCGTAGGAGAAATTCTCGAACGGGTTCTCCCCGCCCGGGGGAGGGGCCCGTCTTCGTCCGGCGGGATTGGCGAGGATTTCGTCGTACTCGGTTTTCTTTCCGGGATCGGACAGGGTCTCGTATGCCTCGTTGATTTCCTTGAACTTCCGCTCTGCTTCCTTGTTGTTGGGGTTGATGTCCGGATGATACTGGCGGGCGAGTTTCCGATAGGCCTTCTTGATCTCGTCCGGAGTGGACTTCCGGGACACTCCCAGCAGTTCATAGAAATTCTTTGCCATACCCCATCCTTGTCATCCCGGCAGATTCCGATCCCTCAAAGCGTCCCCGGACGCTCACAATTCCTCGTCTCCCGCAGAATCACTGAAAAAATTAGCCCCGACCCGGGGCGCCGTCAAGAGATCGGCAAAAATGTCCCGGGACAGATCCAGGGCGTTTCTGATGAGAAAACCCTCGACAGTGACCGGCTCTTCCCTCATACCCGAAAGCGCTTTCCCGATCCACGCCCCTCCCTCACGAACATCGCGCATGTTCCGGACGATTCCCGCACTGTTCCAGAGAAGGTTCTGAATCTCCTCCACCTTCATCGATCCGGCCGGAACAGTCAATAAAGTCGAAGGAATCTCCATGTCCTCCCGGATCGGAGGCTCCGGGGGCCCCTTCATGGGTTCTGTTTCCTCTGCAAGAACCCGAACTACCCGATGGGCCATGACCAACGCCTCGAGAAGGGAGTTCGACGCAAGACGGTTGGCCCCGTGAACCCTCGTGCTCGACACCTCACCCACCGCAAAGAGACCCCCAACCGCGGTTCGTCCTTCCATGTCGGACCGGATCCCTCCCATCTGGAAGTGGGCCGCCGGACGAATCGGGGCCGGCATCGTCGCGAGGTCGACTCCGACCCGCAGGCAATGGTTGTAGACCTGGGGGAATCGCTCCCGAAGATATTCCGTCTTTAAATGGGTCACCGACAGGAAAACCCGGGATTCGGGATGATCCCGCGTTTCAAGCCAAAGGGCCCGCGAAACGACATCTCTCGGAGCCAGCTCCCCGTCCGGGTGATACTTGAACAAAATCCGCTCTCCCCGGGAGTTGACCACATGCCCGCCCTCTCCCCGAAGCGCTTCGGTCAGAAGGAACGGGTGCTCTCCTGGCAAGTCCAGCACCGTCGGATGAAACTGGGTGAAGGCGAGACGCTCGAGGTCCGCTCCCGACCGGCGGCAGACGGCCATGGCGTCGCCCACCTGGGAGGGGGGATTGGTCGTTCTCGCAAACAGGGCACTGAATCCCCCCGTCGCCAGAATTGTGGCCTTTGCCTCGATCGCCAGCCAATCCTCGCCATTGTCTCCGAGAAACAGTCCCCCCGCAGCCCGACCGGAGGATCCTTTCATCAGCCTGAAAAGCTGATAAGGGGTAAGAAAACTGAACCTTTCGTGACCGTGAACATTCTGGGCCAGTGTTTTGACGATCAGGGACCCGGTCTTGTCTCCTCCGGCATGGACGATCCGCGCCGTGGAGTGTGCCGCTTCCCGTGTCACTAGCAGATTCCCGTGCCCGTCCCGGTCGAACGGCACTCCATAGGAAACCAGTGTGGTGAAGGCCTCCTCTGCCCCCTCGACAAGGGTGCGGACCCGGTCTTCATCACACAGGCCCGCTCCCGCCCGGACGGTGTCCGCCACATGGGAGTCGATACTTGCCTGATCGAACCCCCAGGGAAGGGCCAGTCCCCCCTGGGCATAGTAAGAGCTCCCGGAGACGATGGACCCTTTGGATACCAGGGCCACACTCCCGCGCTGAAGCAGGTTCAGGGCGGTCTGGTATCCTGCGATTCCTCCCCCGATGATGAGAAAATCGACAGTCATCCGTCGCGGCCCCTTGTCCTCCTTCATTTCGCCGCACTGAACTTTCCGGGGGCGGCCAGGAAGGTGTCTCCTTCGATCTTCAAAATCTGGGCCGGCAACGGGGCTTTTTGCAAAGAGATGGCCAGACGGCACTCCCCTGTCTGGAAATATCGTCCCTCTGTCTTCCCCTTGGGAACCCCCGTTACCGTCCAGTGCGCCCGAAAATGCACGATGTGGGCCGTAGTGTCGATTCTTCCCGAATCCATGATCAGGTGAAGGTCGACCGACTCGAACATCCCAAACAGGTTCGTGAGCTGTGTTCGCATATCAGGAATGGAGGCGAGTTCGGGCGAAAGGACATTCAGGACGTTGTCGACGGATTTTTCGGAATAGGCATGCTCCATTCGCTCCCGGACGCTCCATGCGGAAACCAGAGACTGCTCTTCGGGAGTCAGCGGCTTGACATCTTCGCATCCCGTTGCCGAGAGAAACCCGAACAGCACAAACGCCAGTGCCAAGAGGCGAATCCCGCTGTTTTTCGCAAAAAAGGACCGGTCGAAGAAGCGCCTTCGTCCAGCCGACACATCCAGCATGCTGACCCCAATTCTATTTCAAAACGAATGCCGACACTCAAGATTTCTGTCCGGTGATCCGGGTAAGGAATTATAGACTGCCTTTCCTCGACAGGTCAAAAACTGGTCTTTCCCGTGAATCGATACCCGGTTCCCTCCAGTCGGCCCATTCTCCGGTTTTTTCCAATGGGTTCTTCAATGGTCCGCTCTTTATCGATGAGTCTTTATCTTTCACTTCCCGATTTTTCGATTCCCCTGCTTGTTCAATAGCCGAAAGTTCCGGACCCAAAGAACCGGATCCCTC
>JAYWMN010000078.1:0-20744 GCA_035873205.1 Nitrospirota bacterium
TCTTCCCCTTTGTCGTATTCTTTCTCAAGGCGCGCTCCTTCATTGTTCGTTAGCTGATCTGGTGTTAGTGGTAACCCCATTTCAGCAGAGCGCGCCGCTCTTAGCAATCCTCTCTCATACACTAACTTCCATCATAACTCAAAAAAAAGCGGTCAATGTCCTCGACGGGCATAGCTGACTTGGAATCGGGGTTCATCTTGCGGAGGATTCGGGCGGGTGATGGGAAATAGGGGATCCGGGGCTGAAGATTTTTCAGATCGGTTCATTGGTCACTCGAAAACG
Source organism: Nitrospirota bacterium (assembly GCA_035873205.1). Lineage (GTDB taxonomy): Bacteria > Nitrospirota > Leptospirillia > Leptospirillales > Leptospirillaceae > UBA4572. Next base: position 283 of record JAYWMN010000078.1, read on the forward strand.
GTTCTGGATCTTTTGGGTCTTGTGTCGCGGGTTGCCCGAAGCGACTCGACCGTTCTAATCACCGGAGAAAGCGGGACAGGAAAGGAGCGGATTGCCCGTCTCCTTCACGAAGGAAGTCCACGATCCAAAAATCCCTTTGTTCCGGTCAACTGCGGGGCGATTCCCGAAGGACTCATCGAAAGCGAACTTTTCGGTCATGAAAAAGGAGCCTTCACTGGAGCGATCAATGGCCGATCCGGCCGGTTCGAAATGGCGGAGGGGGGAACCATTTTCTTTGACGAAATCGGCGAACTGCCACTGTCACTGCAGGTCAAGCTTCTCAGGGTCCTCCAGGAAAAGGTTTATGAACGTGTGGGGGGAGTCAAACCCAAGACGGCCAACGTAAGAATCCTTGCGGCAACGCACCGCAACTTGGAAGAGATGTCCCGTTCAGGGTTGTTCAGGGAAGATCTCTTCTACCGCCTGTCGGTCATCCCGGTCGAAATTCCTCCGTTGAGGAAGCGTCCGGAAGACATTCCCGTTCTCATCGATTTTTTTATCAGGCGCTGGCAGGAAGAGGGGCGTGGCGATCCCGTCAGCCTGACCAAGCCCGCAATGCTCTCACTGACCCGGTACGACTGGCCCGGAAATGTCAGGGAACTCGAAAATGTGATGGAGCGACTCCTGGTCTTGAATGCGGGGGAAAAGGTCGATGGGGACGGCCTGCCGGAGAAAATTTCCCGAAAAACCGCATTCGACGAACCCTCCGGGGACTCCGGGAAGGCCGATAGCCTGGCCCCTCCTTTCTCCGTTGTCAAGGGATCTGGGGGGGGAGTTTCGGATCGAAAACCTTCTGCAGAAGAATTTTTGTCTGGGATCCTTTCTTGCCGATATCGAACGGAGGCTGGTGCTTCATGCTCTGGAGAAAGCCGGGAGAAACCGTTCCCGGGCGGCCGAGATACTGGGAATCAACCGGACAACCCTGATCGAGAAGATCAAGAGGTTCGGCTTGACCCAAGCGGAATCCTCTTCCTTTTCCGAAGTCGGTGGCACCCGGGATTCTGTGGGGACGGCGTCACCGGTTGAGTCGGAAACCTAACCATCCCGTGGGGGGTGAATTGCTTCACTCCTCACAAACGGCCTCGACAGGGCCAGAATATGTGGAGGTAAACTTTCCCAAGCCCGCTGGGGGGGCTCCTAAGGGGAACTCCCGGCCTGACCGGGACGATCCGGGACTCAGGTGGGGCCGGAATTGTCCGATAAGGTATTTATGAGGCAGAATTTGCCTCGATGGAACCTGTCAAGTGACCGGACCGCGGAAGATCGAAGGATCTTTCTTGACTGACCGATTCGATACACACCCTGACGACATCCCGGAACGCTTCCCTAGGGAGTCTTGTTTCGGATGGCCGGGAGGATACGAATGCAGACAGACCGGTCTCCGGCTCGGGAGCATTGGACGGGATTGCTTCCTGACGGAGATCTTCGATGAAGACATGCGCTCCCGGGAGACTCGCCTTCTTGATGGGCGTCCTCTCAGGGATATGCCTCCTGCCGAGTCCCGGGACGGGAATATCCGGACTCCCGTTCATCCTTCCCGCCAAAGTGGTGTGGGGCGACGAGCCGACAAACCTGAAACCCCGTGCCCCGCTCCGTTTTCGGAGCGATCTCTATCTCCTGAAAGTTGCCCGGGAGGATTTCAGGCTTCAGCATGACCAGATGGCCCGGAAGGCCCTGAACGACCTATTGTCCTCCCATCCCCGATCCATTTTGAAAGGGCCGGCACTGCTCCTTTTAGCCCGCATTTCCGCAATAGAAACGATCCAGTCTAAAAACAGGGATTTCCGGCCACCCCTGAAGCTGTTCCGGCAGGCTGAGGCTGTTCTTCCTTCGGGTTGGGACAAGGGGGAGGTGCGTTACCGGATGGGACAATATCTGATCCGTCAACGCTTCGGGGTCGAGGGGAGAGGACTCCTCGACCAGGTCGTCTCGAGGTTTCCCGAGGGTCCCTGGGTGTTTCGGGCGAAACTCCTGATGGCCGATTCCCTGAGAGAGGAAGGGCACCTTGTTCAGGCAGAAAAGATTCTGAAGGAGATCGACCCGCAAAGTCCGCTTTCGTCGAAGAGGTTGCCCAGGACAAAGGAGGAAACCCTCCGTTACGACTATGCCATGGGACATCTTCTGATGGACGAGGGGCGGCCTGGCGAGGCCCAGGGCCTTTATATCAAGGCTCTCAATCTCTCCAGCTCCTATCCCTACAAACATCCGGAAGTCCTCATTCTTCTGGGGCGCTATGCATATTCCATGGGGCACAATCGGCGGGCGGCGCGTCTCTTCCGCACCCTTCTACACCTTTATCCCGATGATGGGCGCACAAGCGAGGCCGAGTACTATATGGCACGCATTGCGGGCAGAATGGGACCGGCATCCCATGAACGGGCCCGCCTCAGGGCCGTCATCGCAGATAACCCCGGGACAACAGGCAGTCATCTGGCCCAGCTGCAACTGATCCGAATGACCTTCATTTCCGGGAAGAATTCTCCCGCTTCCCTTCCTGAGGTGAGGGACAAGGCGATCGATCGTCTGGCGCAGCTGGAATCGGAGGAAGGAAATGTGAGGATTGCCGGAGAGGCCACCCTTCTCCGCATCCGTCTTCTCGACATGGAAGGGAGGAGCGAAGAGGCCCTGAGAATCCTCTCCCGACTCGAAGGAGACACCAATCTGTCAGGATCCTTCGGCCGCAGACTCCTTGCGATGGAGCAACGAATCCTGCTGGAGAAGATCTTGTCCCTGTCCCATCCCCTCAAGGCCTCCAGGATCCTGGCATTTTATCGCTCCTATCGCTACAGGCTTCCCTCCCGCTCCTCTCCTGGAGGAGGGAATCTTGCCTTGCTTCTGGCTCGGGCCCAATGGAAAAAGGGCGCTCCCGACAAGGCATTCGAGAATCTCGACCGGGCTCTCGAACGTATTCATGATAAAGAGTCCAGAAGAGAGGCCTCTTTTCTCCGTTTTGACTGGCTCGAGTCCTCTCGCGGGGAGAAGTCCGCCTTGGAGTGGGCAAGAATAAATCTCTCGGATAGGTCTCTTTCGGATGGAGACCGGGCCCTCTGGTTTTCCCGGGCTATTGCCCTGACCCGAAAGACCCGCCAGACTTCCATGGAACGGACCCTGCTTGAACAATGGCTCAATTCGGGAGTTCCCGTTGAGCACACCACCCGGCTCAAGGCCCGCCTGGGCCTGCTTGATCTGGCGGCAGGAAAGGAGGAGGAAGGCGAAAAGGCCCTGGTTCTGGTTTTGCCGTCTCTTCGGGACAGGTCCGGGGATAAGGCCCTGTTGTCCGATGCGCTCTTCCATCTGGGCCAACTTTCCTGGTCCCGCGGGGATCTGACACGGGGAGAAGCTTATTGGAAGGAACTTCTTGAATGCTGTCCTTCGGACCGGAGACGCCCATGGGTCCTCTACCAGATGGGTAACATGGCGCTCGGGCGAGGAGACCGGACAGATGCCCTTGATTTTTTCAAAAGGGCGGAGAAAGCTTCCGGCGGCAAGGAAATCGGAAAGGTCGCTCGGTTGAAGATTGAATCGATGGGATTGGAGAATAACGGTGGAAAACAATGATGTCGATGAAACAGGTCATCGCGAGGCCGATCGTCCCTCTCCCCCCCCAGACAGGGAGCAGATTCTCCGGGATGCCTTCCTGTCTTTCCAGTCGGCCTCCGAATCGCTCGTGTCTTCCTACTCCGCTCTTGAAAGGCGCATCGCGGACCTTTCGGAGGCCCTGAGCGAAAAGAACCGGGCCTTCGACCGTCAGGGAACATTTCTTGAAGCCATCCTTCAGAGTCTTGCCGCAGGCGTTGTGGTCGTGACTCCCGGAGGGGCTCCTCTCTTCAGGAATCCTGCAATGGAGACCTTTATCGACCCGCAGGATCCGACTTTTATCAAGGTGTTGTCGCAGAAGGAGTTATGGCCTCCTCCGGAACCTGGGGATGCGGTTTTTCGGGACGAAGCGGCATTCGATTACCGGGGACGATCCTGGGTTGTCGTCCGGCGTCCTGTCCAGGGTCCGTCCTCCCAGATCATCGGATACGTGTTTATCTTTACAGACGTGACCAGAAGCAGGGAGATGGAAGCGGAAATCGCAAGGGACCGGCGACTCAAGGCCATGGGGGAGATGGTCGCCCAGATTGCCCACGAACTCAGAAACCCCTTGGGAAGCCTCGAACTTTTCACCTCACTTCTCACCAAGAATGCGCCCAGTACCGAGTCCAGGGAGTTCCTCTCTCACATGGCGACCTCCATTTCGTCGATGGATCGCCTGATAGGCAATCTCCTCTATCACACCAGAACTCCCGAAATGCAGGAACTCATTGTTCCCGCCAGGCCCCTGATCCTCCGGATGGCTGCCGATTTTTCCCGGGTAATCGGCTCTGCCGGAAGGTCTCGCCCTGAAAAAACACTGGTCTTTGTGTCTCCCTCCATTATTCCCGACGCCTCTTTGAACGTTGACGAGCATCTGCTCTACCATGCCCTTTTCAACCTCGTTACCAATGCTCTGGAGGCGGTTGTCGGACTTCCGACAGGGGAGGTCCAGTTTGATGTTAACATAAGTAGTTGTGGGGATTATGTATTTACGATAAAAGATAATGGTCCGGGAATTGCTAAGGAAGTTGAGGAACGAATCTTTGACCCATTTTTTACGACACGGGCCAAAGGAACGGGGCTGGGTTTATCCATCGTCCATAATGTCGCCACCGCTCACGGAGGAGAGGTTCGATATGTCCGGTCGGGAGGCCAGACGCTCTTTTCCCTGTCGATTCCAAAGGAAAGAACGGAGATATAGGCGGTCAACGGGTAAGTTAAGGAGGAGAAGGTGAGTCTACAGGAAGCCGGCAGTGTGCTGGTGGTCGATGACGAACCGGAAATGGCGATCGCCCTCAGGGAGACTTTGAGCCGGGACGGATATCGGGTAAGCCTGGCCCAGAACGGTCGCGAGGCGATGGAAAAAATCTCCCGCGAAGAATACGGGTGGGTGATCAGCGATGTCAGGATGCCATCGATAGACGGATGGGAACTGTTGTCCCGACTGAAGGAAACCTCTCCCCTGACGCGTGTCATTTTAATGACGGCATATGGAACTGTTCCCCAAGCCGTGGAAGCGATGAGAATGGGAGCAGTCAATTTTTTGACGAAACCCTTCAAGGCGGAAGATCTCAGAAAAATCCTCGACCCTTCATCTCAACCGTTGCAGTGCGGATCCCTTCTTGCGGACCTGGCCATTGAACGGGTCAAGACCCAACCATGGGAAACCGTGTCCCGACCTATTGTGACCCGGGATCCCGGGATGATCCGGCTCCTCAAGATGGTCGATGCGGTCGCATCGACTCCGGCTACCATTCTGGTCGAAGGTGAAAGCGGGACAGGAAAGGAACTTCTTGCCCGGTTTCTCCATGAACGGTCGACCCGGGCCCATCGTCCTTTCGTGGCAGTCAACTGTGCCGCTCTCCCTGACAATCTACTGGAATCGGAACTGTTCGGCTTCGAAAAGGGCGCTTTTTCAGGAGCGGCCAACCGGAAAATCGGGAAGTTCGAGCTGGCCCACACCGGCACTCTTCTCCTCGATGAAATAGGAGAGATGGAACTCTCGCTTCAGGCCAAGCTTCTCCGGGTGATCCAGGAAAGAGAGATCGATCGGGTCGGGGGAACACGTCCCGTTCCTGTCGATATCCGGATTGTCGCAACCACGAACCGGAACCTCAAGGAAGAGGTGCGGGCCAACCGTTTCCGGGAAGACCTTTATTACCGGCTGAGAGTCTTCCCGGTGACCCTTCCCTCCCTTCGGGAGAGGCCGGACGACATTCCCCTTCTCGCGGAGCGCTTCAGGGAGGCCTTCGAACGGGAACACATGACCGTGGGTCCCTTCGCACCCGGAACACTTTCATTGCTTCGTCAGCATTCCTGGCCCGGCAATATTCGCGAACTGGAAAACGTTGTGACGCGGGCGGCTTTCCTTGCCATGGGGCGTGTGATCGGAACGGAACACGTCTCTGATCTTCTGGACCCCTCCACCACTCTTTCTGGTGCGGAAATGCTGGAAGAGGGAATAAGGCCCGGGCGTTCTGTCTGGGAGGTCGAAAGGGAACTGATTCTCCGGACACTCGCATCTTGCGGAGGCAACAAGGCCCAGTCCGCAAGGCTCCTGGGAATCAATGTCCGTACTCTCAGAAACAAGCTGGGAGAATATGGCATCTCGGGGGGAGACGGTCCAGAAATGGACTCCCTGTCCGATTGACCGGGAAAAAAATTCCCGTGCATCCGGAAACGTCTTCCGGCTTCGGAGTCCTCCGATTGAAGGGATAACGGGAGTTCCGGCCCTCTTTCGGCATGAGGCACGAGAATTGCTTTCAACAAATGAAGGTCATAGATAAAAGGAGTGGAGCGATGGACCGTGTGCATCTGTTCGACAGGACCTCAGATCTGCTGAAGGTTTCTCTGGATATCCGCTCGAAGCGCCATCTTCTTCTGGTAAGCAATATCGCAAACCAGGATACTCCAGGATACATGGCCCGGGACATATCTTTCAAAAGCGAGTTGGCCCGTGCCGTCGCAGAACCGGCCCGGGACCGTCTGGACCACGCGACAGGGTCCCTGACAATTAATACCGACGAAACGGTCGGGAATGATCTGAACACGGTCAACATCGAACTGGAAATGCAAAAGATGGCATCCAATACGGGAAACTACAATGCGCTCGCCTCCATCGTCAGCTGGAAGTACCGCATGATGGGGGATTCGATTTCGGGTGAAGGGAGGTAGAAGATGGGATTTTCCGATGCGCTCAGAATCTCGTCCTCGGGTCTAGAGGCCGAACGGGTTCGCCTAAATGTTCTTGCCGGGAACTTGGCCAATGCCGATTCGACCAGGGGCAACAGGTCGGGCAGTTATGAACGGCAGGATGTTATCTTTGCAGCCGTGGCTCCTGGACAATCGTTTTCCGACATCCTGAACTCTCCCAAAGACAGCCCTGTCAAAGAGGTCAAGGTTTTGGGGATGGTCCGGGATCCCCGTCCCCTGACCATGGTCTACGACCCGGATAGTCCGGATGCCAACAGGGACGGTTATGTGGCCCATCCGAACGTCTCAAAGCTCGAGGAGATGACCAACCTGATCGATGCCTCAAGGGCCTACGAGGCCAATTTGACCGCCCTCGACACAACAAAGCGGATGGCATCGAAGGATCTGACGATCCATGTCTAAGAGAGTCCGGAACCGGGCAGGGGCGCGAAAGGAGAGAAATCATGGTGGATGACAGCCGGATCGAAGTCGGGGTTCCGCATCGTCTTCCGGAAATCGGAGACCCATCGAAAAAGAATCAGCCCTCCGGGTCTTCCTCGGGGGAAGAGTCCTTCGTCAATGTCCTGAAGGATTCGATCGCCAAGGTCAACTCTCTTCAAAACGAGGCGGACAAGACCATTCAGGACTTTTCGACGGGTCAGAACGGGGTGACCCTTCATCAGACCATGATTGAAATGGCCCAGGCCGATGTGTCCTTTCACCTGATGATGCAGGTTCGCGATCGAATCGTGAAGGCTTATCAGGAAATGAACAACATGCCTCTGTGAATGGGTGGGAGTAAACGATGGAAGTGCTTCGGAAGATTCTGGACAAGCTCTCGTTGTGGTTCGGGCGGCTTTCTCTCATGCAGAAGATTGTGGCGGGAGTTCTCGGTGCCCTTCTGGCAGGACTCCTGCTCCTTCTCTTCGTTTCGGGAAAGGGCGTCGAACAGGCGGTCCTCTATGCCCAACTGTCACCGGTCGACTCTTTTGAAATCCAGCAGAGGCTCGACCGGCTGGGCGTCCCCTACTCGACCTCTTCCAAGGGGTCGGTGATCAAGGTTTCCAGAAAGCAGGTCTATACCCTTCGCATGGAATTGGCCGACGAGGGGCTCCCCCGTCATCAGGGGGCCGGTTTTGATATTTTCAACCATCCCTCTCTTACGACGACGGATTTCGTCCAGCATATCCAGTACCTTCAAGCTCTCCAATCGGAACTTGACCGAACCATTGAGGAGATGAGTCCGATCGCTCTCGCTCGCGTGTCGATCGTCCTGCCCAGAAGATCGGTTTTTCTCAGGCATCAGGCCAAAGCGCATGCGTCGGTCCTGGTACGTCTGAAGCCAGGACGATCCCTCGAGAGGGATCAGGTCAACGGAATCATCCATCTGGTTGCCAACGCCGTCGAAGGGCTTTCGCCTGACCATGTGACCGTTGTCGACAATACGGGAAATATCCTCAACAAAAAACAGGACGGTCCGATTCCGGGAGAATTGACGAAGGCCCAGCTCGCCTACCAGACGATGGTCGAGCATCGACTCAGGCAACGGATCCAGACCATGCTCGATCAGGTCCTGGGGGACGGCCAGTCCGTCGTGCGGGTGAACGCTTCCCTCGATTTTCGCCGTGTTGAAGAAACAAGGGATCAGTACGATCCGAAAGGCCGGGCTCTCTCTGAACGGGAAAAACTGCGGGAACGGTCCTCCGGAAGCCGGATCGTGCCGGTAGGCGTGCCCGGAGTGCTCAGCAATATTCCCGGGTCGAACGGGAAGGTTGCCAGCCCACCGCTGGGACCGAAGAACGGTTCGGAGACAAAGTATTCGAAGAGGAAGGATATCGAACATTACGATGTCAGCCATACCATGAGCCACATTGTCGAGCCGACGGGAACGGTGGCCCGGGTCTCGGTCTCGGTCCTTGTCAACGGAAAGACCCGGACGGTGGTGGGCAAGAAGGGGGAGACCCAGATCTATGAGCCCCGGACGCCCGAAGAGATCGCGTCGTTTACCCGGATTGTCCAGAACGCGATCGGGTACGATGCGGCCCGGGGGGACACGGTCATCGTAGATTCCGTTCCCTTTGTGAAGCCGGAGTCCGAGGGGGCCGCTAACCCGGAAGGCCAGCTGGCGGAGCGCCTCAAGCCGTTCATCCCGCTGCTCGAGATCTTCCTGGGAGGTCTTCTGGTCCTCGTCTTCAGCCTCTTCATCCTGAAGCCCCTCCTCCAGAGTCTCGTAACCAAGTCCGTGCCGGTTCCGGTACAGGGTCCGTCGACCCTTCCGATGGGAACGGTGGAGAGTCCGGTTCGTTCGAGCAAGGAGGAGGTTGCCCGCATGACCCAGGAAGATCCTTCTCAGGCCGCGCAAGTGTTGCGTCTGTGGCTAAAGGAAAAGTAGGAGGATTGTCGCTTGGCCAAGAGAAAACTGTCTGGACTCGAGAAGGCGGCTATCTTTGTCGCGGCCGTCGGACCGGATGTCGCGGCCGAGATCTTGAAGCAGCTTGACATCAAGGAGGTCGGGGTGATCTCGAGCCTGATCGCCCAGATGGGTGAGGTCAGTCCCGAGGAGATCGATGAGGTCATGGGCGAGTTCGCCGTAGTCTACAAGGCTACACGCGGACTTCCCCGAATGGGTGAAAAATACATGCGCGAAATTCTGGAGAAGTCTCTGGGCAAGGAACAGGCGGACCAGATTTTTGAAAGCATGAACGATCAGGAGGGATCCAATCTTCAGTCCCTCAAATGGATGGACCCCAAGTCGGTGGCCAATCTGATCAGGAATGAGCATCCCCAGACCGTGGCGCTCATCCTGAACTATCTGAATCCGAACCAGACGGCCAATGTTCTGGCATATCTTCCTGAAGCACTGAAGGCCGATGTGGTCTTTCGCATGGCGACCCTCGAAGATATCAATCCCCAAGTCATGCGAGACCTTGAGGAGGTCCTGGCGACAGAGATTCAGATGATGGGAGGCTCCTTGACCAGCCTCGGAGTGAGCCGAATCGAGAAGACAGCCAATCTTCTGAACGAGATGGATCGTTCGACTGCTGAAGGAATCCTCGACTTCATCGGCCAGAACGATCAGGGCGTGGCCGAGCAGATCCGTTCTCTCATGTTTGTCTTCGATGACCTGATCATGATCGACAACCGCGGAATACAGGCTCTTCTCCAGAGCGTGTCCAGGGATGTTCTCACCAAGGCCATGAGGGGAGCGGGCGACTCCGTCAAGGAAAAGATCCTGTCCAATATGTCGACCCGGGCCCAGGCGGCCCTGAAGGACGATGTCGACTCGATGGGGGGGATCCCCCTGAAGGATGTGGAAACAGCCCAGGGCGAGATCATGAAGTCTGTGCGCCGACTGGAGGCCGAGGGGAAACTCGTGATCCTGGGACGGGGAGGGGAACAGATTGTCTAGTGAGGATCGAGGGTTCAAAAGCTGGAGTTCCGAGACTCTGTCCCGCATTCCGACGGAAGACCCGGGATTCGAAAGGGAATCTCGTTCCGTCGGAAAAATGACGGGGAAGAGGGAAGGACCCCCCCCCTTCCGCGGCCGGGGATTCCCGTGAAGGAGAGGGGATTTCGAACGATTTTTTCACCGTTTCTGAGGAGTTTGAGAGGGTTGAAAGGGAGGCCCGCCAGGCGGGATTCGATGCCGGCTATGCCGAAGGAAAGATGAGGGCAATGGAGGATGTCGCCCCCCTTCGGGATGCCTGGATTGCATGGGCGACCCAGTTGCCGGACTTTGAGTCGGAACGACTGAAGACCATGATCCCCTCTCTTGTCACTCTCCTCGAGACGGCCTTCCGGAAAATTCTGGGAGAGACCCTCTCCAGTCCGGCATCCCTGAAGGGGCTGGTCGAGCGGTTGGTTGGCGAATATGCCGGAGGCCGGACCGCCGATCTATTGTTGTCCGAATCCGATTATCGGCGGATCGCGGAGCATGATCCGGAATTTCGAAAGGAGCTGGAAGTTCGGGGCGTTCGTCTGGAAATCAGTCCGGATCTTGCTGGCCACAAGGTAGAGCTCCGGTTTTCGGACAGGATCGTGTCTTTCGATCCGGAAGAATCGGCCATCTCCTTTCGGAATACGCTTACCCGGGGAACGGTGAGTCAGGTTTCTGACACCCCCGTCGGAAGTTCCCCTACCGATCCTGACAGCAAAGGAGAGATCCGGTGAAGGTTGGCGTGAGCGGAGAAGCGGCGGATCGATGGCTCCAGTCGTCGGGTCGATTGATGGACCGGCTCCTCGAGGACTGGAGCCCCGATCAGGAGGGAGGGGTGGTTGTCCAGGGAGTCGGTCTGATGATCGAGGCCAAGGGAATGAATCTGGGGGTCGGTGAAATCTGTACGCTCCTTTCCGAGACTCCGGTGGATGCTGAAGTGGTGGGCTTCCGGGAAGGGCGGACCTTGCTCATGCCGCTGGGTGATCTCGAAGGGATTCGTCCCGGGACGAGATTGATGAGGAAAAGCAAGGTCACCTCTGTCTTTCTTTCCCCTTCCTGGCTCGGGCGTGTTCTGGACCCATTGGGGCACCCCATGGACGGACGGCCGCTTCCCCCGGGAGAGATCGATGTTCCCCTGAAGGGTCGCTCTATCAATCCGCTCCTCCGGCGCCGGATCGATACTCCGCTCGACCTGTCGGTCCGCTCGATCAATGCTCTCGCAACGGTGGGGGTCGGACAGAAGATCGGCATCTTTGCCGGTCCCGGGGTCGGCAAGAGCACCCTTATCGGCATGATGGCGAGAAATGCCTCGGTTGATGTCAATATCATTGCCCTGATTGGCGAACGCGGCCGGGAAGTCCGGGAATTTCTCGAACGGGATCTCGGTCCGGAGGGATTAGCCAGGACAGTGGTGGTGGTGGCTACCGGAGAACAGCCGCCCCTTCTCAAGACCCGGGCGACTCATTTTGCAATGGCGTTGGCCGAAATGTTCCGGGATGCCGGACGAAGAGTTCTCTTTGTCATGGATTCTTTGACCCGCTATGCCGGAGCTCTCCGGGAGATCGGACTCGCGACCGGAGAACCTCCATCTGCGAGAGGGTACACCCCCTCAGTCTTTGCCCAGCTTCCGCGACTGATCGAGCGGGCCGGATGTTCGGAGGGGCCAGGGTCGATTACGGGGATCTACACGGTTCTGGTCGAAGGGGAGAGTTCTCCGTCCGATCCCCTGTCCGAAGCCCTGACCGCGGTTCTGGACGGACATCTTCACCTCTCCCGTTCGCTGGCCCAGGAAGGGGTCTTCCCCGCTTTCGATCCGATCGGGAGCCTGTCCCGGGTCATGGCCGATATCGTGCCGGATGACCATCAGTCGAAGGCACGGGAATGGCGACGCATCTTCGGTCTCTACAAGCGCTCCGAAGACCTGATCCGGATCGGGGCCTATGTGTCCGGAACAGACCCGGATCTCGACAATGCAGTCCGGCTCTATCCCGGAATGGTCGACTTTCTGAGGCAGTCGAGGGATCAGAAGCTCCCGTTCGACCAATCCATCGCCGACATGGAGCAGACCCTGTCGGAGGGAGAGGCCATTGTCTGAGACGTCCTTGACGGTTCAAGGGTCTTGAAAGAGGTTGCCGATGTCGGACGAGAGATTTTCCCTGGAGACCGTGCTGAAAATTCGGGAAGCAGAACAGGAAAGGTGCGAGAAAGAGCTTGGAAGGATTGGGCGGGAACGGTCCCGGGAGCGCGAAGCCGGACTCCTGATTCGGAGGCAGAGGGATGAGATACTGGCTACTTTTCCGGCGGACTCGATCGATCGGGGGGCGGCGAACCGGATCGCCTTCTATGCATGGCTTGAGTCGGTCGGGGTGAAGATCGAAATGCAGGAACGCCGCACGCTGAGTCTTGATGCGGAATATGAAAAGGTTCATATGGCCTGGCGCCGGGCCAGAACTGAAAAAGATAAGATCCAGGTTTTGAGGGACAAATTCCAGGGTGATCAACGGAGCGAGGAAAGAAGGGTGGAGGAAGGAACTCTGGACGCCTGGGTCCTGTCGAGAGGTTCGGGACGGCCGGAAAGGGGTTCCGAATGACACGGCCGGCGGGTTGGACCCTGTCGCTCCTCTTTCTCCTTTTCGTTCCGTTCTTCGGGGCAGGGAAGGCGGTGCCAAGGGCCGATGGAGCCCCTTCGGGGAACTGCTCTCCTTGTCAGCCTTCCGGGAATGCTTCCGGAGAGGAACGCCGGATTCTGCTGATGAAGCAGGATCTTGAAATGGAAATAGAACGCAACCAGAAACTTCTTTCGGAAATCGAGAAAAAGCTGGCCCTTTACCGCGATTTCAAGAAGAAAAGCGTCCAGCACCTGATCTCCATCTATGAATCAATGGCCCCAAGGACGGCGGCCCTCCAGATCGACGCCATGCCGAAAAAACTCCGGCTGACGCTTGTCTCGGGGATGGATCCACGGAAGGCATCACGCATCATGCGTTACGTGGAACCTCGTGTAGCGGCGGAAATTTCGGCGCAGATGGCCGAAGAACCAAAACTACCCGGAGGACGTCAATGAACCCTTTTTCCAAAGGGGCTTTGCCATGGGGACAGGACCTTCCGTTGTCATTTTACACTCGCCGAAAGTATCCTCCGTTGCCACTCCGGACTCCCGTCCGGGGATAAAACGGCCAAAAAAATCTCTTAGGGAACCTTCCCGGGAAGCCTCGCAGGGAAAGGCCCCTTCCGGAGAGCACTCTCCTGCCAGGAAGCCGTCTTTCGGCACGGTCTATCAGGGAGTCCTGAACAAGACGCTGGACGCAGGAGAGGTCCCGGATGCTCTGGTTCATGGCTCCAGAAGGAAGGACGAGGTCACCCTCCTCTCTCCACAGGACGTTCCCAAGGGAAAGGCAGGTCGTAAAAAGGGGGAGGATCCCTCTTCATCCCCCCTTCTTTCCGGAACTCCGGACCAACCGGCCCTTCCCCCGATCCCTCAGGGTGAACATTCCCGAACCCGCAAATCACCTCTCGCTTCGGCCCAGGTTCTCTGGGGTCCCCTTCCCCGGAAACAGGCGCCTGTTCCAGAAAACCTTCCCCTTCCCGGAGAAAGGAGCGCTTCCCGGGGAGTGGGAGGTCCCGCTTCGGCGCCGCCAGGAGAGGCTGCTGTCTCCCTTCCGACAGACAGGACTCTTGCCGAAAACATGCCTCTGGAGACTCCGGCGTCGCCGGCTCCTCCAGGAAAGCCCTTGTCCGACTCCGGGTCGAGGGGAACCCCTGGCGAAGGGGAGCAGAGGCCGGGTGAAAAGGCAAGGAACCCGGTGTCCGACTTTGTCCGAACAGTGCCGTTCAAGGGTGGGGCTGATTTTTCGGTCCCAGGGTCCCTGAAAACCACAGCTTCGACGGATCTCCCGCGCTCCCCGGCAGGATCGGGCGACGGAAGGGCCTCCGCTTCGCAGGGCTCGGATAGCGGGTCTGCGGTCGCGGCACCGTCAGGATTCTCCATTCCCCCTCCGGACGGAGGGATGGCGGGATCTTTTTCTGGGCCGTCGGCCGTGTCTCAAACAAATGACCGGGTTCAACCGGTCATTCCTCCGGGGCTTCCGGTCCGCGTGAGCGATCTGGCGAAGGGTGGAGGGGGGGAGGTTTCCCTTGAGGTCAAGCCTCCCCATCTGGGCCCCGTGGGGGTCCGGGTCCGGATCGATCCTCATACACGGCTGGTCAGCGTGGAGCTCTCCTCCCACGATTCCCGCATACGGCATCTTCTTTCCGGAAAGGAAGAGAGCATCAAGGATTCTTTGTCTCAGAGCGGATTTGTTCTCGACCGATTTCAGGTGGCGTCGTCAAATGCGCCTGTAATGTCGTCTGGGCAGGACAGCGGAGCCCTGGGTCTTACAGGGATGGGGAGCGATGTCCACCGAGATCCAGCGGGAGGAGACGGGACGGGAGGGTCCGATTCCGGGACCTTCCAGGCGGGGACATCCGGTCAGGAGGCGGGGAATTTTTCACGACAGGGAGCTCCAGGGGCCATGGGTCAGGAAGGAGGCTCAGGAGGCTTTCCAGGCAGGGATCGGATCGATCCGTCGAGGGAGGGAAGCCTGACGGGAGATCCGTCGTCCTTCCCCGGAGTGGACGCATCGGCGGTAACAACAGAAAATGGGTTCCATCGTATAGCCTGAGTTCATCAATAAGGAGACGATCATGATTGTCAGGAATGAGCAGAACGATATTCACACCATCCGGAGGGAGTCAGAAAAGCGGCTCGGACCCAAGGCTCCTCCGCCCCAGAAAAAAAAGCTGGGGATGGAAGACTACATGAACATCATGATCCGGCAGCTGCAGTACCAGGATCCGTTCCATCCGATGGATAACCGGAAGTTCGCCTCTCAGCTGGCCCAATTTTCACAGCTCGACCAACTGGTCCACATGAACAAGAAGATGGATGGAATGTCGAATCAGGGCAAGGAAGCCGACTCCCTCCAGATGGTGGGATTCCTGGGCAGGGAAGTGTTTTTGAAAGGGAATCGCTTCGTCAAGGATGCTCACGATGCAGCCAACCTTGTGTTCAGGCTTGAAAGGCCGGCCCATAATTCGGAGGTCTTCATCTACGGGGGCAACCATCAGCTCGTCCGGACGATTAAGGGGGGTGCGATGGAGGCGGGAGACCAGCATATCGCCTGGGACGGTCTCACAAACCGCGGCACCATGGCGCCGAAGGGGGACTACTCCTTCGAGGTTGTCGCCCGGGATGCGAAAAATCGACCGGTGCCGGCCTCGCCTCTGAGGACCGGGGTTGTGACCGGCGTCGTTTTCTCCGACACAAAGCCTATGCTCGAAGTCAACGGTGAGAAGGTGGATCTCACCCAGATCACGCATGTCGGTGTAGCGAAAGGAGAGGAGACCGGGAGCCATGTGGAGGCAAATCCCCAACCCTCTCCCGGACTTCGTGCGCCGTCGAATGGAGTTCCTGTCAGAACGGCAAGAACCTACGCCAAGGCCCTGCCTAAACCGGGACCGACCATGCACCACACTCTCTGACAAAGGACCGCAATACCCGCCGGAAGAATCGAGGGTTTGAGGTCAGAAAAACACAGGACGTTTTAAAGGAGGTAAAAGTCATGGGTATTCTTTCATCGATGTACGTGGCCAACAGCGGCCTTTCGGCCATGGGAACCGACATGTCCGTGATAGGAAACAATATCAGCAATATGAATACCGTCGGATTCAAGCAGGGCCGGGCGGTTTTTGCCAATATCTACGGCCAGACCCTGGCCGGAAAATCCAACGCCGTGGGACCGTCTCAGCCGGGGTCGGGGGTCTATGTCGAATCGATCGAGCCGCTCTTTACCCAGGGGTCGGTCCAGTCAACAAGCAATGCTCTGGACCTCGCTGTCCAGGGGAACGGATTCTTTTCGTTCAAGGATCATAACGGAGCGGTTCTCTATGGACGAAACGGTGAGCTCTCTCTGGACAAGAACGGAAAGGTTGTTGATCAGGGAGGCCATGTACTCCAGGGGTATTCCGCCGACGCTTCGGGGAAAATACTGCCGGCTGTCGGTGATCTCGCGGTTCCGAACTCGACCATTCCTCCAAAGGCGTCACAGAACGTTTATTCCAGAATCAATCTTGATGCCAATATGACCGAAAAGCTGAAGTCCGGAAAGACATTTTCAAAATCGAGCAATATTTTCGATTCCTTGGGAATCGAGCATCTCCTGACCTACCAGTTTCATCCGACCAACCAGGTCGGCCAATGGGCTTTTGAAGCCACCCTTGACGGAGCCAAGCTGACCAAGGGAGGGGGCAGCACCACCTACACCCCGTCGGCCGGAGGCAAGCCGGTCACCATAAATGGAATGGTCGGGATGATTTCTTTCGACGGGGCTGGAAATGTGGCCAATGTGACCTATGGCGGATCCCCCGTCAAAGTTGACACATCAGGCGTCGGACGGGTGGATTATTCGATGTCCCTTGACGACAAGGCCTCTACTCCGATCACCCTCTCACTCTATATTCCAAAGCCGGGACAGAAAGTGCCGGAGAATACCCGGGACGGAATCACCCAGCAAATTCTCGACCTCACACAGTACGCCGAGCCCTCGACAACGATCGAGGAAACCCAGGACGGCTACAAGGCGGGGGATCTGTCCAATATCGCCATCGACCGGGCCGGACGAATTGTCGGCTCCTTCTCAAACGGTACGGAGCACAGTATCGGAGCCATAGCCGTATCGACCTTCAATAATCCCAACGGCCTGGTCAGTCTCGGCGCCAACCTTTACAAAGAAAGCATCGGATCTGGTGTCGCCAATATCGGCAGGGCGGGGGAGGGTGGCCGCGGACAGGTATTGGCCAATTCTCTGGAACAGTCCAATGTCGATCTTGGGCGTCAAATGATTGACATGATTTCGGCGGAACGGGGGTACCAGGCCAATGCCTCGGTGATTGCGGCGGACAATCGGCTCATGAACACCCTGCTCACACGAATCGGGTAGGAGCATTTTTATTTTGGTATCCGATTTGCATATCATGGTAATGAAAAAGAACGATGGGCTCTGACGGACTCAGATGGGAACTTGAGACTTACAAGAAGGCGGGGGGAGAGAGATGGCCGAAGAGGAAGAAGACGGGCAAGAGGAGAGCGAGAAGGGGAAGGGGTCGAAGAAGATCCTCATCATTGCGGTGGTCGCGGTTCTTTTGCTTGCGGGTGGAGTGGGGGGATTTTTTTACATGCGCCACAAGAAGCCCGGTGTCGAAGAATCCAGGCATCATCTGACCCCCAAGGAGATGGAGAAGATGATCAAGGATCATCCGATCATCAACCTGAAGCCCTTTGTGGTCAACCTGAGCGGTCCGTCCGGATCGGCGCCCCAGTATCTTAAGGTCGGGATCGCACTCAAGGTCGACCGCGCGATGGCATCCAAGGAGATCGATTACCGGCTACCTGAAATCCAGAGCGCCATCCTGATTCTTCTGGGAGCGCAGACGGTTGCCGACATCCAGACAACCGGAGGCAAGCTTGCACTCAAGGATGAAATTCGCCACCGGATCAATGCCCGCCTTGATTCGGGCAAGGTGACCGACGTCTATTTTACAGAGTTTGTCATTCAGTAGGTCCCCGTCGCGAACGGATATCAGGACAGGCCGGACCATTTAGTGAAAAGTTGGCAGGGGAGGACACATGGCAGAAGAACCATTGGATGAAGAGGCCCTGGCAAGGGCCTGGGAAGAGGATCTGACGAAACAGGGGGGGGCGCAGGGGGGGATGGAGGATGCGGCGCCCCTCCCGAAGACACACGAGGCGCCACTCAGTCTGGATTATCTTCTGGATGTTCCGCTCACGATATCGGTGCGGGTGGGGGAATCCAAAATGCTGATCAAGGATTTGCTTCAGCTGGGGCAAGGGTCTGTCGTCGAACTCGACAAGCTTGCAGGAGAACCTATGGAGGTCCTGATCAACGACCAGCTCGTGGCTCGTGGCGAAGTGGTGCTGGTCAACGACAAGTATGGGATTCGACTGACCGATATCGTCAGTCCCATTGAACGGGTCAAGAAGCTTTGACGCAAGGGTGAGGACGGTTTTTGCACAATGAATCGGGAGGACGCATCATGTTGACGGGTTCCCATGGCCATGAGGCCAGTCTGGTGATGATCGGGGCCAAGCTCCTGGGATCGCTGTTTTTTGTTCTGGCACTTTTTCTGGCGGGAGTCTATCTGGTTCGCCTTCTTCAGAGACAGAAACTCCTGGCCCCCAGACGCTCGGAAAACGAGATCGAGATCCGGTCGACAAAATCGCTGGGTCCGAAATCGCAGATTGCCCTTGTAAGCGTCTCCGGCCATTCTTTTCTGATCGGGATCGCCCCCTCCGGGATCTCACTTTTGGGAAAAATTGACGAGAGGTCGATTCCGGGAATGTCGTCCGGAGCGCTGATGCCGCCCCCGACGTCCCGCTCCTCTGATCCAGTCGTGAAATCCCAGAGTGTGGGTCAGGTAAACGAACCGGCCTCTTTCGATGCGGCGGTCAAGGAAGCCCTCGACCGGATCGGGGCCGTCGGACGGGAACGATCAAGCCGGGAGAGAAGCAGCCGATGGACCGTGTGAAAATCATTGTCGGGAGGGTGATTTTTTTGGGAATTTTGGTCATCCTTTTCCTCCAGTCCGGGACAGGGGACGCGCTGGCCCGGGACCTTGCCGTGGCTCCGGTGGCCCCCCTTCCCGACATTCATCTCTCTTTCGGGAAGGGCAATCCCGAGCCTTCCCAGGTGGCCATGACGGTCGAACTGTTCCTGCTCCTGACGGTGCTGTCCCTGGCGCCGGCCATCCTGGTCATGATGACCTCCTTCACCCGGATCGTCGTGGTCCTCTCCTTCCTCCGGCAAGCGCTTGGGACAGCCCAGGTTCCGCCCAACCAGGTGCTGATCGGCCTTTCCCTCTTCCTTACCTTCTTTATCATGGCCCCGGTCTGGCAGACGATGAACAAGACCGCGATCTCCCCTTATCTGGCGAAGCAGATCAGCTCGGACGAGGCGCTGGACAGAGGTCTCAAGCCTGTCCGGGACTTCATGTTCCGGCAGGTCCGGGAGAAGGATCTGGCCATGTTCGAACGGATCGCTCACCTTCCGGCACCTCCCGCGTCCCGGGAACAGATCCCGACCTATGTCCTGATTCCCGCTTTTGTGGTCAGCGAGCTCTCGACCGCATTCGAGATGGGTTTTTTGATCTATCTGCCGTTCCTGATCCTGGATGTGGTCGTTTCGTCTGTGTTGATGTCGATGGGCATGATGATGCTCCCGCCGACCGTCGTCTCCCTTCCCTTCAAGATCCTGCTTTTTGTCTTGGTTGACGGATGGAATCTGATCGTCGGCTCACTGGTCCAGAGCTTTCACTAGAAGGAGCGTTGCATGAATGTCCAGACAGCGGTCGATCTGACCCATGAGGCGATGAGAATCGCCCTTGTCCTCACTCTTCCGGTCCTTCTGGCCAGCCTGGTGGTGGGGGTGGTGGTCAGTCTTCTTCAGGCAGTGACCCAGATCAACGAAATGACACTTTCCTTCCTGCCCAAGGTGGCGGCCGTGGGAGGAGTCCTGCTGGCTCTCATGCCGTGGATGGTACGGATGATGGTCGACTACACCCACGATCTGTTTCTCCAGTTGCCCGGTTTGACGAGATGAACAGTCCATTCCTGAACCTCTTCTCCCTGTCCCGGTGGGATCCTGAACTGTTCGTGCTGATCCTGGCGCGGACGAGCGGGGTCCTGATTGCAATGCCGGCCTTCAATACGCGGGCGGTGCCCGCCAAAGTGAAGGCCCTCATGGCCGTGGCGCTGTCCGCTCTCCTTTTCCCTGTTGTGGGGGGGAATATGGCCTTCCGGGATTCGGGATACGATCTTCTCCTGCTCACCCTCTTTTCAGAGTTTCTGGTCGGGGTGTCCATCGGTTTCTGCGCCTATCTCATTTTTGCCGCCGTGGCTCTCGGAGGCCAGTTGGCAGGAGTGCAGGCGGGATTCGGAATTGTCGACGTCATCAATCCCCTGGGCATGTCGGAGGTTCCTTTGCTTGGAAACTTCCAGACCCAGGTGGCATTTCTGATATTTCTGGCGACGAACGCCCAATATGCAATGATCTGGGCTCTTGCCAGGTCCTACGAAGTCATTCAGATCGGAGGGGGAAGTTTTGGGGGGGGCTTATTTCGACGGGGTTGTCCACCTCTTCGGTTCCATGATGTCCCTTGGCCT
>JAYWMN010000088.1:0-41608 GCA_035873205.1 Nitrospirota bacterium
TTTCGACAAAGCCCCGAAGGAACTCGGCGCGACGGAACGAGACCACCGGAGGCTCGTCCCCCAGTCTCGCCGCCCGGCCCCAGAGCGGCTCTCCCTCCCGGGACAGGAAGGACAGGAGACGATCCTCCCAAAACTCGGTCAGAAGTTTGTGGACTCCTTTCCTGTCGGGGATATTCCAGGCTTCGAGAGCCATGGTGGCCAGCCGGGAGAGACGGAGAGGCCATCCGTGCTCCACCAGAAGACGGATCATCCCAAGTCCGGAACGTCGCAAGGCAAAGGGGTCGAGGGATCCCGTCGGGTTCGCGCCTCCAAGAAAAGCGCCAGCCTGCCCTATCGCCCGGTCACAGACGGAGAGGAGGGCCGAAGGCAGGTCTTCCGGACAGGGATCGCGAAAGGTCCGGGGCTGGTAGTGGGAAGAAATGGCCTTAGCGATCGCGGAAGTCCTGAGGGAGTGTTCCGCCTCTCCCGGTTCTTTTTCCTCCTGCTCCCACCGGTAATAGATCCCCCCAACCTCTCCCTCAAGTTCAGGGAACTCCTTGACCAGCCCCGTCAGGAGGTCGGCCTTATAGAGAGTGGCCGCCTCGTCGAGTATGGATGACAGTGCGTCCCGGGTGGTTTCTTTCGATCCGATCAGATCGTCGGGAAGAAGCGCCATGCATTCCAGAACCAGCCGTCTTGTGGCCCGGACCTTGTCTCCGAGGGATCCCACTCCGGGAAAAAAAGCGACGGAATCGAGTTCGGGAACCCGGTCGGCCAGAAGGCGGGTTCTGTCCCGATGAATGTAGTACGCCGCATCTTCGAGGCGGGCGGAAACAACGCGCACATAACCCTCCCGGATCGTGCCGAGGTCTCCCGAAGGGTTTCCCGAAACCCCGAGAAAATGAGCCACGGGACCTCCATCGGGGGAGTCCACCACAAAAAAGCGCTGGTGGACCTTGAGAACGGTCCGGACCACCGCAGGGGGGATCGAACGGAATTTCTCCGGCAAGACGGCGGGGATAATCCGGTAGGACTCGACAAGGCAGGAGACCTCCTGCAGGAGATCGGGGTCGATCGTGAGGGAGAGTCCTGCCGGCCAGCTCTCGGCGTTCTCCTCGAGTTTCAGGGCGAGGCGGAGGTCGTTCTGGATCTTTTCCTGGCGCCGGGCCAGGTCAAGCTCCACATCCCAGGACCTGATCTCCCGGTCATAGTGGGAGACATTCCGGAGAAGAACCGGCTCTCCCCCGAGAAACCGGGGGGAAAAGGTCAGGCGTCCGGACACCTGGCCTCCGAAGTCGAACCCCACCACCTCGTCCCTGTAAAGGGCCAGGAGCCAGAGAAGCGGCCGCAGAAACGGGCCCGTCCCCTCCCCCCAGCGCATGGCCTTGGGGAAGGAAAGCCCTGATAGGATCGACAGGAACACCTTGGGAAGCACATCGAAAACGGGCTGGCTCTCTTCGGTCTTTCTCACCCCGAGATAGGATCCCTTCGGAAGGTCGACGACCTCCAGCGCTTCGGGAGGAATCCCCTGGGACCGGGCAAACCCCAGTGCGGCGGGAGATGGTTCGGAAGGCCATCGGCCGGCCGCCGACAAGGGGGGCCCTGTGACGAGGGTCTCTTTCTCCGTTGTGCGCTCCCCCAGACCCTCCAGCCGGAGAAGCAAACGGACCGGGGTTCCTCCGGCAAAGATCCCCGTCCACGAGATGCGGGACTCCGAGAGGGCGCTCGTCGCCAGGGACCGGAGATTGTCCATCACCCCTGGAAGAAGGGTGGCCGGAAGTTCCTCGCATCCGACCTCGAGAATGGCACTGTTTTGCGAATCGGGGGAAGATGTCGGAATCATGCGCTCCTCCCTTCAGCGACTAAAGAAGAAGGGGCTCCGGAAAAGGTTGCCGTGTAAAGAGCCGCGACCTTGCGGGCACATCCACGGACTCTTCCGATCAGGCGTTGACGCTCTTCCGTCCCCACCGCCCCTCTTGCGTCGAGAAGATTGAAGGAATGGGACATTTTAAGGACCCGTTCATAGGCCGGGAGGTAGAGGGAGTCTTCCAGAAGGGCCAGGGCTTCCCTTTCCCAGAAGTCGAACTGTTCGCGGACTTCGTCCCTCATGACCCGCTCAAAATTGTAGATCGACTGCTGTCGCTCGTTTTCCCTGTGGATCATTCCGTAGGTCACCGTATCATTATATTTCAGATCGTAGACGTCAGACACCCCCTGAAGATACATGGCCAGCCGTTCGAGGCCGTAGGTGATTTCCACGCTGATCGGATCGAGGGGAAGACCTGCCACTTCCTGAAAATAGGTAAACTGGGTAACCTCCATTCCGTCAAGCCAGACTTCCCAGCCAAGCCCCCAGGCCCCCAGGGTCGGAGACTCCCAATCATCGTGGACAAACCGGATATCGTGAAGGGAAAGTTTGAGTCCCAGGGCTTCGAGGCTTTTGAGGTAAAGGGACTGGGTCCGAACCGGGGAGGGTTTGAGGAGGACCTGGAACTGGTAGTACTGCTGAAGACGGTTGGGGTTTTCTCCGAAGCGTCCATCGGTCGGCCGTCGGCAGGGCTGCACATAGGCCACGCGGGTCGCCCGGGGCCCCAGAGCGCCGAAAAAAGTGGCCGGATGAAAAGTTCCGGCCCCCATCTCCATATCATGGGGTTCAAGAACAAGACACCCCTCCTTGGCCCAGAAAGCCTTGAGTGTCATTACCATTTCCTGAAAGGTCATCATCGGGAGTCCTTCGATCGTTTTTTCCGGTTCGAATTCTGAAAAGTTCTGCTGTGATATTAGCGGAGGCGGGGAGAAGACTCAAGAAGAAGAGCCGTTTGGCTCCCCTGTCAAAGACGCCAGAGGGCAACATCCTTTCAAAAACCGCTTCACTCGGGGCGCAAGCAGGATTTCTCCTTCGGATCCCCACCCCCATGCAAGCCAGAATCCGGGACATCTGTTCCGATCAGCTGTCGGAGGAGACGGATCAGCTCGCGATGGAGATACAGAAGGGGCTGGGTTTTCAGTGACGACACGGTGTTCACGCTCTGCGCAGGAGCGTCCCCCATCTCCGAGATCGCCCGGTGCAAGTCGTCCGAGATTGTCACCATCTTCTGAAATTCCGGACGGGCCGCGAATCTCTCCTTCCCCTCCCCGGAGATCCAGTCGCTCCAGAAACACCGGTGGTTCACTCCGTGAAGACATTCATTGTTTCCCCCCGGATTATCCATCCACTCCCGGAATTTCCTTTTTTGGGCAAGCGCCTCCCGAAGAAGCCCGATTTCCCTCGGAGGCCATGACAAATCCGCCCAAAAATTCCAGTCCGGGGGAAGAGAAAAGGATTCGATCCACCCAGGGACGGAGGCGGCAGGCATCGGTTGTCCGACGGAGAATCCCTGGACAAGGTGCCCCCCCACCGCCATGAAAAGAATGCCCTGCTCGATGTTTTCCACCCCTTTGAGGACAAGATCGACATCAAGCATGCGGCACATGATCGCTACCCCCGAAATGACGGCAATAGAATGGGAATCGGAAAGAAGGGTCCGGGTCAGGGCGCGGTCGATCCGGATTCCCGACACCGGCAGGTTCTGAAATTCGGTGAGAGAGGAGAACCCGCTTCCGAAACTGTCGAGGATCACCTCCGTGCCCTGCTCTCTCAAGTTTTCGACCAGGGCACGGGTACGGGCCGGATCGTGCATGGCAACGCCCTCTGTGATCTCAAGGCGGATCCGGCAACGGGGAACGCCCGGGAACCGCATCCACAGAGAATTCCACTCCTCCAAAAACCCGGGCTTCAAAAAATGCAGGGCGCCGATATTGACGGAGACAGGATAGGTCCATTCGTCCGCCTCCCACTTGCCCAGTTGGGAGAGGACTTCCTCAAGGACACGCCTTCCCAGGAGTGAGATGAGAGGGGCATCGGTTTCGGCGACACCGATGAAGTCCTCCGGATACAGAAGCCCCTTCTCGGGATGGTTCCAGCGAAGCAAGGCTTCAAATCCCCGGACATCCCCGGTCCGGATATCGACCTGCGGCTGATAGTGAAGGAAAAGTTCCTCCGGGACGTCGCAGGCATATCTCAGGTCGAGCCGGACCCGGGAGGAGGTTTCAAGTCTTTCGCTCAGGGCGGGCTCGTAAGACACCCAGCGGTTCTTCCCCCTTTCCTTCGCCTTGTACAAGGCGAGATCGGCATGGGACAGAAGTGTTTCGGAATCCTTCCCGTCCTCAGGATACAGGGCGATCCCGAGGCTTCCGGACAGGGTGATCGCGTAATCGTCCACCCGGAATGAGAACTGAAGGGCATGAATGAAGCGATCCAGAATGTCGCCGGTCTCGAGAGGGCTCCGAATCCCTCCCAGCAGAAGTCCAAATTCGTCACCGCCCATACGGGCCAGAACGTCATTTTCTCTCAGTACGGCCTTCAGGCGAGCGGCGACCTCGACAAGAAACCTGTCTCCTGCCTCATGGCCGAAGCGATCGTTGACCTCCTTGAAGCCGTCAAGGTCGAGGATGGCCACGCCGATATGCTCCTGATGCCTCCTTGCCGCCTTCAGTCCCTGGGCGATCCGGTCTCCGAAAGCGCGCCGATTGGGAAGCCCCGTGAGAGGATCATGAAGGGACAGATATTCAAGTTTTAGCTGGGCCGCCTTGATCTGGCTGATATCGGTAAAAACCGCCACATGATGGGTTGTCTTGCCCTCCCTGTCCCGGACAACGCTGATGTTCAGGAGTTCCTGACGGAGGGATCCTTCCTTTGCGCGCACCGCAATCTCTCCCTTCCAGAAGCCCTCCGTTGACACGGCCTGAAGAATATCCTGCCAAAAATCCATTCCCAAATGTTCCGTTCGAATTATTTCCAGGGGCTTTCCGACCGAGTCCAACTCAGAATGGCCGGTCAGATTGGTGAATGCTTGGTTTACTGTCAGAATTCTCATTTCCGGATCGGCGATGACCACCCCCTCCTGAGTATTGAGGGCCACCGATGCCGCGAGGGCCATCTGGGACTCGTCGTTCTTGCGCCGCTCTTCCCGGTCCCAGTTGTCCAGGGCAAAGGAGAGGGTTTCGGCAAACTGTCGGAACAGATCGATCTGCTCTGGGAAAAAAGCATGGGAGCGTCTCTGGTAGAGACCCATGGCTCCGACAATCTTTCCTCCCCGACGAAAGGAGAAGTTGGCGCTTGACCTCAGCCCGAACCGGATCGCCCTTTCTCGCCATGGTTCAAAATTCTGGTCGGACAAAAAATCCCGGAAGATCACCGGTTCGTCGCTTCGGAGGGACTGTCCTCCCGGCCCCCACCCCTCGGGCTCGTCGGGATCGGAGGTGATGACCAGTCCGTCGACATAGTCCTTCGCTGGCCCTTCCATCGCAACGAACCGGAGTCTCTTCGTCTCTTCGAGCAGACCGATCCATCCGAGAGGGAGATCGCCTGTCTCGACGGCTATACGGACCGTTTCCTGGTAAAGTGACTCGGGAGAGGGGATTTCGGCGGTCAGATGGTTGATCCGGGACAGGGCTTCATAAAGAGAGGCCATCTGCTTGCGGGATTCCTCGCTTTGCCGTCGACGGCTCTCCCGGTCCCGGTTATCGAGAGCGAAGGAGATGTTCCGTGCGATATTTTCGAAAAGTTTCCGGATTTCGGAAATAAAGAACCCTTCTTCGGAAGAGGTGATTTCCAGAACCCCCGTTATTCGCCCTTCCCGGAGAAAGGGGAGGGCTGCCGCAGAGCGCACACCCTCACGATAAGGTCTTCCGACGGAGAGGGGGTTCATTTCCGATCCGGAGGAATCCCCGCCGTTCCAGATCTGGGTCCGTCCGGTCCTCAGCACTTCGGCAGAGAGCGTCTTCCCCCCTTCCATGAGCGGCTCTTCCGACAAGGAGACAGGTTCGGAGGTTTCCGATTGATCCCCGGAAAAGGCCACCCATCGGAGGTCGGAAGATCCTCCGACCCGCTCCCCGATCCGGCACTCCAATGAATTTTCGAAATGGGACACCACCGCCCGGCAGACAAATTCGTACAGCCCCTCCCGGTCCGGAATCCCAAGGATGAATTCGTCCACTTCGGAGAGTGCCTCGTTGATGGCCTTGAGCTTGAGAATTTCCCGCGCTTCTTTCAAGCGCCGAGTCAGGTCGTAGGAGCTGACGACAATTCCCATGGAAGAACCGTCGGAGTTTTTCAGAGGGATCCGGGTGATCTCGAACTGCACCACCGATCCGTCAGATTTCCTGAGACTTTCAAGACTGACGGCAATCTCTCCACTTTCCAGAGTCTTCCGGTCGCGATTCTGGCTGTCGTCGAAGACCTCTCTGTAATGCGGCAAGGACTCTCCGATCTCCTGGTCCGTCCGGTTTTCCCAGGATCCGTCCTCGAGACCGAACAGGGCAAGGGCGGCCTTGTTGACCCGAAGCCAGCGCCCACGGGAATCTTTCAGGACGAGAGGGTAGGGGACCGCCTCCAGAATGGCGGAAAGATAAGATTTGACAACAGAGATCCGGTCGAGCGAATGGAAAGTCCGCCGGTAGAGGATGACTGAAAGGGCAAACAGGGAAAAGGCGATCATGCCGACGCCCGCGATACCGGCTTCAACGGCGACGATCGTCCGGGAGACCCTGTGAAAGTCCCGATCCATCCGGTCGATTGTCCGGACAACTCGTTCCAGAAGGGCCTTCCGGACCAGAATGACGTACCGAACAGTCCCGAACGGCTCTCCTGTTCGTCCGGAGAGATCCCCTGAAAGGGCCATCTCGTTGAACAGGTTCCCCCACGCCCGGTCAAGCCTCCCGATCATGACCCGGTCCGTGGAGGACCAGGGAAAGGGCAACCCGGCCAGGCTTCCCATCTCGCTGTGGACTTGGGCCAACCATCCCGTAAGGGTCGGGGATGAAAACCGAACCCCTTTCCTTTTCGAGACCAGAAACTGAAGGGCCACATCGGTCGAGTCGATCGTGGAAAGGACCTGGGCCCCTGTCTTGATCCGGTCGTCAAGACGAGACGCCTGTCGGGACAATTGAAGGAAGACAAGAAGAAGCCCCCCGCCCACAACCAGAAGGCCGACACCGGCCATCGCGATTTTCTCAGGCAGGGACAAGGATCCCCGCTTCGATAAAGTCACGGATCCTCCATGTACAGGAGACATCAAGAATCGATTCGTCAGGTGTCTTTATTGTAGCACTCTGATTGATGACAGCAAAAATCAGGCGGACCAGTGCAGGTCGTGTCCGTTAAAAAAAGGAAGGAAATAAGGAGGCGGTTGTCGTCGGGAACCTGCTCCGGGACCACAAAGAATTATGACCCGGAGAAGGCTTCCCGCATGATTACGATGAGAAATGAATCCTGGAATGGGAGCCGTCGCAAAAAGGCTTCTTCGCCGATGCCCCGCAACGGCAAAGATGGTGAACTTTCTGCCCATCCTTGACGACATTGCCGTGATCGTCGGTGATCGTGATCTCCCCACTGACCTCAAGAGGTCCGTTTTTCATGCATTTGACCGAGACATCCATCCTGCATCTCCTTATATTAAGGTCGTTTGTCCGAACCGCCCCTCTCCGTGGCAACGATCGGGCAGGCCCGATAAAAACCTCCATACGCCGTAAGCGCATTCGGTTAAAATAATAGTTTTGATTAAAACATTTGTCAACAGAAAGAGGCTGTTTTGCACCGACCTGGGCCTGTCCGATTCATGCCCGGAAAAGAGGGCGTTCTTCCCGCTTTCTCCATCGAATTGAACTTCACTCAATGATTCGACTAAACTAGGTCCATGCAGCAGATCAGTGAAAAAATCCGCCAGCTACGACAATCCCGATCCCTCTCCCTCCGAATGCTGGCCAAGCAGGCGGGGGTGTCGGCCAGTGCCTTGTCCCAGATCGAGTCTGGTCAGGTCTCGCCGTCCATCGCGACCCTTGAAAAAATCTGTGCGGCCCTGGCCCTTCCCATAACCATTCTTTTTGATGAGCCGGGCAACGGAGGGGATCCCCTGATCATGCCTGCCCAAAACCGGAGAAGGGTTTACAGTACGACCTCACATGCCACCGTCGAGCCTCTTGCGCGGGGTTTTTCAGAAAAAAAGATGCAGCCGATCCTCATCACCCTCGACCCGGGAGGCGAAGTCGGAGAACAGCCCTATGTGGGAGTCAAGGGAGAGGAGTTCGCGATTGTTGTGTCCGGATCCGCCCTGTTTGAACAATCCCGAAAAACCTATGAGCTCGAAGCCATGGATGCGGTCTACTTCGATCCCCATCATCCTCACAACTGGAAAAACAGAGGACCGGCCCCCGCAGTCATCCTCCTCGTCTCATCCCTGTAACCGACGATCCCGGCCTGCCGAAGACAGGCATACAATCCCATGACGAAGATCCCCTCGCCCTCTTTTCCTGAATCCACCGAAGGACTTTCTTCGGAAGAGGCAACCCGACGGCTTGAGACGGCCGGACCAAACGCGGTGACCCTCCCCCGATCCTCCCGATCCCTTCTTCTGATCGAAAAATTCTGGGGGCCTGTTCCCTGGATGCTGGAGACAGGACTGGGCCTTGAGGTTTTTCTCGGCAAGAATCTTGAGGCAGCCATCATCGGCGCCCTGCTCGTGATGAACGCCCTCCTTGCTTTTTTTTCCCAACAAAGAGGCGAAAAAGCACTGGAGCTTCTGCAAAGCCATCTTGAAATCCGTTGCCGGGCCAAAAGGGATGGCCTATGGCAAATAATTCCAGCCAGAACTCTGGTTCCCGGTGATCTGGTCCATGTCCGCATGGGGGATTTCGTTCCGGCCGACCTGGTTCTCCTGTCCGGAAATCCTTTGCTGGATCAGTCCTCCCTGACCGGAGAATCGCTCCCTGTCGAAACAAAGCCTGGAGACACCCTCTGGTCCGGATCGGTCGTCCGTCGAGGCGAGGGACACGGATCGGTCGTCCGGACAGGAGCCCGTTGCGCCTGGGGGAAAACGGCCATGCTGGTCCATGATACCCACACCCGGAGTCACTTCGAGGAGGTCGTCCTCCAGATTGTCAGTTGGCTTCTGGCTATCGACGTTTTTCTGGCCCTCATCCTTTTCCCTCTGGCCATCCATGCAGGAATGTCCCCTCGATCCCTGGTTCCGTTCATCCTGATCCTCCTGATTTCGGCAATCCCGGTCGCGCTCCCACCCGCATTTGCCCTTGCCAACGCCTTTTCCGCGGCGTATCTGAGTCGCAAGGGGGTTCTTGTCACCCGGCTCTCGTCGATCTCCGATGCTGCGGCCATGAAAGATCTGCTGAGTGATAAAACGGGAACCCTGACCGAAAACAGACTGAAAGTCAAAGGGGTTTATCCCGAACCGGGGATCGGGGAACAGGACCTGCTAGACGCGGCCATGGCCGCATCGGACATGGCCACCCAGGACCCCCTGGACATGGCCTTATTCAATGAAATACAAGCTCGTGGCTACCCGCCCGTTCCGGAGGACAGGCAGATTTCTTTTACCCCATTCGATCCGGCAACAAAGCGCACAGAGGCCCTCATCAAACGCGCCAACGGGCTTCCGTTCAGGATTGTCAAGGGATCTCCGCTCATCATGCCGGACCTCGGAATCCCGTACATCGCCCCTCTCCCGGTCGATCAGGGAGGCCAACGAACCATAGCTGTCGCAAGGGGAGAAGGGGTGGGACCCCTCCGTTTCCTGGGGCTCATCACATTCTCCGACACACTGAGGCATGACAGCATCCCGACGGTTCGGGCCTTGAAATCTTTGGGCATCAAGGTCCGGCTCGTGACCGGAGACACCTGTGAGGCCGCTCTTCCCATTGCCCGTTCACTCGGGATTTCTGGCGTCCCCTGCCCCGGGAATCCGGTGGAATCGGGCCGGACGATTGAAGACTGCGAACTCTTTGCCGGAGTCTTGCCCCGGGACAAGTTCCGGATCGTGACCCTTTTCCAGAAAAAAGGACGGATCGTGGGAATGACTGGAGACGGAGTCAACGATGCCGCGGCGCTTCGGCAAGCGGAGGTGGGAATCGCAGTATCGACAGCCACGGATATCGCCCGCGCTTCGGCCGGTCTTATCCTTGTCAATCCAGGACTTTCGGGCCTCACCGAGGCGATTGTGGAAGGTCGGCGGGTCTTTCACAGAATGCAGAACTACATTCTGAACAAGATCGTCAAGACTCTGGAAGTAGCGCTCTTCCTGACAGGAGGACTTCTGGTCTTCCATACATATGTCGTCAGTTCAAGGATGGTTCTCTTGCTCGTTTTTACGAATGACTTCGTTACCATGGCTCTTGCAAGCGATCACGTCCGGATTTCGGAAAAACCGGACAGATGGAATATCCGATCTCTCGTCCTGACAGCCCTTCTGATATCCGGACTATGGCTCGGACTGACCATGACCGTCTTCTACGCAGGAATGGCCTGGTTCCACCTCCCTCCCGCCTCCTGCCGGACCCTGGGGTTTCTCACCCTCGTCCTGACCGGGCTCGGGAATGTTCTGGTCATCCGGGAACGGGGGCCGTTCTGGAAAAGCAGGCCGGCGGCGCCTCTTCTTCTGGCCATGGGAGGGGACATGCTGATCGCGGGAACGCTTTCGGCAACACACCTCCTCCTGACTCCCCTCCCCTTCCGTCTCGTTTTGGCCCTTCTGCTTCTCGTCGTTGTGGCAACCTTCGTGATCGACCGGATCAAAGGAATCACCCTCAGCATCTGGGGCAGGGATTGATGCCCAATCGCGCAGACCAAGCTCGCCCAGGCCGCCGACTTCCCGGAAAAGCCTCTGTCCGATGCTCCTTAACGACCACTGAAGGCACTCAACCCGGACCTTCGGACGACGACCGGCTCTTTTTATTCTTGACCCACTCGATGAACGCCCCGGAAGGCAAGGCGGGACTCGCCACATAGCCCTGATAGGTCCCGACCCCCAGATCCCTCAAAAAAACTCTCTGCTCTTTTGTTTCAACTCCTTCCGCACAAACACCGAGGTTCAGAGTCCTTGCAAGGACGGCGATCAGCCGCACGATCTCCGCATCTTCTCCCCCGGAGTCGATCTGACGGACGAAAGAACGGTCAATTTTCAGGAGGTCGACGGGAAATCGTCGCAAATACCCGAGAGAGGAATACCCGGTTCCGAAATCGTCGATGGCGATGCAGATATTGCGGGCCTTCATGGCCCCAAGCAACTCTATCGACTCCTGGGCCTTTCTCATGAGAACGGTTTCTGTCAATTCGATCGTCACTTGCCCCGGATCTTCTCCGGACCGGTCAAGAATTTCCAGAAAATGGGCAAGGAAGCCCGGTTCCTGCAGCTGACGGGCTGACAAATTGATCGCGACTCGCAAACCTCCAAGTCCCGAGGCTTTCCAGATCGAAAGCTCCTCCAGAGCCGCCCGGATAACCCATTCGCCGACAGGGACAATCATACCGTTCTCTTCGGCAATCGGGATAAACTGGTCCGGAGGAACAACCGTCCCGTCTCCGCCCATCCAGCGGATCAGCGCTTCCGCACCAACCGTCCTGTGTGTCTCCATGTCTATGATCGGCTGGAAATGGAGTCGGAACTCCTTTCTCTCCAACGCCTTGTACAGCCTTTTCTCCATTGAATACCGGGCCGTCTGCTGAGCCCGGTCAACCGCGCTGAAGAACTGGACCTGATAGCGCCCCCGATCCTTTGACTGGGAGAGCGCGAGGTCGGCATTGCTGATGAGCGTCTCGAAGTCCCGGGCGTCTTCAGGCATGATCGTAGCCCCAATGCTCGTGGTCAGGAAGTACTCCTGCCCGTCGATCTGGTAGGGAAGAGAAACGGCCTGAAGAATCTCCTCCGCCAATTTTTCAGCCGCACTCCGGGTTGTCACACCGGAAAAGACCAGGGCAAATTCGTCTCCCCCGAGACGGGCCACCAGATCATTCTGGCGAACAACGGTCATCAAACGTTCGGAAACGGCCTTCAAAACGCGGTCTCCGACCGTGTGGCCGGAAATGTCGTTCGTCGCTTGAAAACGGTCCAGATCCATGACGAGCAACAAGAGACACGTTCCGGATTTCTGGCTTTGCTCCGCAACAGCCTTCGAAAGACAAGAGTAAAAGGAGGTCCGGTCGAGCAGGCCGGTCAGTTTGTCCTGGGACATCTCCGGGGGCCCGCTGTCGGCTCCGTCTCCCAAGGGGATTTTTCCGGAAATGGAAACCTTCAGGGCAAGATCTCCTTTTTCCGTCAAGGAGGCCGGAATCGAAAACGCAAGTGCTGTCCGGGTCGACGACCCCGGATCCCATCTCCGGTTCCGTGCAAGCGGACGGCCTTCATCGTCCATCACGGCGACTCCGAGAGAGAGTTCATCGGGGTCACCAATCCCCGAATCCTTTTCCTCCTTGTTCGACCTCATGGACCTCTCTCCGTTTCTCTGCCGTTTGACCCGGTACATCTGGGTATCGGCCTCATTGAAAATCGTGCTCAGATTCCTGCCGGACTCGGGATAGAGGCAGTATCCGACACTGGCCGAGATCCGGTAAGGATGGCCGGCGATAAGGCAGGGCTTTTCGAGACTTGACATGAACTGGGCAATCCATTGGCTCGCCCCCCTCGGGTCATCCGCGCCCGGAAGCAATACTCCGAATTCATCGCCTCCAAGCCGGGCGACCAGTTCTCCGGGACCCGAAGAAAGAAGGAGCCGGTCGGCAAACTCATTGAGCAACCGGTCCCCCTCCTGATGGCCGTAGCGGTCGTTGACCGCCTTGAAACGGTCCAGGTCGATATAGAACATGGCTCCTTTCCCCCCCTTTTCGAGCTCGGCTTCGATCGTTTCCATGAATCGGATCCGGTTGGGCAGACCGGTCAGGGGATCATGGTGGGCCATATAGGAAAAGAGCTCTTCACGGCGTTCGGAAAGACATTTCATCAGCATTTGCCATGTTCCGATTCCGACAAACCGACCCTTGTCGACGACCAGAAAGCCGTCCTCCATTGTCCGGGGGAGGAAATCCTTCTCGAGCCTTCGACCGACCTCGTCAATATCGGTCGAAACATCGAGACTGACCGGTCGAGGGTCCATGAAGGAGGTGATGGGCTTCGGTCCGAAAAGTTCATGGGAATATCGAAAGGAAAATCTTTCGATGAGGGTGCTTCTGAAAATCAGCCCGACGGGACACTGATCGCGAAGGATGGCCAGCCCCGGAAGTCGGGGATCCTGGCCGAACATCCGATAGACCTTTTCCGCCGGTGCATTTTCTGAAACCCAGGCCGTTGTCACGACGAGCTCGCGGGCCGTATGGACCGGAAGTCGGAGGCGGGAAGAGAAGGGGGCGGTTTCAAGAGTGGGAAAGATGTCGGACACCAGCGGCTGGTCGAGCATGGGCACCCTCCGTAACCATCGTTCAGCAGGCGGAAGAGAGGTTCCCTTCATCTGCATTTCGGGGGAAGAATAGCAAAGGAGCCGGTCGGAACGGTAAAGACCGGATGACGAAGGAGAAACATCCGGGGCCCCGGGTCACCCCATCCGTTTCCGGAAGAAATGTCCTGCCAGGAGAAGGGAAAGAAGACCGATGACGGCAAGCGCCGCATATTCGGGGAGAAGGATGGACACGCCCGCCCCTTGAAGAAAAACTTCCCTCAGAATGACGAGAAAGTATCGAAGGGGATTGATCAGTGTCAGGTACTGGATGTAAGAGGGCATGTTTGCGATAGGCGTTGCAAACCCTGAAAGAATGATGGAGGGAACCAGAAAGAGAAAGGCTCCCAGAAGACCCTGTTGTTGGGTGGAGGCGATGGAGGAAATCATGAGCCCCACACCGAGGGCCGACAGTGTGAAGAGGAAGATGCCGAGATAAAGGGCGGGAATGGATCCCCTCAGGGGAATATGAAACAGAAAGATGGCCACAATGACGATGACGGTCGATTCAAGAAATCCGATCACGAAGCCGGGGATGATTTTTCCAATAATAATTTCTCCGGGACGCAGGGGAGTGACCAGAAGCTGGTCGAAGGTACCGTCCTCCCTTTCGCGGGCAACCGAAAGGGCCGTCACCAGGAGGGAGACCACCAGGGTCAGAAGTCCCACAATCCCCGGAACAATGAACCAGCGGCTTTCGAGATTCGGGTTGTACCAGGCCCGAATGCTGATGGGAGCGGCCAGCGGAGTGAGTCCATGAAGGGAGATAAACAGGGTGTTGTATCCCTGGACAATGGTCTGCACATACCCCAGCAGGATCATGGCCGTGTTGCTTTGACGGCCGTCCAGAATGGCTTCCAGGGACCCCGGGACTCCCCTGGCAAGATCACGGCTGAAGGTGCTTCTGAGGTGAAGCACAAGAAGAACTTTTCGGTTGTCGATCAGGCTCTTCACCTCCTGTTCCGAACGGATTTCCCCCACAAGATGGAAGTTCGGGGAGCCTGAAAACCGGGAAAGAAGCTGACGGGAATACTCCCCCGGGTCCTCGTTCCAGACCGCGTAGGAGATATGGTTCAGGTCGAAGGTTGCGGCATAGCTGAAAACAACGAGCTGGACCAGGGGAGGAACAATCAGGACCATGCGGCTTTTCTTGTCACGAAGAAGGGCCAGGAACTCTTTCTGGGCCAGGCGAAATATCCTTACAAGAACGGCGTTCACAGGATTCTCTTCCGGCTGATCCTCATGAGGAGAATGAACAAAAAGACCGAGAACAGCAAGAGCGCCGCCGAGTTGGGGAGGATCACCCCCGGAATGTCCCCCGCCAGAAAGACGGACTGGAGGATGGTGACGAAATAACTGGCCGGGATGATATGAGTGATCACTCGGATAAACAGGGGCATCGAATGGATGTCGAAAATAAACCCGGAAAGAATGAAGGCCGGCAAAAATGTGAAAATAATGGCAATCTGTCCGGCAACGAACTGGTTTTTCGACACCGTCGAAATCACGAGCCCCATCCCCAGGGCCGTGGTCAGGAACAGCGCAGATGTGAGAAGGAGCACGCCCAGGGTCCCGCGAACCGGCACATCGAAAAGATAGTGGCCCATGATCACGGAGATCCCCATCCCCATCATTCCCAGAATAAAATAGGGAACAAACTTGCTGACCAGAATTTCTCCGATCGTGACAGGAGTCGAAAAAAGGGATTCAAGGGTCCCTCTCTCCCATTCCCGGGCAATGATCATGGATGTCAGCAAGGCCCCGATCAGCGTCATGATCACGGCAATCAGCCCGGGAACGAGAAAGTCCCGGCTCCGGCTCTCGGGATTGAACCAGATATGAGCTTCGAGGGTGATCGGCACAAAGGATACCTGCCGGCCCCGCAGGTTCCTGAGCTCAAGCCAATTAGCCCAGGTATTGGTCAAATACCCCTCCAAAAGCCTTGCCGTATTGTCGTCAACTCCGTTTACGATCACGTGAACGCCGTGACTCCTGAACGAATTGATCGATCTTCCGAAGTCTTCCCTGAGCCAGAGAATTCCGTCCACATCCTGCCGTTTGAGCGCATCAATGGCCGAATGAATGTCGGGATAGGAGGTCGGGACGAACCAGGGAGAATGCCGGACACCTGCCACAAATTCCTCCGAGGCTGGAGTCCGGATGTCCTGCACCACAGCAATCGGAACATGGCGCGCATCGAGGGAGACCCCGTATCCGAAGATCAGAAGGAGAATAACGGGCAGAAGGATGGCGATGGCCAGACTGGAAGGATCGCGAATGATCTGGAGCGATTCCTTGATGACCAGGGCCCGAATCCTGACAAATTTTTGACTGAACACTGAAGGATCCCGGCGGATCATGGAAACTTCCCGGTCGGCACGGGGGATTCGAGCAGGGAGATGAACGCATCCTCGAGAGAGGGGGGAGGAGCCCCGGGCAGTCTCACCTTTCCCCGTATCTGGGAGGGAGATCCCAGGGCCAGAAGCCTCCCGGAGGCCATGATGGCCAGACGGTCGCAATATTCTGCCTCGGACATGAAATGAGTCGTCACCAGAACGGACACCCCCCAGAGAGAAAGCTGGCTGATAACCCTCCAGAACTCGCGCCTTGCGACAGGATCCACTCCGCTCGTCGGTTCGTCGAGAAGGAGAATGGAGGGTTCATGCATGAGGGAAGCCCCCAGGGCGAGGCGCTGACGGAATCCCAATGGAAGGAGGCCCGCCGACTCATCCCGGTAGGGGACAAGATCAAAAAACTCCATGATCTCCTCGATCCGGTCTCCCTGTCTCTTTCCTGTCAGGCCGTAGGCACTACTGAAAAACATCAGGTTCTGGGCGATGGTCAGCTGGGAATAGAGAGAAAATTTCTGGGACATGTAGCCAAGTCTCCGACGGATGTCGGCGACTCTGGAATTCAGAACATCCTGACCGTCGATCCGGAGAGTCCCGGAGGTCGGCAGAAGGAGCCCGGCCAGCATGCGGAACGTCGTTGTCTTTCCAGCCCCGTTGGCCCCGAGAAGGCCAAAGATCTCCCCCCGTTTGACGGTCAAGGAGAGCTGCTCTACGGCACAAAAAGTCCCGAAATATCGGGTCAATTCGTGAATGACGATGGAGTCGTCCGCTCTTTCCTGTGACACGCCCCGCTTGCTTTGCCACTCCAGGCTTTCCGGAGGACTCTCCTTCTCGTGTTCTCCTCCGGAGCGGGCGAGCCGGTCCATGAAAGCGTCCTCAAAACGTGGGGGGATCGAAACAATCCCGGCATTGCGGATTGACTCGGGGAGAGAGGGAAGGGTCCGCTCCTCCGTAACGACCCGAACACCCTCTTCTTCCCCTACCGCATCAAGAATTCCCGGGACCACCGAAAGCATCGGCTCAAGCGCCCGGAGAGACATTCCCGGAACGGTGATGCGGAATACGCGGGACGCGACCTCCTCGAGAAAGGAGCCCGGCGACCCTTCCCCCAGCACCTTCCCGGAATAGAGGATCACGACCCGGTCGAAACGGTCGGCCTCATCCATGTAGGCGGTACTGACAAACAGTGTGGTTTTCTTTTCTCGAACCTGACGGGTCAGGATCTCCCACAACTCCCTCCGGGAGACGGGATCGACACCGACCGTCGGTTCGTCCAGCAGCATGAGCGAAGGGGCATGGACAAGGGAACAGGCCACCCCCAGCTTCTGCTTCATTCCTCCGGAGAGTTTTCCTGCAAGTCGGGAACGAAAAGGCCCCAGAGCCGTCATCGAAAGGAGCGGGGCATACAGCTCTTCCCGGAGATCGCGGTCGATATTGTGGAGATCGGCATGGAGGTCGAGGTTCTCCTGAACGCTCAAATCCTCATAGAGACCAAACTTCTGGGGCATGTACCCGAGGTCGCGTTGAACCTCCGAAGCCTCCGTCCCCGGGTCGAACCCCAAAATATTAACCGACCCGCTGTCCGCCTCCAGGATCCCTGCCAAAATGCGCATCAGGGTCGTTTTACCGGCACCGTCGGGGCCGATCAGACCGGTAATCGTCCCTTCCATGACCTCGAAGGTCACACCGTCCAGGGCCCGAATGATCCCCCGAGGCGAGTGAAATGTCCGGACCAGATTCCGGACGGACAAGGCTTTGCGGACAGAAGGGCTATCCTCCATGAATCGTCTCGGGAGAGGAGCCATCCGGACATTTGTCGGGAAGAGGGAGCGCCGATCCGAGGGGGATGGTGACGGTCACCGGCATTCCCAGTCGAAGCTTGACCGTCGTGCAAGACAGGTAGACCCGGGCCCGGTAAACGAGAATGGTCCTCTGATGAAGAGTCTGGACCTCTTTCGGAGTAAACTCTGCCGAAGGAGAGATATATCCGACATAGCCGACGAATCGCTCTCCCGGAAAGGAGTCGGAGGTCACGAAAGCGGTCATTCCTTCATGCACCTTTCCCAATTCCGGCTCCTCAACATAAACGCGCGCCCACAATGGCCGGATCCGTGCCAGCGTATAAACCGGAGTCTGGGGAAAGGCCATGTCCCCCGGCTCCAGGATCCGGTTCTGGACAATACCGTCTACGGGGGCATAGACCCTGGTATCGTCGAGTTGCCGGGTATCGAATGCAAGTTGGGCCCGGTCCCGCCTGACAGAGGCGCGGGCCATGTCCAGAGCTGCTCGGGCGTCATCCTTCTGCTGATGGGAGTTGAAATTGGCATTTGTCAGCTTTTTTACCCGGCCCCAGGTCCGCTCGGCATTGATCCGCTGGGCAGTATCTCGATTCAGTGTCTCCTGATCGCCCCGAACCAGGTCCTGGTAGCGGACCGGATCCATGAGAGCCATCAATGCCCCGGCCTTGACCGGAGCACCTTCAACGTATAGAAGCTTCAGGATTCTTCCGGTATCGTGAAAGGCGAGATTGACCTCCCGAAGGTCGATATTCCCGTACAGGACCAATCCCCTTCCGAAATGGTCCGAATGGTGACGGACCAACCAGTACCAGGTTCCCGCTCCTCCAAGAAGAAGAATCAGAACAGCGACAATCAAAAACTTGGGTTTAACCGCCATGGGGTCTCCTTGGAAAGGATCTTGTCAGCATCCCCGACTAAGGTCTCTCGTCCGGTTTCATCCCGGGGGGAGTCAATGTTCCCCGGGCATATTGATAGTCCACATAGCCATTCATAAGAAGATATCGGGCCCGGATAACCGATTCTCTGGCCTGTCTCATGGCAGTCTGGGCATCCATGACATCGACCGACTGCACCTGTCCCAGACGATAGGCCTGTTCGACGAGCCGATCGTTTTTTTCGGCGTTGGCCTCTTCCGACTCCGCTTCCTCGAGTTGCTGGCGAGCGTCGGAAATCTTAAGGGCCGCCTTCCGAAGATCAGTCCCCAGCTGGAGGCGCACGGATTCCCTGTTGTCGAGTGAGGTTGCAAGATCCGCCCGGGCTCTGGACAACTGATGTTCCATGAACCCTCCCTCATAAATCGGCACAGTCAGACTTCCACCGATATTGAATGTGGAGTAGGGTGAATTATTGGGTATGTAGGTAAAGGGCAAGGCTCCGCTTGGAAGGGTCGCGGTAAAGGACTGAAGCAGGGCATTGACGGAAGGATAGTTCTGGGATCGTGCGTTCTTGACTTTGAACCGGGCCGTTTTAACATTGTCCCCGGCCTCTTTCCATTCCGGCCGGTGAGCCAGGGCGACCGGCAGGTCCCGCTCGGGGTCAGGAACAAGAATTTTGTTGGGGTCTTCCCCGACCTCCTGTGCGACAAGACGGACGCTTCGGCGAATTCCCATGACTTGAGCCAGATCGATGGAGTCGCTTTTGACACGGTCTTTTGAGCGGATCAGAGCAAGACGCGCCGATTCCAGGTTGACCCGAGCCCTTGTCACATCCAGGATGATTCCCGTCCCGGTCGAAAAGCGCATTCGGGATCGTTCCAGCTGGAGTGAAGCGTCTTCAAGACTCTTTTCATCGGCCAGAACCTGATGCTGGTCGGCAAGAAGGGTAAAGTAGGCCGATTCGGCATCCCGAATGGTTCGGGCCCAGATCTCCCTCTCCCGATCCTGCTCCGCATGGTAGGCCCAAAGACTGCTGTCGACCTGGGATCCTGTCTTTCCGAAATCAA
The DNA here is from genome assembly GCA_035873205.1 of Nitrospirota bacterium. Taxonomy (GTDB): domain Bacteria; phylum Nitrospirota; class Leptospirillia; order Leptospirillales; family Leptospirillaceae; genus UBA4572. The sequence continues at coordinate 19,386 of JAYWMN010000088.1, forward strand.
GAAGGGTCTGTGACAGGGTAAAGGTCAGCAGGTTCAGATCCTCGAAATGATACCCCGGAAAAAGGAAAAAACCGAACAGGCTGTTCCCGTACATCGTCTGAAGGGCGGCGGAAATCTGTGGGTATTCCCCGGAGCGGGCTTGACCGATGCCTTCCTGGGCGCTCCTGACCCGGTCGACCTGGGCTTTCAGGTCCGGTCTCGAAGAAAGAGCCTTCGAAACGGCATTATCCAGGGTGACTGGAGTGGCCAGGGAATCTGCCTTTGCCCATACGGGGGAGAAAAGGAAATGAAAGAAAAGGAAAAAAGCGAAAAGAAAGGAACAGGAACGGAGCCTGTTCCTCCATCGCTTCCTCCAGGAGGGGCTACCCAGACCCGAGAAATCTTCGCTAAGGGGCAGGGAGAACATGTACAGTTTACCCCCTATTCTTCAAAGAGCCGTTATGAACTGGCCATCCGGACAATAGTCGTCACTTCATCCGACTCTTGGAGAAGAATCTAAAAGAGCCTCACTTCCGAAGAAGACCTCCGGAGCCTTCCAAAGAGAACAAATCAAACACATGGCAATCAAATTTCTTCCCGGGGCCATACATCCCCGGCCCGGGAAGAAGCGGATCCCCCCCAGATTTTTTCGGACGGAACACACGTGACGACTTCCAGGCTTGGAAACCGGTCAACCCTCGACTGACTTTTACGACTTCGTTTCCGACATGAAAGACTTGAATCGCTCAAGTTCTCCCAGCATGGCCTTGAATTGGTCCATATCCGCCAGGAAGGGTCTGATTTTTTCAAGATCAACCATAAAGGTTCTGAATCGTTCCATTTCAGTCATCAAGTATTTCAGTCTGTCCTGATCTGAGATCATTGTTCTGAAGCGATCCATCTCCGCCAGAAGCGGCTTGAAGCGTTCGAGCCCCGCCATAAATGTTTTAAATCTCTCCATCTCGACCAGAAGGGACTTGAAGCGATCAAGCTCCGCCATGGAGGGTTTGATACGCTCGAGCTCTGCGATAAAGGACTTGAATCGTTCCAGATCCGACATGAGAGGTTTGTTCGGCTCCATTTTCACTGTCTCCTTAGTTGTTCTGTAGAACGGATGACCATCCGCCTTAAAATTGAGTCTCGAACGTCGAACTCAATCAAGATACACCAAACGCGATTCTCCTATCCACCTCTATCGGAACCAGAGTTCAGTCAGAACCGAGGTCCCGGGAAAAAAACCATTCCTGTTCGGGATTTCACGACTCCTTCGCCTGACCCTATCCCCGACGGGATGGGACTTATATCGGGAGAGCGCCGACAAATGGACGCCTTCACTTTATATCCATGAAACAATCCCCTCCCCCTGTTCATCCCCTGCCATCGGGGTTTGGGGAATGGGGACCGGTTGACCGGTTATTCTCTTGGGGGAGCGGAATTCAATGAGACTCTGTTGTCTGGGGAGAGGGAAAAGACCGTTCCCGGACAACGCGGGTTCCGGAAAGACAGTCATGGAGGGCAAGACGGCGATTATTGGCAAAGACGGTCAGGAATCCCGTCCCGAAGGTCAGAATCGACAGTGACAGCATGAGGGTGCGGGAAAGAGCCTGTTTCCAGCCAATCTTTTTTCTGTCTCCCTCGTCATCGGTCCGGACAAGTGTCAGTCCGAAAAGGGAGAGTCCGGGAGTTTCGGAAAAAAGGGCCATAAAGAGAAAAAAATAAAGAAAAAGCCCTCCTGTAAAGATAAGGGGATGAGAAGGGGACAGGGCCCATTGGCGAACCGGATTGAAGGCATCATTGATGTCGGTATTGGCAATGATTTCTCTCCTTACAAGAAAAAGCAGGAACGACGTCTGAAAAATGGCCAGAAAAAAATCGAGCCAGAACGAAAGAATCCTGCGACCGATCATACCTTCCCCCTCTCGCCTCGACGTCCACCCGGACAGTAGGAGAGCACAGAGGCAGCCACCACCGGTGCAATGCGACCAGGGAAGATCAGGGATCCCAGGCCGACCCGAGCGCCCCTTCCCCTTTTTTCAAATTCGGTGACCATGGAGCGCTCCCTTTCGGACCATCCTCCTTCGGGACCAATCAGCGCCAGAGGTGAATCCGGGTGGAAGGACAAAACTTCCTGGATTGACTGGATACCGGACTCCTCATCAAAAAAAAGGACAAATCCCCGCGGCTCTTCGAGGATCTTTCCCAGCGTGACCGGAGGAGGGATCTCCATTCGGTCCATGCGCCCGGAAAGTTGGCTCGCTTCCCGTATTTTGACTCCGAAGCGACCCATTTTTTTAGAGTATTGGTCATCGGACCAATGGACCTGAGAACGGTCGGCCACCAAGGGAATGAGGGAACGAGTTCCCAGGCAGACCAGTGGTTCGATGAGGTCCTCCCAGGCATCTCCCTTGAGAAGGGCGACAGCAAGATCAAAAGGGGGAGCCATATCCCGCTCCGGAATCTCCCGCTCCCTCTTGAGCGAAACAACGGGAGGAGAAAGGGAACGGATCTGTCCTTGGTAAAGTGTCACCGGAGGGTCGGGAAGAACAAATCGAAAAGTGTCTCCCGGGCTGACTCGAAGACTTTTCACGAGATGCCGGGAAAGAGCCGGGCCAGGATGGAGAACGGGAAATAGCCCATCGGTCTCCAGGCGATCTTCTTCAGAAATCCAGAAAACTCTGGGACCGCTCATCAGGCCCCCCCGAAAAGCTCACACCGGTCAGTCAAAGATTGACTTGACTTTGGAAAAGAGCCCTCCATCACCTCCGGTCTGTCCGGACGCCGTTTCTCCGGAGACTTCGGCAAATCGCTCAAGGGCTTCCCTCTGTTCTTTGGAAAGTCGTGTGGGAATTTCAACATTGAACCGGATCACGAGGTCTCCCATATTTCGGTTCTGGGGGTTGACAATGCCTTTTCCTCGAACGCGCTTGACGGTCCCAGGCTGTGTTCCCGGGTCGACCTTCATCGGATAGGCAGCCCCAAGAGTAGGGATTTCAAGAGAGGCCCCGAAAATAGCTTGGGTCAGGGACAAATTCCGGTCGACAACCAGGTCATCCCCTTCGCGCGAAAAGACACTGTGGGGCCGAACAACAATATCCAGAAAAAGATCCCCGGGCGGGCCACCATTCAGCCCTGCGTGACCTTCGCCACCGATTCGGACCCGCATGCCTGTCTGAACACCGGCCGGAATTGAACGGGTAATCGTGCGGTCCACCGATATGCGGCCCTTTCCCGAACAGTGCACACAGACTTCGGTAATCATCCGACCTTCCCCACCGCAAGTTCCACACGTGCGCTGGACATGAAAGAATCCCTGTTGAACGCGGATATAACCCGTTCCCCGACAGGTCGAGCAGACCGTAATGGACTTGCCGCCCTTGGACCCGTTACCCGAACAGGGAGCGCAGGATTCCCATCGGGCCAACTTGAGCGAAATCTCTTTTCCGAGGGCAGCCTCCTCGAAGGAAAGCTCCACCTGCCTCAGGATATGTTCACCCTGCTGACGGCCGCTGTTTTGGGAGCCACTCCCAAAAAATTCACTCAAGACATCGGAGAATACGTCTCCAAAATTTGTGGCCCCCCCTCTTCCGAATCCTCCGTCAAATCCTTCAAAAAAGCCCGACCCTCCCGAGTCATAGGCCTGCCGCTTCTGAGGGTCACCAATGACTTCGTATGCCTCATTGATCGATTTGAACTGGGCTTCTGCGGCCTTGTCACCGGGATTTCGGTCCGGGTGGTATTGCATGGCAAGTTTACGGTAGGCCTTTTTGATGTCGTCCTGGGACGCGTTGCGGGGAACACCAAGAATATTGTAAAAATCCTTTGCTGCCACCAGACATTCCTTCCTGTCGCTTGCGATCGGTTAAAAAAAGCGGAGAAGAGGCTCGGCCTCCCCTCCGCTAAACGAATGCTCAGGATGGATTTTTCTTGACATCCTCATATTCGGCATCGACAACATTTTCTCCCGAAGGACCGGCCCCGGTTCCGGAAGCTTCAGGACCGGAAGGACCTCCAGGAGTTTCCTGTGTATTCTTGTAAACATGATCGGCCAGTTTGTGCGATTCTTTCTCGAGATCGGCCAGAGCCTGTTTCAGGACCTCGCCATCCTCACTCGTCAGTTTCCCTCTCGCGGCTTCGATTGCCTCCCTGAACTGTCCCCTCTCGACATCCGAAAGTTTGTCCGAAACATCTCCAAGCGACTTCTCCATCGAGTAGATCATATTCTCGAGATTGTTTCTCGTTTCGATGGTTTCCCGTCTCTTGTGATCGTCTGCGGCATGGGCTTCCGCTTCGCGGATCAAACGGTCGACTTCCTCTTTCGACAATCCGCCCTGGGCGGTGATGCGGATTGACTGTTCCTTTCCTGTTCCCTTATCTTTAGCGCCAACATGAACGATGCCGTTGGAATCTATGTCAAAGGTCACTTCGATCTGTGGGACCCCGCGGGGAGCGGAAGGAATTCCCGTCAGGTCGAACTCTCCCAAAAGCTTGTTGTCGGCCGCCATTTCCCGTTCACCCTGAAAAACTTTGATCGTCACAGAGTTCTGGTTGTCGGCCGCGGTGGTAAAGACCTGGCTTCTCTTGGCAGGAATCGTCGTATTCCGTTCAATCAGCTTGGTAAAGACTCCACCCAGCGTTTCAAGCCCCAGCGAAAGAGGAGTCACATCCAGAAGAAGGACGTCCTTGACATCTCCCTTGAGGACAGCTCCCTGAATGGCTGCCCCGATCGCCACGACTTCGTCGGGATTGACTCCCTTGTGGGGTTCTTTCCCGAAAAACTTCTTGACGGTTTCCTGCACCTTCGGCATCCGTGTCTGTCCACCGACAAGAACGACCTCGTCGATATTGCTCGCACTCAGCCCGGCATCCTCGATCGCTTTCTTGACCGGCTCCAGGGAATGAGAGACCAGAGTGTCTGTCAGCTGTTCCAGCTTCGACCGTGTGATCTTCATGACCAGATGTTTCGGACCGGATGCATCGGCTGTGATGAAGGGAAGATTCACCTCGGTTTCCATGGCCGTCGAAAGTTCGATCTTCGCTTTCTCGGCAGCCTCTTTCAAACGCTGGAGGGCCATCTTGTCCTTCTTGAGATCGATTCCGGATTCCTGCAGATAGGCGGCAACAATGAAGTCGATGAGGGCAATATCGAAGTCGTCCCCACCGAGGTAAGTGTCTCCGTTAGTGGACTTTACCTCAAAAACTCCGTCACCGATTTCAAGGATCGAGATATCGAAGGTGCCCCCTCCGAGATCATAGACCGCAATTTTCTCTTCCTTCTTGCTGTCAAGGCCATAGGCCAATGAGGCTGCGGTCGGTTCGTTGATGATCCGAAGGACGTTAAGTCCGGCGATGGCTCCTGCATTCTTCGTGTCCTGACGCTGTGCGTCGTTGAAGTAGGCTGGAACGGTAATCACGGCATCGGTCACTTTCTCGCCGAGATAGTCCTCTGCCGCCTGTTTCAGCTTCATGAGGATCTTTGCCGAAATTTCGGCTGGAGAATACTGCTTCCCGCGGATTTCAACATAAGCATCATTATTGGGACCGGAAACAACCTTATAGGGAAGTCTCTTCCTGGCGTGAACAACTTGGTCTGAATCGAATTTTCTTCCGATCAGCCGCTTGACCGAATATATGGTGTTCTCAGGGTTTGTGATCGCCTGTCGTTTTGCAACCTGCCCGACCAGAATCTCCCCCTTCTCCGTAAAAGCCACGACCGAAGGCGTGATGCGCGACCCTTCCTGGTTCGGAATCACGACAGGCTCTCCACCCTCCATAATGCACACACATGAATTTGTCGTTCCAAGATCAATACCAATAATCTTGCTCATACAGTATATCCTTTCCCGATTTGATCAATTTAATCCCGGCAGGCTGCTTCCCTGCCCCCTGTCAACCGATATTCACTCGTTCCGCTCAGGAGTGGCTCCCTTTGGAAACGGTCACCATGGCAGGACGGATCAGGCGATTTTGAATCCGATAGCCTTGCTGGTAAACATCGACGATTGTCCCTTCAGGATGTGTTCCGCTCTCCGTGTACCCGACGGCTTCATGAACCTCCGGGTCGAAGGGCACTCCTTCGGACAGAACTTTGGTGACATGGTTTTTTTCAAGAAGCTCCACAAACTGTTTGTGTGTCAGACGAACCCCTTCAACCAGGGACTGACATTCGGCGCTGACTCCCGAATCGCCTGTCTCGACGTGCTTCAGGGCCCGCTCGAGGTTATCAAGGACCGGAAGGAAGGATCTAAGAAGCGATTCGTTGGCAAACTTTCTGGACTCATCCAGATCTCGTGCAACTCTTTTCCGGTTGTTGTCGAAGTCCGCCAGAAGACGCAGATATTTATCCTTCCATTCCTTGATCTCCTGCAATTCTCCCGACTCTCCTGTCGGACCGGAGACAATCTCCGGCTCCGACAGGGACTCCCCTGACTGTTCGTCAGAATTCGAATCATTATTTTCGGACATCAAACTCCCTTTCAATTACTTCAGTCGTTCAGTCTTTCGATTCCCGTCCGGAAAGCCATTCGTTGAGGCGGTCCGATAGATAGGTCATGAGCGGAATCACTTGAGCGTATTCCATTCGCACGGGACCGACAACTCCGATTGTCCCAAACCACGCTCCAGAGCGGGTCAAAGGGATAGAGATGACCGTACACACATCAAGGCCGGGAACCTGATTTTCGGACCCAATGGCAACTGAAACCCCTCTCGGCTCAACCATTTTCTTCAAGACTGCAAAGAGGGACATCTGCTCTTCGAACACTTCGAACACCGACTTCAGATCAGTCACCTTGGAAAATTCGGGAATCTTCGCAAACTGGGACGCTCCGTAAAGTTTGAAGTCCGGAGTTTTGCCAAGGGTTTCAAACTCACGGAGAAGGATGGCGTAGGCCAAGGACAGGCCTTCCATCTCGATCAGAAGATCTTCCCTTATGCTGCTCAGCGTCCTGAAGCGCCCGATGCGGTTAAGTTTTCCAATGATCTTCCTGAACTCGCCCCACCGGATCCCTTCTGGATACGCGATCGTTTTTTTAAGAAGCTGGCCGGTTTCAAAGATAACGATCACCAGAACGTGCCTTCCGGATATAGGCACAGCTTCAATGGAAACGACCCGGGCCTCGTCCTGGGTCCGGGTCTCCATAACAAAAACAGCGTATCCGGCTGTCCGGCTGACCTGAATGACGATGTCCGACAAAACCTCTTTCAGATCGGCCACCGAAGCACCTGAAAGGAGTGGCTCGATAACCCTGGAGATTGCCTTCCATTCACTGGATGCTGCACGCTTCTTGAAATCGGAATGGTCGACAAAATATCGAAAACCCTTTTCCGTGGGAACCCGTCCCGCCGACGTGTGGGGATGCGTCAGGTATCCCAATTCTTCAAGATCTGACATGATATTGCGTATTGTTGCTGGTGAATAGGACAAACCGAAATACCGGTTGACGGCATTGGAGCCTACCGGAAGGGCGGACCGAATGTATCCGGACACGGTCGCAGACAGAACCTCCCATTTTTTCAAATCAAGAACTTCATTATATCTTGAGTTTTCCAGCACTCCCCCCTCCAGATTTAGCACTCAACAATATGGAGTGCTAAAAATATATCAGGATGGAAAATCGCTGTCAAGATCTTTTCTCTTTCGAATCTTTTCCTGTGACCGTCTTTCCTGGTTCTTCGAGAGGATATCCCCACGGATCCACCTTCTTGTCCTCCTCAGGAAACCTTTTGTTAAGAATTTTCTCACGTCGGACAATCATGTAGAAGGACGCGGAAATAATAAAGACCATCATGATCATTCCGACAATAATGATGGAATAATTGACGATCATGTTCGGCAAGCTTGGCTGTGAATCCATTGAAAATTCCTTTCTTTGTCTTTATTCAAACAAGAGGTCTCAAAGTCTCTAGGGACGATAATCGTCGATGCCTACCCGCTTGATGATTTCCGAATGTCCCACTGGTTGACCAAGCGGTCTTAGTCCCATTTCCCCTGCCGCCATGTCCAGATGAAGGCCCAGCACTTCCTGTATGTCTGAATTGATGAGATCCGGACCTGCCCTCTGATCAAGCATTTTAAGATAGATCCGGCATGTCTCGCACGCCAGAATTCCCTGATGCTCGTTCGGATGCTTGTAGAGGAGGTTGAACAATTCAGTATCGGTTTCACCGCAGGAAGGACACCCTTCGAGGCTCGGGCATTCCCAATGGAATGAGCAGAAAAAGCAGTAGTACCTTCTTCTTTCATTACTGACAGCCTGTCCGATAACCGGCGGAGCCCCACACACGGGACAGTGGGAATACTCCCACTCAATTTCCCGCAGGAAAGTCATCAATGTTTCATGAAGACGCTCGAACGAAATCCGCAATGACATTTTAAGAAGGTAGACCAGAAGAGGCCTCGGAACCTCCATTATTTCGGAAACCTGGTCAAAATAGCCATCATCCCGCCCCAGAAGGTCTCCGATAACCTCCCCTTCCGGTTTCCGACTGTTGCGCAAAAACGTGGCGATGCGCTGGGAGTAAACTTCTCTTTCCCCCCCGCCCTGCTTCATCACTGTCAGGATTTTACGGAATTGCAGGGCTGTCTGTGTCAGCGGGATCTTTGAAAAAGCGGGACGATCGATCAAGGGAACTCCCTGAGAAAGCCGTTCGCGGACAGAGGCATCTCTTAGATCGATCAAGGGAAGAAGGTCGTCCGGGTGAGATGCATTCCAGATTTCCTCGATCTTTTCGTAGAACTGAAAAATATCACGCAGATGCGGCCTTGCCCGGATATGTTCGGCCAGAAGCCGGTCTCGTCCCGTTGTTTCCATTATCCCCCCTCAGTTCCTCTGATTATTCTCCATTATAGGGACCACTCCCATCGGAGGAGGTCTTGATCCGCTGAACCCGAACGACCCCTTTGACGTGTTGGATTCTGGACATGATCTCCTGAAGATGGGACAGATTTGAAATAGTGATAGTAAAGTCGAGAACACCCATTCGATGTTTCGCCTGCTTGACTTCGGCATGAGTAATATTTGCTCCCCGCTCCGAAATGGCAGAAGAAACGGCAGCCAGCATACCTGGCTTGTCCTCCATCGAAACACGAAGCTTGACATCGAATGTCGTATCCCTTGAAGAATCCCAGACAGCAGGAACAATCCGGTCCTGTTCGATTGACAGGTGGACCAGATTGGGACAGTCTGACGTATGGACGATGATTCCCCGGCCTCTTGTCACGTAACCGACAATCTCTTCTCCAGGAACAGGACTGCAGCACCCCGCCAGCCCCAGAAGAAGATCTTTCCCCCCTCCTCGGACAACAATCGGAACATGTTCCTGCACATGTGGGGCACCGGTCACGACCGGGGATTCTCCGGCCTGATCAGGGAGAAGCTTTTTCAGGACAGCCGAAGCAGGGATACGACCAAAACCAACCCTCGAGTACACATCTTCCACGGTCGGCTCCGGAAGATCAGAGAATGAAAGAAGGGTCTCGAGAAAGGGTTCTTTAAGAAATTCTGCCCATCTCCGGTGCATTTTATGAGCTTCGGCTTCAAGAGAACGGAGTCCCATATCGGTACTTTGGCGCGTTTCTTCTTCCTTGATCCAGTGACGGATGCGGGCCCGAGCCTTCGGTGTAGCCACAAAACGGAGCCAGTCCTTGCTTGGAGTCTGTGCAGCATTCGTGACAATTTCGACGACATCTCCGCTTTCAAGAACGGTTTTGATCGGAACCCATCTCCCGTTAATTCTTGCGCCAACGGTCCGGTTCCCTACCTCTGTATGAATTCCATAGGCAAAGTCGATCGCTGTCGACCCCTTGATCATCTCCCTGACATCCCCCTTCGGGGTAAAGACATAAACCTCGTCGGGAAAAAGGTTCAGTTTGACAGAATTCATGAACTCCTGATTGTCAGAAAGTTCTTTTTGCCATTCCACAAGCTGGCGGAGCCAGGTAACAACTTTAAGGTCTTCAAGAGAGGGGGCCCCTTCCATATTTTCCTTGTAGTTCCAATGGGCCGCGACCCCCTCTTCCGCCACACGGTGCATTTCTTCCGTGCGTATCTGAAATTCGATCAGGACACCTTCGGGTCCGATCACTGTTGTGTGAAGTGATTGATACATATTGGATTTTGGTACAGCAATAAAATCCTTGATGCGCCCGGTCATGGGTTTGAATATTCCGTGGAGAAGGCCCAGGACAGCATAGCAATGCAATTTTGTATCAGTAATGATGCGAATACCCATAAGATCATAAATTTCATCAAACGGAATTTCCTGAGACGTCATTTTCCTGTAGATGCTGTAAATATGCTTGTACCGACCCACTACCCTTCCTGGGACGGCGTTTTCTTTAAGAGTGTCCGACACCGAGCGAACTATCTGGTCAATATAGTTCATCCTCTCTTTCCGTTTCCGTGCTACGCGGAGCTTGAGGTCCGCATAGGTTTCCGGATCCAGTACCGAGAAAGAGAGATCTTCGAGTTCCAGCTTGATCCACCCTATTCCAAGCCTGTTCGCAAGAGGAGCATAGATATCGAGGGTTTCCTGGGCGATACCTTTCTGCTTTGCGGGATCGAGCCACTTGATAGTTCGCATGTTGTGGAGACGATCGGCCAACTTGACCAACAGAACACGGATGTCCTCCGACATCGAAAGAAGCATCTTCCTGAAATTTTCCGCCTGCTTTTCTGCCTGGGATTTTTTGAACTGATACTTTCCAATCTTGGTCACTCCATCGATCAACTGAAGGACCTTCTTTCCGAAGGTTGCTTCAATTGTTTCCGGGGACAGGGAGGTGTCTTCGAGCGTATCGTGAAGCAGGGCTGTAATCAGTGATTGGGGGTCGACACGCATTTCCGCAAGAATCATGGCTACATTCAGTGGATGATGAATGTAGGAATCTCCGGATTGGCGGTGCTGTCCTTCATGGGATTTGAGCGCCATAAGGTAAGCCTTACGGATCAGCTCCAGAGATTCAGGACTAGGGTTATACCGGCCAACCTGCTCCAAAAGAGAGTCGATGGTAACGTCCTGATCAGGGGCAAAATGGTTATGCTCGTTCGGATCAGGAACCGATTCCGGCCGGTCTGTGTTGGCTAACAACGAAAATGCGTTCAAGGTAATCCCCTTTTCCCCGTATTTCAGGCGTGACAACCAAATCGCAATCATGGCCCATAGGCGGCATATCCGTGGAATCTCGCAAAAACGCCCTTCCGTTCCCATGACGCCACCGGTAGGAACAGACTTGTGTACGCCCTCCCCCATCCTCAATACGCTCTATCCGGGCCCGTCTGACTCCAAACTTGGGAGAAGAAAAACCTTCCCCGAATGGGAACAGCTTCAGATATCCGTCCCAGAAGACGGGGTTTCTGAAATAAGCCGGAAGAAACGCATCAATTGTTAAGGAGTCAGAAACACCTGATATTCCGTTTTTACGATCACCCCGTTCCCATCCTACATTTAAGACGCGGTTCAGACGTTCCGAGACCTGAGACAAGGCCTCCAGGGGGAACTCAAGTCCGCCTGCCATTGGATGCCCGCCTCCGTGAATCGGAAGGTCCATCAGGGCCTTCATAATCTCCGGGAATCGGTCATCATTTTTGCATCGAATGGACCCCCTGACAGTCAGTGCCTCGGTTAAAGTGCCGACGAAGACGGTCCGGTTCCATTCCTCAGAAATCCGATGGGCAACCCGTCCAATAACACCCGGGAACCAATTCTCGTCAAACAGAAACCATCGATCAGGGCCCCTTCTGCGAATTTCTTCATACAAAAGCCACTCCATCTCCTGTCTCTTTCGGTTCTGGTCCCAGAGAATATTCACCGTTTTCTCAGAAATCGACACGTCGGTTGTCATCAGAAGATCGAAGGCGGGACGAGGATCCCCCATCCGGCCCGGAGCATTGAGCAAGGGAATGACTCCAAAAGAAAAATCGCTGATGATAGGGGCTCTTCGAACCTTGCGTCTTAAGAGCAGGCGAATTCCCGGAAAAGCCGAAAGGGCGGATTCCGACACCAATGACTGGATGAAATATCTGTTCTCCCTCAACAGAGGAGCCCGGTCTCCAAGAACAGAGAGTCCAGCCAAAAAAGCCATTTGAGGCTCTTCATCAGCGGTCAGGTAGGGGCGAATCAGGGCATAAGCTGAACCCGCCGATGTCAGGGCGGAATTACCGGAGGGGTGGACCAACGGAATGATCTCTCTCGGCCATCCTTCAGGGATCAGATGGTGGTCGACAACCAGACAAGACATTCCTTCGGCCAGAAGCACTGTCAGTGCCACTGCACTGGAGGCTCCCATGTCAGCAACGATAATTCTACGAAACCCCTGGTCCTGATAGGGACGAATCCGGTGGAGCCGGAGGGAGCGTCCATCCTCTCTGTTTGTCAGCAATACGGAATGAGGATGATGCCGGTGGGTCAAAAAACGGGAAAGAGTGGAAGCGGCAGAAATGCCATCCACATCCAGATCCGCATAGATGAGGACCGGTTCCTCGGAGGACAGGAGATCATGGAACCAGGTTCGAGAAAAATCCATCGGACCAAGGCAATGATCATCGGGCGGAACGGGATCCTGAATATCCTTTACGAACGAGTCCGGGTCGATCCCCCGTCGAAATAGGACCCGGACCCAGACCGGATCAAGGGACCAAGCCTTCGAAAGGGCGTAAACTTCCGCTTCCGGCATATTCGGAACATCCCATCCCTGATCTGCCCGTCGAGCGGACGCTGGTTCCATCGTTCACCCACCCCTGCAAGTGACCCAATCCGTCGAATCGGCCCCCAAGCCAACAGATCCAGATTCATGATCTCTGGCAATCCAGGGAAGTGTCACCTCAAATGACATTCTTTTTCTTAAGATACAAAATCACGATCACAACAATTGGAGGAAGTAAAAAAAGACCTATACTACCAATCACTTCAGAATAGTCGATTCCACCGTGTTCCACGACAGTCCTTTCAAGAAGTCCGAAGACAGGTCAAGCCTGATTTCGCTCCGGAGATTTTGCTCGAGAAACACCCCCCAGCCCACTCCTCTTACCCGGAAGGATCAAGAGCAAAGGGCTCGCTACAAAAATTGAGGCATAGGTCCCAACGATCACTCCAATAAAGAGGGCCAGAGAAAAGTCATGAATCACCGGTCCTCCTCCCACCAATAAAGCAAAAAGAACAAGCTCCACGGTTAATGATACCACAACAGTCCGGCTCAACACTTGATTGATACCTGAGTTTATCAGTTGTTCGGGGGACTGCCTCACCGATCTCCTCATCTGTTCCCTGATTCTGTCAAAAACCACAACGGTATCTGTTAGGGAGTATCCCGCAAGAGTCAAAAGCCCCGTCACAATGAGGAGATTGATCTCGGTCCCCAGAAGATAAAGAATGCCCAGAACGGCAATTACATTGTGAAAGGTCGATATCGCGGCAGCCAACCCGAACCTGAACTCAAACCTAACAGCAATATAGAGAATAAATCCAACAAGGGAAAACAAGATGGCCACAAGGGCTTTTCCTGCCAGCTCGCTTCCGATGGTCGGACCAATTTCAATGGACTGACGGATTGTCAGCGGGTTTCCCGGAAAATTCTGTCTCAACAAAGCAAGGATCGACTCGGTAATGGATCGGTTCTGTTCCTTCTGAACCTTTACCCGGATGAATAGATCGGAAGTTGCCTTGACATTCTGGATCTGAGCCCCTTCAAACCCGTTTTTCACCAGAATCTTTCTGACGTTGGCAATAGATTCGGGTTTTTCAAAATGAACCATGAGAGCGGTTCCACCAGTAAAATCGATCCCGAGATTGGCTTGCCCTCGCATGATCTGAACAAGGGCTACAACTCCTATCAAGAGGAGGACAGACGAGAGTGCGAGTGAAATTTTCTTTTTGCCCATAAAATCGATGGATGGATTTCGGATCAGTTCGATCATAGTGAAGTCCCCAATTCAAAGAAACTGTTCATATTGACAGGCGTTCGAGTTTGGAACGTCTCGCCAGAAGATCGAAAACGATACGGGTTCCCACCAGGGAGGTAAACAGGTTAATGGTGATACCAACAGTCAGCGTAACAGCGAATCCCTTGATTGGCCCTGTTCCAAAAATAAAGAGGATCATCGCAGTGATCAAAGTTGTCACATGGGAGTCCACAATTGTCAGGAAAGCCTTGTCATATCCGGAATCAATCGAGGAACGGACCGGTTTTCCAGAACGGATTTCTTCTCGGATCCGTTCAAAAATAAGCACATTGGAATCCACTCCCATCCCCACAGTCAGGATGATCCCGGCGATTCCGGGCAAGGTCAACGTGGCATGAAGTGCCGCCATGGCCCCCATGAGGAAAAGGATATTGAGAGCCAACGCAAAATCCGCAACCACGCCGGAAAACCGGTAATAAATAGCCATGAACACCAGCACCAGCCCCAAGGCAATCAAGGTAGAGTGAAGTCCAGCCCTTATGGAGTCCTTCCCCAAGGAAGGACCAACTGTCACATTCTGGAGAATTCGCACAGGGGCCGGGAGGGCTCCTGAGCGCAAAACAATGGCCAGGTCCTTCGCCTCTTTCATTGAGAAGTTTCCAGTGATCTGAGCCTGTCCGCCCGAAATTTCCTCTTGAATGACGGGTGCAGAATAAACAGTCCGATCAAGGACGATCGCAAGCCGCTCTTTCACATGATTCTTTGTGATCTGGTCGAACAGCTTGGCTCCGGTGCTATTAAAGGTCATGGAAACATAGGGCTCGTTAAATTGTCCGAAGGCAACCCGGGCATCGCTGATCAAATCCCCGTTCATCAATGCCCGTGATTTCATGAGGTAAGAAATTTTTGAGCTCCCTGTCTTTTCAGAGGAGGCTCCATAAAGAATTTCCTCATCACTCGGCAATGTTGCCTTGTTTCCAAGATATGCCGCCGGGTCGTGAGAATCATCTACAAGCTTGAATTCAAGCCGGGCTGTTTTTCCTATAAGGGCCATTGCCCTTTCTGGATCGGTAACCCCGGGAAGCTGAATCAGGATCCTGTCCTTGCCCTGTTGCTCAATGACTGGCTCGGACACACCGAATTGGTCAATCCTGTTTCGGATCACCTCGATCGCCTGGGTCATCGCATGCTTTCTTATCCGGAGGACCTCACTCTGCGGAAGAGTGTAGGTCAATCCTGTGGGTGAGGAGGATTCCTGAAGGTAGGGCGCATGGGAAGAAACCCAGGAAGATAGAATTTTTCGGGTGCCTTCATTGGTCACGGGAATCTGCAGAGTCTGACCGGAAACAACAGGTTTGACTCCTTTTTCCATCATCTCTGTTGCAATCTCCTCCAATGTCCCCGAAACAGCCTTATCTTCCAGAACCTGAAGGGTGATCGACATGCCCCCCTTTAAGTCAAGCCCCAGAGATATAGATCCGCCCGGCAAGAATTTCTTGAAAGATGCCGGAATGCTGCTCCAGATCGGTAATGAAGGCAGAATCCAGAAGATCGACAATAAGGTAAAGGCAGAAAGAAGCAATACTCGCCCGCGGACACTCTTTTTATGCATAAGACTTGATCTCCTGTTTCCGAAAAAGTGTCATGGCTTGATTCTTCAACATCGATCAGGGAGCCAGGGTTAAGACAGCCTGTTTCATCACTGTAACAACAACTTGCGGAGCGATTTCCAACTCGACCTGACGGTCATGGATAACGGTAACGGTGCCCACGAGCCCCCCCCCTGTGACAACACGATCTCCAATCTTGAGGGCGTCAAGAAATTCATTCATTTTCTTCTGACGCTTTTTTTGGGGAAAAACCACAAGCGCATAGAACAAAACAATAATCAGGAGAATCGGAACAATTTGCATGATTGTCTGGCCAGACGCTGTAGATGTTGTCGGATTCATCATTCCACTCCTTTTGATTCTTTGGAATTAAAACATGGAGCCCCCCAATCGGACAGCCGGGATTCCGCTATGCGAAGACGAATCTGTTTCATAAGATCCATATAGAAAGACACATTATGGATTGTTCCCAAAATAGCCCCCGTCAATTCGGCATTTTTGACGAGATGATGCAAATAGGCCCGGGAATGCAGCCGGCAAGTGGAGCAATGACAATCCGGATCGATAGGACCCTGATCGTCACGGTACCGAGCATTTCTTATTGAGAGGGGTCCCTGGCCAGTAAAATACATCCCGTTTCTGGCATTCCTGGTCGGCAGAACACAATCAAACAGATCGACCCCTTTCTTAACGGCATCAAGAATGTCTCCTGGATACCCGACTCCCATAAGATAGCGCGGACGATCCTCAGGAAGAATCGACAGAGTTTTTCCAAGGACATGTGCTCGTTCATCAAAGCTTTCCCCAACCCCCAAGCCTCCGATTCCGAACCCGGAAAACTTTTGACCGTGATCGCCTTGCATTTCAATCAGGCCTTCCGCACTTTTCTCTCTCAAACCGAGATCCGTCCCTCCCTGAACAATACCGAAAAGTGCGGACTCATCCGGACTCCAGCTATTGAGAGAGCGTCTCGCCCAGCGATGAGTCCGGGAAACAGCATCCTCAACCCGTTCAGCAGACTCGTTGATCCCGGGAAGGTCATCAAGAACCATGCGTATATCGACCCCAAGATCCGAGGAAATGGAAACTGCCAGCTCGGGAGTCAGAAACACTTTTGCCCCATCATATGGAGACAGGAAGACAACACCCTCTTCGCTGACCTTTCTTCGGTCCGAGAGGCTCAGAACCTGATAGCCTCCACTATCGGAAAGAACCGGAAGATCGACTCCCATCATACGACCTATCCCGCCGGATCTTTTGATCAAGTCTGTCCCGGGACGCAACCATAAATGGAAGGCGTTGACCAGAAGCATCTGAACACCGGACTCGGACAAGGCTGCCGGCGTCAAACCCTTTACCGTCCCCCGAGTCCCAACCGGCATAAACGCGGGAGTTTCTACAACTCCATGGGAAGTTGACAGGAGACCGATACGGGCTTTCGAGTGGGGGTCGGATGCGAGAACCCGGAATGTCATACTTTGATTCACATGGTATCCGGAGCTGAAACGCCCAATAGGGACAAGCCCTTGCGAATGATCCGGCCCACGGCAATGGACAGACCGATTCTGGCAAGCATGACAGGGCGGTCCTCCGCCTCCGAAGAAAGAATTCGATGATGGAAATAATAATGATGATAAGATGCGGCAAGAAGAGTTAAGTATTCTGTCAACGGATGGACTTCAAAAGATTCCGCACATCTTTCCACCACTCCAGAGAATTGTGCCAGAAGCCTAACCAACGATCTCTCTGAAGGCTCTGTCAATGGAGCCAGATCCGCCGGCCCATAATGACTTGGGTGAACATTTCTGAGGGCCGCCTGAGTCAGAATACTTTTGACCCTCGCATGCGCATACTGGACATAAAACACAGGATTATCCATCGATTTTTCTTTGGCTTTGGCCAAATCGAATTCAAGAGGGGATTCATGGCTCCTGGTCAAGTACGAAAACCGCGTCGCATCGATCCCTACCTCATCGAGAACCTCCCCAAGTGTGACAAATTCCCCTGCTCTGGTGGACATGCTGACGCTTTTCCCACCCCGGGTCAGTGAAACCAGCTGAATAAGGCAGACCTTAAGGTTTACTTTTTTTCTTGCGTGATCCCCCAAAGTTTTGATTGCCATCTGCATTCTGGCCTGATAACCATGGTGATCTGCTCCCCATACATCAACAAGAACTCCATAACCCCGGGAAACCTTGTCTGCGTGATAGGCTATATCGGCGGCAAAGTAGGTATAGGAGCCATCGGATTTTTTTAAAACACGATCTTTGTCATCTCCCATCGAGGTTGTACGAAACCAGATAGCACCATCGGAAGCATAGACGGTGTCTCCCGCTTCTTTTTCAAGGCGTCCGATCCACTCCGCAATTCGGGATTGTCCGGAAGGAGATGCCTCATGAAGTGTCTTTTCTGAAAAATAGTGGTCAAAGGAGACACCAAATCTTGTCAGGTCTTCACGAATCTCAGCCATTATGGAAGACTGGGCAAAATAGGTGAAAGCGGACTGAACTTCAGCGGTAAACTGTCCAGCCAGGGCATCGGAGCGGACAGGCGCGGGAAGAGAGGAAGAATCATCCCATATTTTCTGGGCAATATCCCCGATATAATCCCCTCGATATCCATCACTGTCGCCCAACAGCCTTGCCTTCTCTTCAGGAGTCCAGTGACCGGCTATTTTTTGGAAAGCCAGGTAGACAGACCTTCCTAACATATTCATCTGGTTTCCGGCATCATTGATATAATACTCGGTCGTAACATGATGCCCGACTTCCCTGAGAATACGGGCCAGAGAATCTCCAAAGGCTGCACCTCGTCCGTGTCCGACATGCAATGGACCCGTCGGATTCGCACTCACAAACTCTACGTTGATCTTTATGGCCTCGGTAACTTTTTTGGTCAGTTCGTCAGAGGAGAGCACCTCTGCCAGATATTCGGACAGAAAACCATCGGTAAAGGTAAAATTGATGTATCCAGGACCTGCCACTTCAATACGGCTCAGGACCCCCTGAGCATGTTGGTCATCCCTGAGATTGGAAATAATTTTTTCAGCGATCACACGAGGAGGTTTGCCAACAACTTTGGCAAGTCCCATCACATAAGGGGACGACAAGTCCCCAAATTCTTCTTTATTTGGCCATTCGAGCTTGATCCCCCGGTCGGACGATGGCTTTGCCGCTTCTGGCCATCCTTCGGCTTCGACCGTTTTTGCAATGGCTTTTTCAAGCAATTCAGAGACAATCTTCTCTAGCACAAATTCTCCGTTAATTAATCTTCATCCCATCTGGGTCTCGGTCTAATTTCATCATATGGCGCATAAACTTTGCATCCTGATAAAAAAAGTTCCAAACCAGTCAAAGCTACCATAACTGCATTATCTCCGCAAAGGGGTTTGGGGGCGAGATGAAGAGAAACCGATTCCTCATAACACAATATCTCTGCGGAAGACCTAAAGTAACCATTTGCCGCAACACCCCCGCCTATCAATAGGGCAGGCGGGCGGAAATGTCTCAAAGCTCTCCGTATCCGGTCAATCAAATGGTCAACAATGGCGGCCTGGTATGAAGCCGCATACTCGGACATTTTCTCCTTTGGAAAAGATTCTGCGCGCAATCGATGAACAAACGCAGTTTTCAAACCGCTGAAGCTGAAGTCAAATTCCCTCTGAGTGTTGATTTTTTTGACAAATTGCTGAAGAGGCCCACTATACATTCCTGCAACCCGCTCAATCTCCGGGCCTCCCGGATACGGGAGGCCCAAAGCTTTTGCTCCTTTATCAAATGCTTCACCGGCGGCGTCGTCTGCTGTCTGCCCGATAATGTCGAGAACGGGCCATTGACTGATGCGGTAAAGATGAGTGTGTCCACCGGAGACAACTAAACCCAGCGAATTATCTGGTATCTCCTGGGCATTGGTGACTGAAACCCTTAGATGTGCACGAATATGGTTCACTGGTACCAAGGGAATATTCCGCGAGTAGCAGAGCCCCTTCAGGTAGGCTATTCCTGACAACAATCCACCTGACAGGCCCGGACCAATCGTTAGTGTAGCGGCATCAATCTGTGCAAGAGACAATCCGGTTTCACGAAATGCCGATTCAATGAGAAGGGGGAGCCGATCGGAATGGGTGCGGGACGCAAGTTCGGGAACAACCCCTCCGAAGGGCGCATGAAGAGCGTTCTGGGAAAGGGACCTATGAAAAAAAAGAGCCCCGGTCTTGTCGACCAGGGCCACCGAAGTGTCATCACATGAAGTTTCTACAGCAAGGATCATCGTGTCTATGGATGCATCTAAATAACGGCCGCCATCGATTCTTCCTCAATGAAAACTGGCTGGCCCTCTCTGAGAACAACCTTGATTTTCTTGTCAGCATGGACCAATCCTGCAATAACCTTTTCTGAGAGGCGATCTTCTAGGTGTCGCTGAATGGCACGTCTCATCGGTCTTGCACCATAGTTTGCTTCGTACCCCTCTTTTACAAGCCACTTTTTGACCTCTGGGGTGACCTCTAGAACGATTCCTTTTGGCTCAAGTCGCTTGTTGAGTTCCTGGATTCTCAGATCCACGATCGTTTCAAGTTGAGTCTCATTCAAGGGATGAAATACCACAATTTCATCCACACGATTAAGAAACTCCGGATTGAATGTCCGTTTCAGGTCATCATGAATTGTATTCTTGATGAAGGTTTCCCGGACTTCCCCGCCCCCCCGTTGAAATCCAAGCGATCCTTCCTTCTCGATAGCACGAGCACCAAGGTTTGAGGTCATGATCAGAACAGTATTTTTGAAATCAACTTTCCTTCCAAGACTGTCCGTGATAAAGCCATCATCAAGGATTTGCAGGAGCACATTAAACATATCCGGATGGGCCTTCTCGATTTCGTCAAAGAGGATGACTGAATATGGCCGACGACGAACTTTTTCGGTCAACTGCCCTCCTTCTTCATATCCGACATACCCTGGAGGAGCTCCAGTCAAACGAGAGACATTGAACCGTTCCATGTATTCAGACATGTCAACACGAATCAACGAATCTTCATCCCCAAAAAGGGTTTCTGCCAAGGTCCGGGCGAGTTCCGTCTTCCCTACGCCAGTTGGTCCCAGGAAAATAAAAGAACCAATAGGTCTCTTTTCTCCCTTGATCCCCGCTCTCGATCGACGTATTGCCCTAGCCACCGCAGAGATCGCTTCATCCTGCCCGACGACACGCCGGTGAAGTTCCTCTTCAAGCTTGAGAAGTCGTTGGCTTTCAACCTCTTCAATTCTGTAGAGGGGAATACCCGTCATTTTTGACACAATGACCGAAACCTCTTCTCCTCCAATGACAGGCTTGTTTTTTTCTTGCTCAGCCTTCCATTTCAGCTTTTCCTCATCAATCTGCTTTCGAAGAATATCCTCTTGTGTGCGCAGACGAACCGCTTCTTCGAAATTCTGCTGCTTGATCGCCTGCTCCTTGCCCTTGAGAGACCGCTTCAAAAGCTGATCAAGTTCTTTGATTTCAGGAGGCAAGGAAAAACTTTTAAGCTTGGCCCTGGCTCCGGCCTCATCGATAATATCTATCGCTTTGTCAGGGAGAAACCTGTCTGTGACGTACCGCTCAGAGAGCACAACTGCATCATGCACGGCCGCATCGGTAATGACGACTCCATGATGTTCCTCATAACGGTCTCTCAGACCAAGGATAATTCTCTCAGCCTCTTCAATTGGTGGCTCATTGACATGAATCGGCTGGAATCGTCGCTTCAGAGCCCCATCTTTTTCAATGTATTTTCGGTATTCGTCAAGTGTTGTTGCCCCGATGCACTGAATCTCTCCGCGGGAGAGTGCCGGCTTGAGCATGTTGGATGCGTCAATGGAGCCTTCAGCTGCCCCGGCTCCAACCAATGTATGCAGCTCATCAATAAAGACAATGATATTACCTGCAGTCACTACCTCTTTCATGACTATTTTCAGACGTTCTTCGAATTGGCCACGATACTTTGTTCCGGCAACAAGTGAACCGAGATCCAAGGCGACAACCCGTTTGTTCAAAAGGTTGTCAGGAACTTCGCCATTAATGATTTTTTGTGCCAACCCTTCGACAATAGCCGTCTTTCCGACACCTGACTCGCCAATCAGAACAGGATTGTTTTTTGTTCGTCGCCCAAGGATTTGTAAAACCCTTTCAATTTCATCATGACGGCCTATCACCGGATCAAGCTGACCATCAGACGCCATCTGGGTCAGATCCCGACCAAATTCATCGAGAGCCGGAGTATTGCTCTTCCGTTCTTTTTCTCGTCCCACTCCGGATCCTGCTTTTTTTAACAGACTCGCTGTCAGTTGTCTCGCAGCCAGAAGATTGGCCCCGAGTGCCCGCAGAATCTTTCCACCGATGCCATCCTCTTCTCTCAAAACGCCAAGAAGAAGATGTTCCGAACCTATATGTGTATGGCCCAATAAGCGGGCTTCATCAACAGCGTATTCAATGACCCTTTTGACTCGGGGGGTCAGCGGAAGTTCACCAAATGTCAGTGTAGCTGTTCCGTTCAACAGGTTTCTTTCAATTTCCATCCTGACTTGATCCGGAGTCAGCCCCATTCGTTTAAGCACAGCCACGGGAACACCATCGGAGTCAGCGATCAGAGCCAGGACGATATGTTCAGTCCCAAGGTAATCATTCTGATGTTTTTCGGCCTCTTCACGGGCCATAATGATAACTTTACGTCCCTTTTCTGTGAACTTGTCCATCATGGCGGCTG
>JAYWMN010000060.1:0-5252 GCA_035873205.1 Nitrospirota bacterium
CCGGCCGAATCTTCGCAGAAAAACCGGAGTTTGATCCCATCCAGCAAAGAGAGGGAGGACTGCACCTCCCGGACCCGGTCCTCCAGGGTTTCGAGCCGTTCATGCAAAAACCCGTATAGGCCGCCATCGGCGGGATCCTTGCCCTCTCCGAACAGACGGACATATTCCGGGTGGGCGGGAGCCCCGTGCCTTGGCATGGTCTCGTTCGAGAGCCGGTCGACCTGATCCACAAAATTCCGGAAAGCCGTCCGGATCTCAGATAGGAACCCCGACAACTCCCAAGGTTCCTTCCGAAGGAGAGCCCTCCACTCCTCGAACCGTTTTTCCTCTTTCTTGAGAAGTCCTGGGTCAAACCGAACCGCTCCGGGAAAAATGAGGGACTTTTGCAGCTGTTGAATGCCGCTTTGGAGAGAACGCCTGAAACTCCTGATCTCTCGGGCAACAGCTCCAAGGTCGTTGCCCGACCGGATTTTTCCTCTGGAATTCCATTTGGTTCCGGAAGGGCGGTCGCTCATGACTGACACCTTTTTGGAATGCTGGGGGGACATCCTACAAAACGATGTTCAAAGAAATGACAACGCCTTCGACAAGTCCTGTTTGAAGGAAAACGGGAAAGGCCTCTCCCTTGACAGGAACGGAGGAATCGGCCCCCTCCCGAAGAAGACGGGTCCAAAAACGGACAGGTCGTTTTTCCGAGAGACATTGCTCGACCGGGTCCCGGGGGTTGACTTCCTCTCCGTCCCGCTCGATCTCCTCGATCGAATGATGCCAGGATTTCCCCTCGAGAGATCCCAGATGGACCCGGGCGGAGTAGTTCTGATAGCGGACAAAGCCCTGCCTGTCGGTGGCAATCACCGATTCGCCCAAGGCATCGAGGATCCTCTGGAAAGGTCCCGCAAGACCGTCCTCCTGGCCTGGGGCCCAGGAAGCCGTTTTCTCTCCGGCTCGAACCACCCCGGGGAGGGTCAGTCCTCCCTTAATCGGAATTTCCGGAAATTCCTCCCCTCTCTCGCTGGGGAGAGGGGCCACAAGGGCACGCACCTCTTCCGGAAGCAACAGGCCTTTTCCCATACCGTCCTCCTTGGTCTGTGTCGGTCGGAATCCCGTCTTTGGGAGAGTTCCGCACATCCAGAATAACCGGAGGAAACATCGTATTCCGTATTGCTGGTCACCGAAGGATGTGATGTCCGGCACTCAGAGCATCGGGCCCACCCGGAACGGCCGGCTGAAGGGCGACTTCTTCAGGAGGGCGTGCACCCGCCAGAATTCCCCTTTCGGGTTGACTCGCGCCTCTCCGAGTCACAGAATGTCCCAAAGACCGGGAGACCGGAAGAGCCGTGGGCCGGATATTCCCGACCGAACCTTCTTGACGAGGAGGCGAACCGATGAGCGAATCGAACCTTGCGACAATCAGCTCAGAGATCTCATCCTGCCAGGCGTGTCCACGCCTTGTCGCCTACCGTGAGAGGATCTCCCGGGAGAAAATCCGTCGATTCAGGAACGAGGAATATTGGGGACAGCCGGTCCCGGGATTTGGCTCTTCCGAGGCACGGCTATGGATTTTGGGGCTCGCTCCGGCGGCCCACGGCGGGAACCGGACTGGAAGAGTCTTTACAGGGGACAAGTCCGGCGATTTTCTTTTCCGCTTTCTCTTCGAGGCCGGATTCTGCAATCAGCCCACATCGTCTGCAAAAAATGACGGGCTGGTTCTTCACGATCTCTATCTCTCGGCCGTCGTCCGTTGCGCTCCTCCGGACAACAAGCCCAACCCTTCGGAGTTCGACAACTGCCGCCCATTTCTCCTGAGAGAGTTTTTGTCCCTTTCCCGTCTCTCGCTGGTCCTGGTCCTGGGAGCCCTGGCCTATCGGGAATACGCAAAGATGATTTCAAACATTCCGGGCCCGATCAGAAAATGGCCCCCTTTTTTTCATGGGCTCTTCATTCCGGGAAAACAGGATGGACCGTCTCTCCTCGCTTCGTACCACCCGAGTGCAAGGAACACACAGACCAGGCGGCTGACGCCGGCCATGATGTCGGAGGTTCTTTCACACGCCCGACGCATTCTTTCGGACACTCCCCCCCGAAAACAGAACGGGACCGGCTGAATTCAGGGCCTCAACACCCAACGGTTCCAGCCCCCCGAATAACGGGACCGGAACTCCGTCGCTTTTTTCCAGGCCAGGGTCTGATCTTTCTCGGGCAGATTTTTTGTCAGTTCCATCCAGGATTTTCGAGCCGAAAGACTCGTGTCCTTGGCCAAAGTGTACCAGGCAAGGGCTTCGACCGGGTCCTTCCGAAGGCCTCCCAGGCCCTTTTCCGAAAATCTTCCCAGCCGGAAAAAGGCGTCCGGATTGCCGGCGTCCCTGGCGGCGCGAAGGTACCAGTAGGCCGCCTTTTCAAAATTCTTCGGAACCCCCTGGCCAATTTCGTAACGTTCTCCCAGAAGGTCCTGGGATTCACCATACCCGTGGGCGGCGGCCTTCCTGTACCATGCAAGGGCCCGGGAGCTGCTTTTGACGACCCCCTGACCCGTGGCATACCGGTCCCCCAGGGCATCCTCCGCCGGAGGATAGCCGAGATCGGCCGACTTCTTAAGCCATTGAACAGCCAACCGGTCGTCCTGGGGAACCCCCCGACCGACTTCATATCGCTGGGAAAGGATCATTTCTGCCGGAGGATAGCCGAGATCGGCCGACTTCCTGTACCAGTAAACCGCTTTGTCGAGATCATGAGGCATACCCTTCTGGCCATAGTCATAGCGGAGTCCGAGGAGAAGCATGAGCGCCGGATCTCCCGCGGAGGCTCCCCGAACGAGATCGCCCTTTTCTCCCAGGTCGTTGGGCCCGGCCGCATGGGCTCCCCCGGCCAGTGCCAGAAAGAGAGAAAGGCAGAGAACAGCACTCCGCATTCGGCACAATCTCCCTGACTGAAGCGGAAGCAAACGGATCGCCGATATTTTCCCCGAAACCTTCCTCATAGAGTCTTTTTTACCTTCCTTGACAATCATGAAATTCCCCCTATAATCGGCATATTCTGTCGATCCTGCCCTTCCGGATTTTTCATTTTCTCACGGGGGCAGGCCAAAATCACCTGCATCAAAGGAGACGTCCCTTATGGACGGAGGTTCGTGTTGCATGCATGACGCCGGAAGGTCGGCGGTAGAAAAAGGAGGCGAAACAGGATCTTGGTAGTCCGGAGCCTACTGGATTGACTGGAATCCCGGGTTTTCCGGGGATCGCCCTCTCTTCCTCACCTCTTTTCCCCCCTCCTTTCGGCGTTGAGTTTCCGTTTAACAGAACAGGGCCTATTGCCCTGGACCAGACACAGTCATTCTTCGAGTGAGCGCGTTCGCGCGATCATTCGACGCCCGTCCGGAAATCCGGACCGCCGAAAGGAGTCATCCATGATTTCACATTCTTCAGAGGCACTCTTCATCAACCAGGCAAGATCCCTTCTTCTCCGGATTTCCCGGTCTTTCCGTATCATCGGGCAGATTCTCGGGGGACCCGGTTTCTACGGAAAGCTCCTCCCCTAGAGCGAACGGGACCTTAAGGGGTGAAGGAGATCTGTTGCCCTGTGGCTCCCCGCCTGTTAAGACCCTGTTGACGACTATCATGCAGAAAAGCCGGATCGTGCCACCCCTCCAAGAGAAGTGCGGGAAGAGGGCTTTTTCAAGGCCAGGGAGCCTCTCCGGCTCCCCGGTCAGCATGCCGGGGGTCGAGAAATGGTCTGCCTTCGGCGTTCTGGCCTGGAGCGAACTTTCGAGGACCGGGTTTTCGGGTTCGACGAATTCAGCGGACGGGTGAGGCCCGGGAGCACTGGGGTAAACGGCAACAGGACACCGAAGTCGACTTTCGGTAGGCCGACCCACTCGACATTCTCAGGGCACAGGCCGTGGGCGATTGCGTGCGGCACAGCCGCCGTGGCCTTCCCCCGCACCTACCAAGGGGGAGTCCGCCACCCAGGTGACCCGGCACACAATTTCTCTTACCTTATTCACATTCTCGAAGGACACCGGATCAGGGGGTCTCTTCCCGGATCTGGGAATAGAGAAAGACTCCCGCCGCAACGGACAGGTTGAGGCTCTGGACCTTCCCCTTCATCGGAAGCCGGATTTTCCAGTCGGCGAGATCTGCGACCGGGCGGGACACTCCCTTTTCCTCCCCTCCGACGACAAGAACCAGGGGATGGGGGAGGGGTCCGCTGGAGAACGGTTCTCCGTCAAGGGCCAGAACCGCTACCCCGTATCCCTCTTTTTTCAGGAGCCTGAGGCTGTTGGCAAGGTTCCCGACACGAATCAGGGGAAGAGTGAACACGGCCCCGGCCGACGTCTTGGCTGCCGTCTGGGAGAGAGGGGCCACCCGCCGTTTCGGAAGAAGGACCCCCCGGACGCCGGCGGCATCGCAGGTCCGCAGTAGGGCTCCAAGATTTCTCGGATCCTGGACCCCGTCCACCGCGACAAGAGGGCTAGGTGGCCAGGAGTCGCTCTGGTCAAGAAATGCCTCTAGTGAAGGAAAGGTCGAGACGACCGAGATACGGGCCACGACGCCCTGATGGGGAGATTCCCGGGACACCATGCGATCGAGGGCCTCCCCTGAAAGGAAGTCGAGGGGGAGGCCCATCGACCGGGCCATCCGGATGATCTCCCACCGGCGTGGGTCATGGCGTCGGTCGTCTCGAACATAAAGATGGACGACCTGGTCCGGGCGACTGGAGAGAAGCTCGAGCACCGGATGGATGCCGGCCACCAGACCGGCTTCGAGAGTCAGATCCTCCGTATGCGTGGGGGACCTCCCGGTTGGTCTTCCAAGACAATGCCCGCCTCTTTCAAACGATCCCGGATTTCGTCTGCACCCCTGAAATCCTTCTGTTTTCTCGCCTCTTCTCTTAAGGAAACCAGCCGGTCGATCTCGGAAGCGGAAAGCTCCGGCCTTCCGGAGTGCTCCCCACCCCGGATCCCCATAACCCAATCGGAGTCCGGAACCAGAAGAATTCCCAGAGTGCCCATCGCCTTTTCAAACAGGCGATTTACGGAGGCCGGGTCGACCGGCGGCGGAGCCGTCCGGGTTGCAGAAAACCAGGGATTGATGGCGGATTTGGCCGCATGAAGGACGCTCAGGGCGACCGGTGTGTTCAGATCGTCCTTAAGGGCCGCCATGAAATCTTCTTCCGGCCCCGCCTCTCCCGATTTCGAGGGCCGACCCTGGACCTGCACGGGGGAGGCATGGACCTTCTGTTCCCCCATCACGAAA
>JAYWMN010000001.1:0-16980 GCA_035873205.1 Nitrospirota bacterium
GACGTCCATGCCGGGATCGCGCGACTCCGGGAAAAGCACCGGGCGGTGGTCTCGAATTTCGAAACGGGGCTCTCCCAGGCCGGATTTCTCGTCAGGGCGCTCGATTGCCACACGGCGCTCCGTCATATCCGGCATATGGTCGATCCGGACGTGACGCCGGAGGAGTGGCGCCCCCGCCTCCCCGGAGACAAAATTCCGGTCCGCTATCCGGATCCGGGGGAAGATCTGATCGACTGCGTCCAATGGCCGCAGGTCGCTCAGCAGGTCGTTCCCCGCCCCGCCGAAGTTCTGGATCTCGAAACCGTCCGCCTGGGGGACCGGTATATCCGGACCTTTTCCGTGACGATGCCCCAACTCTCCCCCGTTCCCTTCGGGGAGCTGTTCTCGTACCTTCGGGAAATCCCCTGGAGAATCCTGTTCCGGTTCGAGGGAAACGGCATCGGAAGCCTCTCCTGGCGTCCGGTGGTCGCGCAGATCCTGTCGTTCGTCTCGGGCCGGAACAAGCAGATCGTGGCCGGAGCGGAAGACATCCGGGCCCGCTTTCTGGCGGGACAACCGATCGTGCGGATGTCCATGGCGGTTTGCACTTGGGGAGAAGACGGTAAAGAAGTTCGCCGGAATGCCTCGGTCCTCCAGCAGGCCCTCTCCTCCTGGGGCGGAGTCGAGGCCTCGGCCAGAACGGGAGATCCGTTTCTGGGACTTGTTTCGACCGTTCCTGGACTGTCCCGCCGGTCGGTGGCCCCTGTCCTGATCGCGCCCCTTTCCGAGGTGGCTCCCACGATACCGGTCCGGCCCGCCAGTGTGTTCGACAAGGGAGCCCTGCTGCTCCGTTCTCCGGACGGGAAGATCCTGCCGTTTCAGCCGGGGTCGCCCTTGCAGTCCTCCTGGATCGAACTGGGATTCGCACCGAGCGGCGGCGGAAAGAGCGTGTTCTCCAACGCCCTGAACCTGTCGCTGTGTCTTCTTCCGGGCCTCAAGCGGCTTCCCCGGATCGCCATCCTGGACATAGGCCCGTCGTCGTCTGGCCTGATCTCGCTTTTGAAGGGAGCACTCCCGGAAGGGAAGAAGCATCTGGTGGCCCATTACCGGGTCACCATGAGCCAGGAATACTCCGTGAACCCGTTCGACCTTCCCCTGGGGTACCGCAAGCCTCTGCCGGCACACCGGGCGTTTCTCGCGAACTTCCTGACGCTTCTCGCAACCCCCCTGGGAGCGGAGGATCCTTATGACGGAATTTCAGGGATCGCCGGACTCGTGGTCGACCGGGCCTATGCCTCACTCGAGGATCGGGAAGCGAACGCTGCCCCCCGGGAGTACGCGCCCCACGTCGATGCAGTTGTCGACCAGGCACTTTCTGAAATCTCCTTTCCCTTCGGAAACTATTCGAAGCTGTACTGGTGGGATGTTGTGGACGGACTTTACGACCAGGGAAAAATCCGTGAAGCCTGGCTCGCCCAGACCCATGCCGTTCCGAACCTGAAGGACATTCCATCCATTGCTTCCGATCCGGCGGTGGTCTCCGAATACCGGCTGTCCACCCCGACGGGGGAGCAGGCGGTCGAGTATTTCAAGCGGCGGATCCAGGAAGCGATCCGGGAATACCCGATCCTGGCCGGAGAAACGAAGTTCGACCTGGGAGAGGCCCGGGTGGTGGCGCTCGATCTCGACGCGGTTTGCCCGAAGGGATCGGGCCCGGCGGCCCGCCAGACAGCCGTCATGTATCTACTGGGGCGGTATATCCTCGTCCGGGACTTTTTTCTCGATGCAGAGGAGGCGGTTCTGGCTCCGGACCGCTACAAGGCGTTCCACATCGACCGGGCGAGGGATCTGAAAGAGGACGCCAAGCGCCTCGTGTTCGACGAGTTTCACCGGACCGACGCGGCGCCGCTTGTCCGGACCCAGGTGATGACGGACATCCGGGAAGGCCGAAAAAGGGGAATTCAGATCGCGCTCTTTTCCCAGTCGATCAACGATTTCGACGAGACGATGGTGGACCTGTCGACCTCGGTCTGGATCCTGGGTGCCGCGACAAAACAGGCGATCGACAAGGCGGGAAAGATCTTCGGGTTTTCTGAGAGCGTGCTGTCGGCCATGGAGAAGATCGGGTCCCCGTCGAAAGCCGGCGCGAACCTGATCGCGAGGCTCGTCACGAACAAGGGAACGTTCCAACAGTTCGTCACGAACACCTTGGGGCCGATCGAACTCTGGGCGTTTTCGACGACCGCCCAGGACGCGGCGATCCGGGACGCGCTCTACAAGCTGTTGGGTCCCGTGGAGGCCCGGAAAAGACTTGCCGCCCGATTTCCGGGAGGATCCGCGCGGGAAGAGATCGAGCGCCGGTCCCAGAACATGAAGGACCGGGGAGAAAGCGGGGATGCCGATAAGACAGTTGTCCAGCAGCTGGTGGAGGAGATGGCGAGGGAGGGGTGAAATGCCAGATAGTCATCCAGCCTTGTTCCCGTCCCTGCATTCCTCTAGAATACAACGAAAATTTAATTTTTTTGAAAAAGTACCAGGTGGATAAAAAGTGGAAAAGTTAAATCAAGAAATCATGTTCGCGAGGGAATCTTTGTGCGGAAATGCTTCGAATGGTGCAAGTTGGCATATTCATCATGGAGACGCACTGAAGGTGCTCAAAACGCTTCCCTCTGAATACTTCCACTGTGTTGTAACGTCACCACCATACTACTGGCTCCGTGATTACGATGTTGAAGGTCAGATAGGGCATGAGGAAAATATTACTGATTATCTTAACGCAATAGCAGCAGTTATGGATGAAATATATCGAGTTCTCCGAAAAAATGGGCTCGTGTTCCTTAACTTGGGAGATACATATTATTCTGGGAAAGGTAAATCCCATGGTGATGATCCAAAGAGCACGAAACGACGTTTCGGACTGCGTGCAGTGGACAAAAGTGGTGGTCTTGGGATTGGGTTGCGGCCAAAATCCATGATTGGTATCCCTTGGCGGGTTGCGATAGAAATAGCAAATCGGAAATGGGTACTTCGGAGCGCATCTGTGGCTGGCTTTGGCGGTGGGGAGCCATGGGCTTCAACACGATTTGGGAACATAGCCAAAAACAATTGACATCCTTCAATTAAACAAGGACAAATTGGTGAAAATGAGATTTGAAATCTTCGAGAAATGGAAGGGGTGCACATTGTCCATGAAACAATCTATACAAGAACATTATCCATTCATTGCTTTAGAGCTTCAACGCCAAAATATTTTGTAGCCAATAAAAGGGTTCTCCGGTATAGCAGGGTTTTGATCTTGTCCTTCCGGACTTCCTGAGTGAAGTTATTGCTAGAACAGACGCTCATACGTTTCTTTCAACCGGAATGGGATTCAGATGCAACAAAAATTGCCTTTGTCTTTTCCTAAGGATATTGATT
This sequence comes from Nitrospirota bacterium, assembly GCA_035873205.1. Taxonomy (GTDB): domain Bacteria; phylum Nitrospirota; class Leptospirillia; order Leptospirillales; family Leptospirillaceae; genus UBA4572. Next base: position 3,397 of record JAYWMN010000001.1, read on the forward strand.
CGAATGTTGGTATCGTCAATGTGGCCACTGTCCCCAAAAGAAGCCCTTTCCGATATCCAGGCGGAAAGACCTGGTTGATTCCCGAAATCAGAAAATGGCTTGGGCAAGGGAAAAATAAGCCGCATCTTTTTATCGATATCTTTGCGGGAGGGGGTATTGTTGGTCTCACGGTAGCTGCCGAACAACTTTCAGACCACACATTTCTTGTGGAAATCGATCCGGATGTTTCGGCTGTGTGGAAAACTGTTCTTTCCGATGATGCTCATTGGTTGGTCGAAAAAATTATCACCTGCCCCATGAGTTTGCCTTTTATCGCTGAGGTTCTATCATCTTCCCCAAAAAACACAACCGAACGGGCGTTCCAGACGATATTGAGAAATCGGACGAGCCATGGAGGTATTTTGGCTCCCGGAGCCGGGCTTTTAAAGTATGGCGAAAATGGAAAAGGGATACTTTCTCGATGGTATCCCGTCACTCTAGCCAAAAGGATTGAAGAGATTTGGAAAATGAGGGAGAGGATTTCTTTCTTTCAAGCAGATGCATTCGATATCATGAAGCAATATTCCGGACGGGATGATACGACATTTTTTATAGATCCTCCCTATACGGCGCCAGGAAAATCTGCCGGACGAAGACTCTATGTTTATAACGAAATCGACCACGAGGCCCTGTTTGATGCCGCCTCCGGTTTTCAGGGTGATTTTATGATGACTTACGATGATACTGAGGCAGTCAAGAAAATGGCATTAAAAAGAGGTTTTACGGTAAGGGCCATACCAATGAAAAATACTCACCATGCAAAGATGTTGGAGTTATTGATCGGTCCCCCCAAGCATGTCTTGTAATGTAGGAGCATCAGGAGGACTATTCGAAAAGTGTTCGTCAAGCTTTTCCTGAAGGACTCGCATAAAATCATCAACTTGTCCAGCATTAGTGGTTGTGATCTTTTGGAGGGCTGACCCAAATTTTGTGTAAATCGTTTTGTATCTAGAAAGATTGAACCGATTATTCTTTTCATCAAGAACGAGGTCATACAAGAGCCAGGCAATGTCAGCCTCTTCCTCGGATACCTCTGGTAATTCAGGCAAGGTTGAGTAGAAAGTTTTGTGAAGCGCGACTGCTTGCTTTTTCTCCCATGTTTTAAAAATCCCTCCCTTATAAATCATCTGGGGAGCAAGCCTCTTTCGAGAAGAGGAAAGATAGTCGGCCCGGGGATAATTTTTCCCTTCCCACCCTTGGTATTTTGTTTGATTTTTTAGATATTCGTTGAATGGGTTGCGGATGTTTCCCGATATATAAACAGCTTGTACTTCAAGCGATCCGAAATCCAGGACTTTCCCCGAAGAGTCATAAGAGACCAGCACGACATCAATGTTTCCTGCCGCCTGACCATTCCCGTCTTTGAGGCGAACTTCCGTTAAGGATGTCCATGCTGTCTTTTTCGGAAAGAGAAAATTTGCGGCATCTTCTGCGATAATCCAATCTTGGCGAAATCTTATCGGACAGATAATAGTAGGGCTATCTCTTTCCTCAAAGATGCTGCATACCCCAAGAGGATCCGTCGCCTTGTCTTTTGTACAGTTGGGCACCTTGTTATTATATGGGCAGAGTTTTTTATCTCGGGAACGATTGGCTTCAAGTCCAATATTGTTTATTGGAAACCCAAAAACTTCGGCTAATGGATTTGTCATCGTCTCCATCTTTCAAGCATGAAAGACAGACTTTCGAAGATTCTTTTCTTCAGATAAGTCTTCTGGTAACCCATCCATGGATAATCCATCATCTTTCAAATCGACAACTCTTATTATTGTGTCAGTAGAAGAACGTTCCATGGAAACATGATGCCCCCCTTCATGGAGAAACCAATCTTCTCCCAAAAAGGCACCCATTGATGTGTGAAAATCGGTTAGGGATTTCGATGATTCGCCTATAATCCTGTTAAGTACCTTACGCAGTTCACCGGAATCGGTTTTGCCTGGAAGATAATCTAAAATTGCGATCATTCCGTTCCTTCCTTTAATGATTGATGTTTTCATTTTGCACCCTCCACCCCAATTTTTTCGCCCATCATACCACAGGAATAGCCTGATAATCCTCCATATTTCTTTATTTATATAAATGGTATAGTAGAATACTATTAAGATAAAAGGAGGGGGCATGAACGACAAAAAAGCGGCAAGAACAAACTTCAGGGTCCTTTTTCTAAAGAAATTGGATCGGGATGGGATCGCAAAGTCTCTGGGGGATCTGGGAAAGGCCATTGTCAAAGCCTCCGGGAAAGCTCTGCTCCGGGCGGGAAAACGGGCGTTCGACTTCCGGCAACCCTCTCTTCCAGGACTCCCTCCGGGACAGGGCCAGGACCTCCCTGCCCTACCCCCTCCCCGAAAAGAAAAGGGGTGCGCGGAGCCTCCGGCTCCCGAAAAGACTCCGGTTCTCTCCGGGACGGAAAAAGCCCTCTCACGTTCCACCGACTGGAGAAAGCGCCCTCTCTGGATGTGGATCTCCGGAGGAGGCTGGAAAGGACTTCTGGGTGCCCGGCGGTACTGGGCACAGGCCACCCGATACTTCCTGGATTCATTGGGCCGGGTTGGGTGGACCTTCCGGGTGGTCGCGGTGATTCCCCTCGAATTCGCCACCCGGCAGGCGGTCCGGATGTCGACGGCCATTCCGGATTTCATCCGGTTCCGGGACGCCGGGCTCTTCCATCGTCCGCCGAAGTCGGCCCTCCGCCGGATCTTCTGGAGCGGCGTCTTTCCGCCGGTCCTGGGCGGATTCGTCCTCCTTTTAGAAACGGCGGGGATCGGCCGGACCATCGGGATCCCGGATCCGCTCCTGGTCCTGTCGCTCGCCGTGGGAATCCTGGCCATGATTTTCCCGCTCCTTCTCTTTTCCTGGTGCCTCAAAGGTCTTCCCCGCCATCGGGCTGGAGATCCATGGCCGGAAGATTCCTCCCTCGAACGGCTCAAGAATTCCTCGCCGCTTCTGGCGGGACTCGCGATTCCTTCCTTCGTCCACTCCGCCCCGGGATCGATCACGAGTTGCGTCCTGTACACCTTCTTCGGGCAGTCTGCGGGGCAAAATACCTGCTCCCAATCGCCGATCGCCAGCTACGTGTTGGCCTCCCCCGTCCTCCAGAACATTCCCGCGGCCATCGGCATCGTGGCAAGCCTCGTCTCGATCCTGGCGATGTTCCTCCTGACCGTCACCTATTCCTACCATATCGTGCAGGCGATGCACACGGCGGCCCATACGGGCGACTGGACCCACCAGGGCGTGAACGCCGCCTGGGCCCCCGTCCGTGGCGCCACATCCGCCGCGATGATCGCCGCCCCCGGAGGCCTGTCGATCCTCGCCTCCTTCATCCTGTTCGTGGCAAACACCGGAAACGGACTGGGGGATACGGCGGCCACAAAAATCGCGAACATGCTGACCGCCCCGAAACCGGCGGCCGTGGTTTCCCCGAATATCCAGAACGTGGTCGACAATGCCCTGTTTTCGCTCGTCTGCGCGCATGTCCTCGACAATTTTGTGAACCCCCAGGGAACGGTCCAGGCGGTCACCGCCCAGCCGGACAACTTCGGAAACCTGGGCTTTTCGAACGTGGCCGGAACAGGGAACTACGGTCCGAACGTCTGCGGAGATTACATGCTCCCCCAAGGGACCGGACAAACGATGGCCCAGAATTCAGCCTTCATGTCGCTGATCCAGACCGGAGGTCCGCTCGACTCCGTGGCCTCGTCCATTGCCAAAAACGCCAACGGCTGCGGATCGCTCGTGATCGGAACCGGCCTCTCCCCCTGCGCTCCCGCCGGAACCGCGTCCAACCGGCAGGTTTTCGGCCAGGGAGGGGGGATGACCAACCCGGCCGGAGCCACCGGGACGCTGACGCAAATCGCCATCCAGTACGAGACGGCCCTCGGGCAGATGGCCCAGGCCGGGACCTCAAACGGAGAAAGCGCTCTCCAGAACATCCAGAACGACGGGTGGGCCGCCCTGGGAATGTACTATGCTTTCTTCGGAACCCAGGCCCGGCGGGCGGCAAAAACCATGGAATGGCTCCCCGTGCCGACAAACGGGTTCGGCGGAGCCGACTGGAGTTCGATCGGCGCTTCGGAGGCCTCGCAGGAGGTCCAGAAGGCGTTCGGGCTGACAGAGACGTTTTTGTCCAACTGGGGGTTCGCCGGACAAGCGGGAACGGGCCCCTGGTGGGCCTCGACGCCCCAGCCCATGACGGGTCCCGGCGCCGAACAGGCCAAAATCGCCTCGCTCTCGACCATTATCGCCTCGCACTGGATGTCCGGACCGAGTGCCTCGTCCGGTCCAGGAACCTCCCCGTGGCAAAGCATCTCCCTCCCCGATTACATGGCGAACAACCCCGGGGAAGACCCCTTGTCCCGCCTCCAGAACGTGGTCGAATCGGGGGATACTCTGACTGCTGTCAGTGATGCGGCCGTGGCCGGCCTTTCGAACCCAACTGTTCGCGAGACTCTTTCCGCCATCCCGGGGGTGGGCATGGCCGCCGGGATCGTAGGAGGAGCGGCCTCTGTGGCCAAACCCCTCATAGAGCCAATTACGGTCGCCATGGGGGTTCTGACCGTCGTCGTCGCGGTCTATCTTCCCCTCGTCCCGATGCTGGCCATCCTGTTCTACTCGCTGTACTGGATCATGGAGGTGGTCCTCCTGGCCGTCTTCGCCCCCCTCTGGGCGCTGGCCGTGGGAATTCCCCAGGGCGAGGGGTTCATCGGTTCGCACGGTCGGGAAGGTCTCTCCCGAATCACCGACGTGGCTCTTCGGCCCTTGCTTCTCGTGGGGATGTTCGTGATTTCCCTGGGGCTCTACTTCCTCTCCGCCGCCATCCTCGTCCCGATGACCTCTCAGGTCCTCTCCTCGATGGCCGCCAATCCCAGTCCCGGGATCTGGATTTCCGCCGCCGGCGTGATCGGCGGCTATGTCGCCTACGCGCTGGTCCTGTGGCGGGTCATCCACTTCTCCTTCGAGATCCTCCACACCGGGCCCTACTGGGCGATGAAGATTCTGGGGATCGACGGCGAAAAAGGCCGGGAAGAACGGCAAATGGATGCCCAGGGATTGAAGAATTCATTTCAGAATATCGGCCGGAGCATGGGGACGGTCTTCCGGGGAGTCACGAACGTGGGAGGGAAATAAGGAGGAGTCCTTTTGAGAAAAAAGAGTATAATCTTTGGGAACAGATACGACTTTTTTAAGAATTCAGGGATGAAGTTCAATCGCTTAGCGAAGGAGCACCCTATGTCGGATGCAGAAGTTCAACCCGCTGTTAGCAAGGACGATACGAATCTTGCGATGATCGCCCACCTTCTCGGCTTTTTTTTCTGGATTTTTCCGGGGCTTGTCGTCTGGTTGATGAATAAGGATAAGCCAAGCAAGGCCTTTGTTTCCGAACAAGCTAAGGAAGCCCTCAATTTTCAGATCACACTAACCCTCGCATACATCGTCAGTGCGGGTTTGTCTCTCGTTCTGATCGGATTCGTTCTTCTCTTCGCCATTTGGGCTGCCGACATCATTTTCTGTATTCTGGCCGCCATCCGTGTCAGCAATGGCATTAATTACCGTTACCCGTTCACGCTCCGTTTGCTCAAGTGATCATCGATCGCCCCTGGCGTTGGGCCGCGGAAGGAGACGTGCCGGATTTCTCCGGGTTGTGGGGCGGTTTTTCACGGGAAGCCCAACGCCTGTTCTCCGAAAAAGAGTCCGTTGGTACGACGAAGGAAGGCAAACCAATTACCGGGGAGGATCTCCGGAAAGGAGCGGAATCCGTTTACAAGAGAGGAATCGGGATGCTGGACCACCTGGCCGACGTCCAGGAGCATTACCGGCCGCTCCGGGCGATCGATCCCGCGGAGTGGAGGGATATGGCGGGGGCCCTAAGGGAAGAGAGTATGGCGGAGATGGTTGGGAGAGGGAAAGGTTCCGGGAGATATAATTGTAACGATAATTCTGAAGGTTGATGGAATGATTGAAACCCTCCGACATACTGTAATTAAGAAAACTCCTTGTTTTTCTTCTGAAACCATCTCATCCCAATTGCATGATCGGGTAAACAAAATGCAATTGGACCCAAAACGCCGGCCTAGAAAGGAGTTTGGTCGAGAATCATGGTATCCGTATTATGCAGGATTCAATGAAAATTTTGTAGACAAGATTTTGGATGCAGTCGGACTTCCACTTGGAAGCATAATTCTTGATCCTTGGAATGGCAGTGGTACAACAACAACCGTAGCGGCTTTGAAGGGTTATAAGTCAGTTGGAATCGATATTAATCCAGTAACCACTCTTGTATCTTCGGCAAAACTTGTTAGGTTTGTGGATGCAGAAAATGTGCATATGCTGTCACAAAGGATTGCAGAAGAAGCAAAAATGGCTTGTTTCTCCTCGACTGAAGATGATCCTTTACGGGAATGGATTTCGGGGGATGCCGTCGATCTTTACCGGTCTATCGAGCGACTAATTCTCTCAGATTTATCCTTTAATGGAGATAATGGAGAAGATATCTATATTTCATCGGTGGTAGAGGCCCTTACTCCCTTAAAGTCATTCCTTTTCCTTGCATTAATGCGTGCATCCCGATCACTGGCTTCGATACGTGAAACATCAAACCCTGCTTGGGTAAGGCCTAATCAACTAATCCCATTCACCCTGAAAAAAGAAGAACTGACTTCAAAATGGATTGAAATAGTCATAAAGATGGCTTCTGATTTAAAAACTACCCATGTTGAACATGACATGGGATCCAAAATACTGCAAGGAGATGCACGCGCCATTCCCCTCCCTGATGGAAATATCGATCTAGTTTTAACATCGCCACCATATTGTACGCGTCTCGACTATGTCGTTAATACATCTTTTGAACTTGCAGCTCTTGGAATAGGGTCTCAGAATGAACAATACAATATTCTACGTCGGAATTGTATGGGTACCCCTTTGTCACGACGCGATGTTATTATCGATCTAAACGATTGTCCCATATCAATTCAGAAAGTTCTTGAAAAGGTTCGTCATCATTCAAGCAAGGCTTCGCAATCCTATTACTTTAAGACCTATGCTCAATATTTTGAAGATGCTGTAGCAGCAAGTCGTGAAATATTTCGTATATTACGTCCAGGCGGAATTGCTATCTTAGTTTTGCAGGATTCCTATTATAAAGATATCCATATCGACTTACCCGAACTTTGGATTGATATTGCTAGGCATATTGGCTTCCTGGCAAGTGAACTCCAGTCCCTCAATATAGGAAAATCAATTGCACAATCAAACCGGCGATCTACCATATACCGTTCCAATACTCTGTATCGAGAAGCGGTAGTCTTACTGGTAAAAAACGGTGATCACCTTGAGACTTTTGGAGGAACTCAAAAATGAGTCGAACAGATTTTAAGAATTTATCACTAGATGAACAAATAGATGCTCTTCGCTCAAACATCCGCACAGATAAGCTCGATTTGACATATGGTGAGTTTTCAAGCATGTACGAGGCAGGAGAACTAATTGTTGCGCCTGAATACCAAAGATTATTCCGCTGGTCCGAAAGCCAAAAAAGTCGTTTTATTGAATCTATTCTTCTTGGAATACCGACTCCAGCCATTTTTGTCGCAGAAACTGAAAAAGGAATTTGGGAACTAGTGGACGGGCTTCAACGTCTTTCAACAGTTCTCGAGTTCTTTGGTGTTCTCAAAAAACCAGAAGGAATACGTTTTTCACCGTCAATACTTGAAGCAGATGATACAGCGAAACTGCCGGCTCTTGACGGTATGATTTATGAAAACTTAACGCTTCGTTCAAGGCTCTCCATTCGTAGGACTGGTTGTCGTGTGGAGGTGATCAAAGTTGGAAGTGATCGAAAGATGAAATACGATCTTTTTGAAAGATTGAATACGGGTGGGGCACAACTTACCGACCAAGAGGTTAGAAACTGCATTTTTCGTGCAGAAGCTCCTGATCTAATGGAGTATTTTGATCGGTTGGCTCAATTTGAGCCGTTTCAGATGTCTCTTGGCCTTTCAGACTTACAGCAAAAATCATTGTATGATCGTGGTTTGGTCCTTCGCTTTTTCGCTCTTAAAAATAATTTAAATGATTTCCGGCACGACGTGGAGCCCTTTATTACGGAATACGTGCATAAAGTTGTGGATGGTGAAGTTCAATTCGATAAAGAGACATCGCAAAGCGTATTTGAGAAAACAACCAAGTTAATTTGGGATGCCCTCGGACAAGATTCGTACCGCCATATTCGTGATAGTAGACATCAGGGAGCGTTCTCTGTCTATGTTTTTGAGGCACTTTCAATCGGAGTAGCGAATAACCTGGAATATGTTGAAAGCTTGAATTCAGAAGTTCTAAAGAAAAAATTAACTGCTATAAAGGAAAGTGAAGATTTTCGAGCGTCAAGTGGTCAAGGAGGCAATACAAAGGCTCGTCTGCTTCAACGTTTGAAAATTGGTGAGACAGTCATCGGTAACCATTTACCTGAAGCCAGTAACGTCTCCAATGAGTGATGAAGATAGTGTAATAAGACAAATTGCTGAATGTCATGAACGACGTACCTTAGCCCTAACGCAAACTTTGCGAGTAATTGCAGAATTAAAAAATACTGTGTTTTTTCAGCATGTGTGCTCAATGGCAATTCCTATGCTATATGCTGAGTGGGAAGGATTTATAAAGGAAGTGTTACAACTGTACCTTGAATACCTTCAAAAAAGAGCTATACCGCAGAAAGATATTAGGTCTGAAATTTTAGCATATGCGTGGAGCGGTTCATTTCGGAAACTATCTTCTGAATTAACGCTCTCGAAGAAGGTTGAGCTGATCAAGCGTTTTCTAGATAGCCTCGATAAAGGGCTTAATTTCGAGAAGAAGGAACTTGAGATTGAAACCAAATCGAATTTAAGATTCAAGGTTTTGGAAGATATCGCCGAAAACCTTTGCTTGGATATCTCAACAATAAAAGAACATGAAAAAAAATTAGATGCCCTAGTAAATCGAAGGAATAACATTGCTCACGGAGGACGCGAGCAAAAAATTTCAGAAGAATATATCGAGGAAAATAAAAGTCTCATTGAGTTAATAATGGATGCTCTCGAATCTGTGTTGCTTGATGCAATCAAGTCCAAAAAATATCTTATTAATTCGATAGACGGAGTATTATTGACCGATAAACATGAGACAGGGCTGACTCAATAGAATAAAGTGAAGGTTATTGTAGCATCTCGTCCCTATCCATGATTACCGATTCGTCCCCTCCGCCGCGATCATCGCCAGCAAAACCTCCCGATGCTGTTTCGAAAGCATCCGGAGAGTCCGGATCTCTTCCTTCAGGCTTTTCTCCATCGCGATCTCCCGACGGAGGGTCGTCGGATGGAGCGTATGAAGCCCGATGAGCCACTGGGGATTGTCCCACCGCTCCTGGACCTGAATTGAAAGATTTTCCATGAGGCTCGTCCCTCCAGGTATCGGCGGGACCCGGAGAGAAAAAAGACCGGTCAGGACATGCCGGATCAGGCTCTCCCGAGCAGTCACGGTTTGGGGCAGGACCTCCTGCACCGTCTGCGCCGAATTTGACGACCCGACCGTATGGCCCGTGGGATGAGTCAACAGCCAGATCATCCGGATCCCGCTTGATGTCTCCTGAGGGGTAAGTGTGTAACTTCCCGAACCGAAGAGATCTTCGGCAGCCGGTTCGGACCAGGAGGAGGCGGAAGCGACCATTTGGGTTGAAGAAACCCCCTGGTCGGTGGCAACAAGAGTCTGGTCGATCGCTCCGGCGGTCTGTGCGGTCGAATAAAGGCTTGGGCCGTTTTGGGAAACTTCCGTTGATCGGGTGCAAAGAGAAGGTTCCGCCTGGTATTCCCGCTCCATCCGGAGCCGCTCCTGGATCAGGGCGAGATGGGTTGTCGCATTGTCGACCAGGCGGGTCGTATTTCTCACATCGCTGGAAAGCTCGCTGGCCGCCGCCGACAAAGCTGTCGAAATGTTCGTCCCGGCCGCGCACAGAACCCCGTGAAGGGCCACCGCGTAGGACTCGATGTTCAAAACAATCCCGCCTGCGACCGGAATCCAGAACCCCGGACCGGAGAACGGTTCCACGATTCCCATGCCGCCAAACGCCCCGGTGGACACCCCTCCCGGGGTCTGGGCGATGGGGGCCAAAGCCGCTTCGGCTCCGCCATAGAGTTCCGGGAAAGAGGCCGCGGACGCCCCCAGGGAGGCGGCGATTCCGCAGGGAACGGCCCCCAGACACCCGGCCGTAGCCGATGTTGCAGCCGCCAGATCGGCCGCAAGGGCCGCCGCTCCCGCCGCCGCAATGCCGGAATCGGCTCCCGCCGCGGTCGAAAGAGTGGCCGCCGTCGCCGGCGCATAGGTGACTTCCCCTTCGGCCACACAGGCGGAAAAACTGGATCCGCCTACAGCTTGTGCGGGGGAAGCGGACAAGGTCAGGATAAAAAGGACGGCCAACGCCTGAGGGAGTCTGTTTTTCATTTTCTCACCCAAACCCTAATCCACGGGATCGGATAAACCTTTCGGGAATCGCTTGTTTTGCCCAATCAGGAGTGTTCCTTGAAAAGTGTTTGAGTCGACCACGCTCAACGGAAAGAATCAGCCGATGACTTTCTCCCGTATTGTCCAGAACAAAAACTCGTTCTGAAATATCGAATGCGGCCTTCAGATTTTCAAGGCTCCTTTCGAATCGTCTTGCGACATCTTTGGCAGGAACGGCATGTCCTCCGCTCGAAATCCGCTCCTCTATCCGAGCCTGGCATAGGGCAGAACTCGAAACACAAATGAAAATCAGATTCACTTTATATTCTCTGGCTTTCGCCCGTTTCATCAGCTCAAGTTCCCGATTTCCGGAAAATGTCGTATCCACGGCAAAACTGGCTCCGGAAGACAGCAATCTCTCCTGTTCTTGAATGGCCGCCTTTCCGGCTTGTATCGGACTCAAATTATGAATGGCCGCCAATGTGTCCGGGGATATCACCGGGATGCGCGAGGCGAGCCAGCGTTCGGCGATTGTCGTTTTCCCTGCTCCGTTCGGTCCGGCGACAATCCATAGCTGGGGCATTACAAATCCCGAACCACACAAATTTTTCCATCGGGATCCACAATAACAATCTGACGATGTCCATTCGGATATTTTTTGATCAACCCTTCCGGATAGCGAGGATCTTCATAATAGATGGGCCGACCGGCAGCCAAATGCTGTTGTGCGGCTCGACCGTCATCGTGAGCCAGGGCATTCGCAAACTCTGTCGACAGCAGGTAATCCTCAACCTGAGATGGAGGGGCGTTATGATCGATTTTTCCCTGTGACATTTTCTTCCTCCGTATTCAATTATCTGGGATACTCTGGATCCGCTCTTCAGGGGTCATTTTTGAAGAGCGATCCATGAGGCGATCAATCTTTGTTCATCAGGTGAAAACCGATGAGAGAACTGATCGAGAAGACAGAAAAGAACTCTCTTGTGTTCATCGGTATCCAGCCAACCTTCAATTTCGAGATGTCGCGGAATCCGGCCAGACGAAACGGAGCGGGCCAGCATATCGAGAATGGCCCGGTAATGATTGGCGGAATAAACCCTTGTTCCTTCCGGGAGTGAAATATTCCGACATCGAAGGAAGTCCGAGCACTCATGAATCCCGTAATTTCCAAAAACAGGATTCGTGTTCCATTCGAGGCCCTCTCCGGCAAGAGTCAGATTGTCGGGGAAGCGTGGAGAATCAAAAATCCCCCAAAAATGCCAATCTCCACCTGTTCCTTCCGGAGCGGGAATATTCAGCGCCACCATACCAGTCAGGTACCGGGTCGGACTCGTTTCCGGAAAAACAATTGTATTTGCGAATTTCTTGAACATATCAATCCTTTTCCGCATCCGCGGCCCCATTCGGGCCGGCGACGATCAGAAAAACCGGTTTACGGGTTTCCAAGGCCCGCCTTCTTTCGGTCCAGGAAATCGCGATAGATTTCGTTTCTCATCCGGGCCATCCGGGCCGCCTCCCGGCCAATTTCTTCCAGTTCCAGTCCCTCGCGTTCGATCTCTTCCATCTCGTTTTCAGGTTCTGTTTTCAATGGAGCCTCCTTTCAAAACCCAAACCCATGGTCCCTCTTCTCCCGGTGCTTTTCCTGGGTTTCGATGGACTTTTCCAGTGTTCGGTCAAGCGTTTTCAGCCATGGATCCAGTTTCCCGTAAAGTTCCTTGACCTCGGCAAGCGTCGGGACGATGCGAACTTCGCCTTCCTGGCGGGGAGGATAATGACAGGCCCGCCCCCATTCATAGGCGACTTCCAGCGTTTTCCGAAGTGGTTCCCAGGACGGTTCGTACTTGACGGCCTGGTCGAGGAGTCCGGGAAGACTGTGCACCATCTCCACCTTGATTCCCTTAGTCATGAGAAACGCTTTCATGTAGCGCTCGATGGACTGGAACAACTGATCCATAGCACCAACTTCATTTTCGCGATCCAGGGAAAATCTTCCGTAATCAAGATGTTCCCGTGCGTCTTTCAGCCAATGCCGAACGTTATAGAAATATTCTTTAGGTGCCATCATGAAGTCCGTTCCCTTTCCGTAAAGTATTCGACCATTGAACACGGCGAGGCTCACGTATGTCTGTCCTTCGGCCAGGCCCGCGCGAACCTCTTCCGGTGTCCAGACCTGAACGTCGAAGGAAACCGGAGACCCGATTTGCCGGAGAAGGGCTTCCGCCTCGTCCGTCCGCTCCATCGGTTTTTTGTCGGATTCTTTCACGACCAAAAGATCGATGTCGCTGTCGGGATAAGGATCACCGAAGAAGCGCGATCCATGAAAGACGACGAGTGTTGCCCCATATTTCCGGACGAGGATCTCCGTGGATCGGGAAAGAATCTCTTCGAGAACCTCCTGGCTCCGGATACCGGCAGATTTGACAGGCATGTTTTCTCCAGACTCGGTTTTACTGATCCGCGGCATGGGACCTCCGGCGATTAAAAGATCACTTTTTTCCATTCCCCGCTCCGTTCGGCCAGGCGACTATCATCATTATTTCAATCTCTTTCAGATCGTTTTCAGGTTTAACCGGACGAACGTCGCTCAAAAATTCTTCTTGAGACAGATTTAGGGTATTCCGGATTTTTTCAACAAATCCATAAAGCGCTTCTTTGTGTTCGAATGAAGCATCTTTCCTGATCACGTTTTTGAACAGGATGTCGAGAGTCAGAGGGGTTTTTGATAAAATCGCATAGAGGTCAAAAAGGTCTCTCGGTTTATCCCGTCCCAGAATTGCCGATATCTTGTTTGTGGCGATATCTTCCATAGAGTCGACAATGACATGATCGATCGTCAGGGGAGAGGCGATGATCGCCGGAACTTCTTGGGCAAATTCGATTTTCAGCTTGTCCCACTCTCCGTTCGGGGCCTGAAGAAAAAATCTCATGAAACTTTTTGAAGCAAGTGCCGTTTCGACTTCGCCAAATTTTCTCAGATTCACCGAAAGACCGCGCAAAGCAATCCCAAAATCCACGTCTTCACGTCGAATGAAAAGATCCAGATCCTCGGAAATCCTATGATGAAGGTGAAAT
>JAYWMN010000006.1:0-22484 GCA_035873205.1 Nitrospirota bacterium
GAAGAGGGCCAGCGTTGAAGGCTCGGGGGTGGCGGAAGGAGAGGGGGCATTAGTCGCAGTGTAATAAAACCCAAGATCATATTCATTGGAAGTCGAATTAATCAATTCTAACCCCGGCAAAGTAATCGTGCTTCCAAACAGACTGCTCGTAGCGCTAAAGGTTGGAGTCCAGTTATTATTGGGAGCTATCGGGTCCAGGTAATCGTTGACGTAGGGGTTCCCTAGTCCACTCAAATTAAAAGAGTAAACTCCACTTGAATTGGTCGTTGTGGAAGCGATAATACTGCCACTTCCGATTATATCTACCGTCCATCCCCCCAAGCCGGGATCACCGGCGTTCAGTACACCGGTTTTATTCAAATCGTTAAATACGGTTCCCCCCATTATCGCCGCCGGACAATTGCCGGAAACGACAATCTGACCGTCGGCACATAATGTAGCCGTTGGGGTTGTTGCGTGGGCCAAGCCGGTCGAGCCAAGAACGAGGGCGGTTGCGAGAACCCCCCCGAGAAGCTTTCCAAGGAAATGCCGTGATTTCATGAGTCCTCCATAAGGTTTTTGTTGAGGCCTTTTTTTGAAAGCCCTTTCTGAGCCTTTCCTTCCACCCGGTCTAAGGATCCTGAAGTCGTCATCATGAACCGGGCCAATCCTGGATGATGAAAAGATGGACATTTTTTAGCCAGAAACGGGTCCGGACTGAATCATATCCAGCCCCTGTTATTAATTTGTTATTTGCGGAAAAGTCCGATGGAGGGGCCGGAGGAGGATCTCTCTCTTCCCGGCGTCCGGGAGGCCCGGGAGATCTGGAAGGAGGTTATCGGGATGAGAGGATCTTGAAGATTGGACGGGATATCCCAAAAAGAAAACGGCCCCCGAAACTTCTGGAGGCCGTTTTTGGAAAACAGGGCACAGGGGCCAATCAGGCGCGAATGTTGAGGGCCTTTCGTCTTAAGGCCACGTCTCCCAGCAACAGGGCACCGGTTCCGAAGAAGGCCAGCGTTGAAGGCTCGGGAGTGGCAGAAATCGGCGTAGCCAGGTTGCGGCGGCGACATCAACGCCCGGGCAAAACACTTCTGATCGGACAGCGAAAGTCGGACGACTTCGGATTGTTCGAGGGATCGTTGTGCGGCCTACTTCAATCAGCCACAACGAAATCGGTCATCGTACGCCCCTGAAGTTCAGCACCGCGCTCGAGCAATGCATGCAGATCGGTGCTTATCCTGGCCTCGGACGAACGGGCGAACTGGATGCGGGCATAGTTTGATCCTCCTGCGTTCAGGAAACGGCAAACTGCCTATCAATCATTATCTTTAGGACAGATGGACTTTGATCGGCACAGGGAACGGTCGAGCCATGCCCCTTTTGCCCTGGCAGGATGCAGAAGGGTCTGAATGACGCCGGTCCGGCCACCCGGAAAGATCCCGGGAGCGTGGTCCGGCCAAGGGAAGGCTCACACCATGTGCCGGATGATCTTTCCTTCAACCATGTACATGATGATCTCGGCCACGTTGGTCGCATGGTCGGCAAATCGTTCGAGGGAACGGCTGATGAAAAGGATGCGGATGATGGGACTCGTCTCGGTCGAATGACGGGGGAGGTCTTCCACAATGCTCCGCACCAGCTCCCGGTGAAGAACGTTCACCCGCTCGTCCTCCTGGGTCACCTGGCGGGCCTGGGCGGTATTCCGGTTGACAAAGGCATTCAGGGCGTCTCTCAGCATGCCCCTCCCGATCGTCGCCATCTCCATGATCGAGGGTGGCAGTGTGACCTCCGGCTCGTCGCAGAGCTCAACGACCCGTTCGGCGATATTGGAAGCGAGATCGCTCATCCGCTCGAGGTCTGTGATGATCTTCATGGCCGTGATCACGAACCGGAGATCCCGCGCCTCGGGCTGGTGAAGGGCGATCATCCGGACGCTGTCCTCGTCGATCGCCACCTCGAGCGCGTTGACGGCATGATCCCGCTCGATCACCGTCTTCGCCCGGTCCGGATCCCGTGCCACCAGGGCTTCGATCGCCTCCTTCATCTGGATGTCGACCAGATCTCCCATCTGGGTGATCCGGACCTTCAGCTGCTCAAGCTCAATATCAAGATGTCTCTGCACGCTCGTCCTTCCCTGTCAGCCGAAACGGCCGGTAATGTAATCTTCAGTCCGGGAGTCTTCCGGATTGGTAAAGATCCTGGAAGTTTCGCCGATCTCGACCAGCGTCCCGTCCAGAAAAAAGGCCGTACGATCCGAGACCCGGGCGGCCTGCTGCATGTTGTGGGTCACAATAGCGATTGTATACCGATCCTTCAGATCCTGCATGAGTTCCTCGATGCGCGCCGTCGAAATGGGGTCGAGGGCGGAGGCCGGTTCGTCGAGGAGGATCACCTCCGGCTCCACCGCCAGGGCACGGGCGATGCAGAGCCTCTGCTGCTGTCCGCCGGAAAGGGAGAAGGCCGACCCGCTCAGCCGGTCCTTGACCTCTTCCCACAGGGCGGCGGCGCGGAGAGACTTCTCCACGATATCGGAAAGGACCGATTTCGAGCGGACCCCCTGGATCCGGAGACCGTACGCCACATTCTCGAAGATGGACTTCTGGAAGGGGTTGGGCTTCTGGAAGACCATCCCGACCCGTTGCCGGATGAGAACGGGGTTCACCTGAGAACCGTAAATGTCCTCTCCGTCGAGGGTCGCCATCCCCTCCACCCGGAAGCCGGAATAAAAATCGTTCATCCGGTTCAGGCTCCGGAGGAAGGTGGACTTTCCGCAACCGGACGGTCCGATCAGGGCGGTGATCCGGCGGTCGAGGATATCGAAGTCGACATCATGAAGCGCCTGTACCTTCCCGTAGTAGGCGCTGAAATTCGATACCCTGATCTTTGCGGCCGGCCCTTTGGCCGGGAAGGTCACGCCTTCTGCATTGTTGGACTCCAACACGATCTCCTCTATGTCCTCTCAGCCCATTCTCTGGGCATATTTCCGGCTTCCCCAGGCAAGAAGCCGTATTCCCATATCCAGAAGAAGCACGATGACGGTCAGAACCAGGGCCGCGGCCATGGCCTTCACATGCAGAGCCTTGGAAGGTTCGTGAATATAGATGAAAATCTGCATGGCGAGATCGCCCACCGAGCCGTTGGAGCCCACCAGCGAATGGGGAATTCCGGTGTTGTAGTAGTTGGTAAAGACGAGAGGCGCGGTCTGTCCCAGAACGTTCAGGACTCCCAGAAGAACGCCCGTTCCGATGCCGGTGATCGCCGCCGGAACGGCAAGTCCCCGGACCACCTGAAATCGGGAGGCTCCCAGGGCCAGCGCCCCTTCGATATAGCTTCGGGGAACGTCGCGAAGGGCCTGCTCCGTCACCCGCGTCACGATGGGGATCATGATGAACCCCAGGGTGAGCCCGGCGGCCAGACCCGAAAAACCCCAATGGAATCCGAAGCCGGTATTGGTCGAGAAGACATAGTACCCGACCACCCCCCAGATGACCGAAGGGACCCCGAGAAGAAGGTCGGACAGAAGGCGGGTCGCCTTGGCGAACCCCGTATGGGCCTGGTCCCAGAGGTAAAGCCCGGCCCAGACGCCGACCGGGACGGAGAGGAGACTTGCGAGCATGATCAGGATGAGGCTTCCCACGATGCCGTTGGCGATCCCCCCTTCGATCCCCACGGGGAAGCCCGACGGCATGGAGGTGATGAACGAGAGGGAGAGGGCGTTTTTCCCCCGGTCATAGGCAATGTAGATGATGGCCAAAAGCGGCGTGACGGCAAGAACGAAGGCGATCCCGGTCAGGATCCCGAGAATGGCGTTCCGGAAACGGCGGTAGGGAGAAAGCCCCTTGGCGGGAAGCATCCTATCCCCCTCCCACCGAGCCGGCCAGTCGCCCGCCCATCAGCTTCAACAGGAGCTCCCGACCCACGGTATTGACCACGAGGGAGATCACGAGGAGGATGAGTCCCAGCTCGATTTCGGCCGCCGAAAAGAGCGGATCGATCACCGCGTAGGTGAAGGTATTGGCCAGAAGGGAGCTGATCGTGTACCCCACGTCCTGGATCGAGGTGGGGATGGAGGCCTGGTTTCCGATCAGGAGCAGGACGGCCATCGTTTCGCCGATCGCCCGCCCGAATCCCAGGATCACCGATCCGATGATCCCCGGCACCACGGCGGGAAGCTTGACGAAGAAAACCATCTCGGCCTTGGTGGATCCCAGGGCGTAGGAGGCCTCGACCGTCTCCCGGGGAACCATGACCAGGGAGTCCCGTGTCACTGTCGCCACCAGGGGAATCACCATGATCCCCACCACGAGCCCCGCCGCGAGGATCCCGTATCCCATGGCGTCCCCGTTGAAGAAGTCCCATCTCTTTCCCAGGGTGTCGGCGAGGAAGGGCTCCACATGATCGCGGAGAAGGGGCACCATGAAGATGATGCCGAAGGCTCCGAATACGATCGACGGGATGCCGGCCAGCATCTCGATCAGTGTCGAGACGATGCCGGTCAGCCATTTCGGGGAGTAGTCGGAAAGAAAGAGTGCCGAGAGGATTGCGACAGGAATGGCGACGACCAGACTGATGCCCGTGACCCAGAAGGTGCCGACCAGATAGGTCCAGGCCCCGAAAATCTGTTTGTGGGGATTCCAGGTCGAGGTCCACAGAAAAGCCCATCCGAACCGTGTGATCGATGGCCAGGCCTTGACCACGCTCACCCCAAGCACAGTCAGGAACAGGCCCATGACGAGGAGTCCACCTCCCATCAGGCTGATGCGAAACAGCATTTCCGACCGGAGCATTTTCGCGTGGGCGGCCTTGCGGGAGCGCTTGATCACTCCCTCCGGCGGAAGATCTTTCGGGGCGACTAGATCCCTCGACGGAAGCTCCTCCTCGGTCGGAGAGACAAAGGTCAGGGGACTGACGGCGGAGGGAAGACGGGACCCTTCGTTCAGGGACTCCTCGTTCTCTTCCTGTATGTCCGGATTGAACTCCACCGTCTCTCCTTTGACCGTTGCGACTGGAAAAAAGTTATTCTGCATTCTCTGTTACCTATGGACTCCGGCGGGAAAGAAAAGGTGCGGTCCAAAATACCGCTTCGGACCGCACCGCGTTTGCCTCAGATTGCACTTCGAATCCGGAAATAGGCTATCCGCCAGTCTGAATCCCGAAGCTGTTCCCGGGAAGAAGACGGTTCAGGATCTTTTCGAGCCGCGGC
This sequence comes from Nitrospirota bacterium, assembly GCA_035873205.1. Classification (GTDB taxonomy): domain Bacteria; phylum Nitrospirota; class Leptospirillia; order Leptospirillales; family Leptospirillaceae; genus UBA4572. Next base: position 5,186 of record JAYWMN010000006.1, read on the forward strand.
TTGAGCGGGGTGAAAGGAAGCGGCGCGAACCCGGTCTTGATCGTGTACTTCTCCTGCTGCCCGGTGGTCAGGGCCCACACGATCAGCTTCTTCACTTCCTTCATCGTCGAATCCGGAAGACGGGTGCTCACCATCCAGAACTCGAAGTTGGCGTCGGGATAGACGTCCTTTCCGTGTAGCTTCCAGACCATCGACTGGTTGAAATCGTCGGGGAAGGTCGGATCGTGGAGGGCCGCCTTTCCGGCCGCCTGAATGGACTTGACCGATCCCACCACATAGTACCCGTCGAAGTTCTTGAGAGCCATGGATTTGAGATGGTACTCCTTGATCCAGCCGAGACCCACGTAGCCGATCGCTCCCGGCGTGTTCTGCACGGCCGAAACGACCGCATCCGAGCCGTTGTAGCCCGATCCCACCGGCCAGGCGGGCGAGAGATCCCGTCCGATATTGTCAAACCAGTCCTTCGAGGTCTGGTTCAGATAGTCGGTAAAGACGAAGGTGGTCCCGGACGCATCGGCCCGATGGACAACCTTGATGCGGTGATGGGGGAAGGTGACATGGGGATTGATGGCCCGGATCGCCTTGTCGTCCCAGTACTTGATCTTCCCCATGTAGATATGGGCGAGCGTCGGACCGTCCATGCGAAGGGGGGTCGCCCCCTTGAGACCGGGAATATTGTAGATGACCTGGGTGTCCTCGAAGGCGATCGGAATGGACACAAGGGTGGGGTAGCGCTTCTTGAGCTCTTCGGTCAGAAACGCGTCGGAGGCTCCGATGGTGATGTTGCCGTTGGCCGCGTTGGAAATGCCAAAGCCCGACCCGGTCGAGGCGACCGAGATGTGGACCCCGGGATGGGTCTTCATGTATTGCTGGGCCCAGACCTGCTCGAGAGGGAAAAGCATCGACGACCCGGAAACAGACAGGTCGGTGGCCAGGGCCGTTCCCGGACCGAATCCGGACAGACAGGCGATCGCGGCCAGGGCAACGGCCCCTCCGACAGTACGCTTGACGAAACTCATGTGGTCCTCCTTTAGAAACCGAATGAATGAAGGTTAGCAGAGCAACAAAACAAACCTGTTACAAACCTGTTACAGATCGATGACATCGTGCTCAATTTCCCGAAGGTTCGTCTTCCCGGAAACGGTACCCGATTCCCCTTACCGTTTCGATCATGCGACAGGGGATCGGCCCTTCGGACAGTTTTTTTCTGAGACCGTGGATATGGACCGACAGATTGTGGTCCTCGACCTCCCAGTGTTCCCCCCAGAGCTGGCGCATGAGCGCTTCCCGGGCAAAGACCTTTCCCGGATGGCGGACGAGCCTGGTCAAAATCCGAAACTCGAGAGGGGTCAAAAATATGCGAGTTCCTTTCCATCGCACCTCGTGGCGGGCGGTGTCGAGGACGAGGGGCCCGGCCTCATACCGGGCCGGAGCGTCAAAATTCTCGTCCGCCGAGGAAGGACTCCGGCGCATCAGACTATGGATCCGTGCCACCGTTTCCCGGGGGGGACAGGGCATCACCAGAACCTCGTCGGCTCCGGCGTCGAGCACCCTGACCCGATAATCCGGGCCCTCCTTTTCCGTCATCACCAGAACCGGGAGCTCACGAAGCCCCCCCCGGCCGCGCGCAAAGGAAATAAAACCCAGAACTTCATGTTCGGACACCGAACCGTCGAAGAGGCAGAAGCCGACCTCGTCTCCGTTTGCCATCAGCCGGCGCACCGTCCAGATCCCCTCGTCCATCGTGCGGAGAACGACCACCCGGGAAAAGTCCTGGGCCACGAGCTCCCGGACAGAGGACACCCGCCCGGGCTCGTCGACGAACAAGAGTGCCACCGGCGATGCCGGACTTTTTTCAGTATTCACAATGGATTCCTCCCGGCGGGATATATTCCCTCTCCGGATCTCCTCCGTTTGAGCGGACCGTTTTTCCTTCATGACATCCATGATATCAAAGGTCCGGGGAAGAGACCTCCTTCCCCGGAATCCCCTCCTTTTAGAACAGGTAGAACCAGCTCATCATGACCCTGTTGTCCAGGGCGTTGGCGCCGCTCGTGTAGACCGCGTCGTACTGGCCGAACTCGAGACCCGCCCGCACCGCCGGCGTGAAGTCGTGCCAGAGGTCCACATAGGCGAAGGTCAGGTGAGTGTCGGGCTGAAGGTAGGTCACAAGGGCGTTTGTCGCCCCTCCCCCGCCGATCGCTGGCCCTCCAAGCACGTTGGCGATCTGCTGGAGGTTGGATGCGTTGTCGACCGCGATACCCAAAACCACCGATGTGCGGGCATCGTCCGGGAAGTAGTACTGCAGGTCGGCGTTGTAGGTCTGGATATCAAGAGGAACGAATCCGTTGTTCATGACGACACCGTTTCCGGCAAACCCCGCGCCGCCCCCACCCGGAGTATTGACCGAATTTCCGCCAAGTCCGAAGGAGAGGTTGGGAAACTGCCAGGCGTCCCCCTGTCCCCAGGTGTATTCGGCCTGGAGGGTCAGGTTGTTTCCGGGCTTTCCGTCCTTGATGGGGATGATCGGAAGGATCAGGTCCACCGCGCCAGCCGCCGTCCAGGAATTGAATCCGGAATTGGGCTGGGTATTGCCAAAAATTGCGGCCGAACCTGAATTGATATACCCCGAGTAGTTCTGTTCGATCCCCGAGATGCCGATACTGGCCGGGAACTGCCCCTTGCCGGTATCGCCGACCATCATCTCGGTCATCAGGTGGCTGTCGGAGAGCTTCAGCCCCTCGGCAAAGGCCGGCATCGCGCCTGTCGTCGTGGGAGGAAGCATCGCCGCCACGGCCGGTTCCAGCATCAGGCCCTGGGAAATTCCGTCCATGTGGAGGATCTTGTACCAGCGGACCTGGGGGAACCGACCGTAGGCCGTTCCCGGGCCCGGCGCGATCTGGAGGTTGTTCTGGATGTTGTAGGGCTGCCATCCGAACAGGGACCAGTACTGTCCCACCAGGACATTTCCCCACGAAGGAGTGGTCACATCGAAGAAGAAATGCCGGATGCGGAAGATCGGGTTGGTGGTATACCCAAGGCCGTCGCTTCCGTAATTGCCGCCTCCGGGCACGGGGGTGGCCAGAAAGTCCATTTCAAGCAGGGCCCGGATCTTGTAGCCGTTGTATACCGGGGAGGACAGGGCGAACCCGATACGGGAGTTGTTCACGTCCATCCCGAAGCGTCCGGAATCGATCTGGCTTCCCGTGGCCGTCCCGGCTTTCCCGGAAGTGACCGCACTTGAGGGGGCCGCGTTGAAGGGCCAGTTGTTGTAGGAGTTGGAGGAATCGTAAACCGTGTCGAACTGGACAAATCCGTACATGGTGGTGACCCACTTGCCCATCATGGTGCTGTATCCCGGAGGCGGCGCGTCCGGCATCAGGCTCTGGAAAGAGTTGTGGAATTCGGAATTGAACTTGTCCATGTCGGCCTGGGTGGAGGCCTTGGACGGAGTTCCCGACTGGTTTCCCGCCGTCTGCCCCGGCTGGGAATAGGGCGAATCGGGCGTCAGATTGTCGGCCAGAGCCGGCGCGACACTTCCCATCGCGAGAAGTCCCGCGGCGAGAAGGGCCAGAGCGGACTTGGACCGGTTTCCGGTAGTCATGCCTTGCCTCCTGTAAAGAACGTTTGAGTTAACTCTTCGAACATTTCACGATCCCTGAGTCTCTCTCGTCCGCAAAGCGGACAACTTATTTAAGCCGGGATGTCCGACATATGCGGAGTCACCCCGGATGGTGGTCATCCTATCGACCTAAAACAACCCGAATCTCAAGATCATGTGACAAATTCGTTAACAGACGGAATGGGAAAACTCCCGCCTTCCTCTTTGACCGGATACGGATAAATTGACGGAGTGGAAGGTTCGTTAGGGAATTTCCTCTCAGAATTCCCGGAACAAGACCGGGACATGCCAGCCACGGGCGCCGCTCCTCCGTCCTCCGACATTCTCAAAAGCGAGAAGACCTTGGGCTATTTCCTGGCCGGCAGCCCGGGCGAACCTTTCCCGCTGGCAATCCGGCCAGGACCCCTTTTGCCACATCCCTTGAGGAATCAGGGACTCCTCCCTCTCTCTTTCGAATCCTCCTTTTTGCCTGTATCATGGACAAAGAGAAGAGGCTTAAAGGAAGGGGCCCGGGCTAATGCCGCCCATTCTTGCCTCCCGATTTCACAACGACCCCAGGGAACCCTTAAGAAAGGATCAATCATGTCTGTCCTTCTCGAATTTTCCATGAGCCCGCTCGGCAAGGGAGAGTCGGTCAGCGAATATGTCGCACGATCATTGGATATCATCGACAAAAGCGGAGTGGACTACCGGCTGAACCCCATGGGCACCGTTCTCGAAGGAGAATGGAGCGAGGTCATGGCCGTGGTCACGAAGTGCTACGAACGCATGAGCCAGGACTGCAACCGCATCAGCGTCACCATCAAGATCGACGCCCGGAAAGGTCAGGAGCACCGTCTTGCCGGCAAGGTCGACGCCATCGAAAACCGCCTGGGACGGCCGGTCAGGAAATCCCGGGGCGACGGGGAAAGTCGGGATGAGCCAAGTCTTTGACTGGACCGTGGGTCTCGCCCTGGCAATGGTCCTCTTTCTGGAAGCCTCCACCATTTTTCCAAAAGGGTCGGCCCTTCTCCGTCTCTCGACAGGCGGACTGATCCTTCTGGTCGCAGGAATCGTCCTGGCCTCCCTGCGACTGATGCTTGTCCACCAGATTCCATCTTTTTCCCTGGCCCCTCCCACCTTCTTCCTGGATTTTTCTTCCTGAGATGCCCGGCTCCCTTGCCCAAAGCCCCCCTTCTCCGGAAAATCCGCTCGGGAAAGATCGACCTGCCCGGCCCCTTCCACGAAATGAGAGGCCCATGGGTGTGACACCCCCGGGACAACAGGAGGGCGCGACCCTTCGTTTCCGGGTCCGTTCCCTTCCCCTCCTCCGCTGTTTAGGCAGGCCATGACCCTTCCGGCCTTCCTCCGGCGTCTCCGGTCCCTCCCGTTCCACTCCCCCGGGATGGTCCTCTTCACCGTCATTCTGGGAACGACCCTGCCCCTCGCGGATACAACCAGCATGAATGTGGGACGGTTCTTCATCGCCCGGGCCCTGGACTCCTCCCCCGACGAAACACGCTGGCTCACCGCCGGTTACAGCCTTTTCGTCGCTCTGGGCATCCCCCTTTCCTACCGCCTCCGGGGCTTCTTCGAGGAACGGGACCTCTACGCCCTGGCGACCGCCGTCTTCATGGGAGGATCGGTCGTCTCCATGCTCGCCCACACCATGCCGTCCATGATGGTCGGACGAGCCCTGCAGGGACTCTCGGGCGGGGTGCTCATTCCTCTCTCCCTCGCGCTGATCAACGAGGCCTTCCCTCCCGAGAAACTCGCCCGGGCCCGGGCTCTCTTCGCCATCGGAAACGCGATCGCCGTGAGCGCGGGGCCCACCATAGGCGGCCTTCTGGTCGACACCCTGGGATGGCGATGGACCATGGGGATCCATCTTCCCATCGGCTTCCTGACCCTTCTCTTCGCCGCCCTGTCCCTCACCAACCACCCCCGGCAGGAGTCGGTGCCCTTCGACCTTCCGGGATGGCTCCTTTTTTCCTGCGCCGCCTTTTTCTTCATGTACACCACCATGGAGGGGGAACGGTTCGGCTGGCACAGCACCCCCATCTTTCTCACGACCCTGGCCTGCCTCGTTTCCTTCTTCTCCTATTTACTCTGGGCGACCCTTCACGATCGGCCGATCGTTCCCCTGACCCTGTTCCGGAGCACGGGCTATATTCTTCTCAGCGTGGCCAACTTTCTCCGGTCGACTGCCATGTTCGGCCGCCTCTACCTCCTTCCCCTCTATCTGGAGATCTTCTATCACTTCCAGAGCCACCAAGCCGGCATGATCATCTTCATGGGAGTGATCACCGAAATCCTGATTCCGGTCTTCGCCCTTCTCGTGAGCTCCGGAGAAAAAATGCCCCTGTGGAGCCTGATGGCCGGAGGGTCCCTCCTGATCGCCCTCGCCAATACGGCCTATCTGTCCCTCCCGGCCAATGTCTACTCTCTCTCCCTGGTCCTTCTGCCCCAGATGCTCTTCGGAATCGGCGTGGCCCTGACCCAGGTCTCCCTCCAGCCCCTCGTGGCCGACACCCTCCCCGCACCCCTCCATCGGGTCGGCATGGTGTTCCAGCTCATGGTCCAGTTCCTGGGAGGGATGTTCGGGGTTGTCTGGGCCCGCCATCTTCTGGACAACATCTCGCCGGCTTACCGCCTCGCCCTGTCCCAGAGCTCTTCCCTCTCCCACCTTGCCCCGGGACACGCGCTTGTCCGCCGGCTGAGCGGAGCGTTCGCCTACAACCTGACCTTCCTGATCCTTGGGGGAGTCGGAATCCTGGCGGCCTTCGCTGCCCTTGCCCTTCCCCTGCGGACTCTTTTTCGCTCGCGAAAATCGGAGGAGAGCGCGACCGGCCCGAGTCAGTAGAAAAGCGGCATCCGGAACAGGACCTGGACATTGGGCGCATCGGGAGTCACTCCCGCGGCGACCGTCACCATGTAGAAAAAATGGGGACTGACATTGTAGGAGGTTCCGAAAAGGACCGAGCCCATCTGGAGGACCCGGGTCAGGGGGATCTGCGATCCGTTCTGGCTCGGAGGCCAGACGGTCATCTGGTCGTACCCCAGGACGAAGGAGGCTTTGGGATTGAAGGAAAACCACCCGCCCAGGTTCAGGTCGGTCGCATTCCCCGGGTCGACCAGTCCCACGTTCCCTCCGAAATTCCGGGACATGTTGTAGATATAGGAGGCGTTCCCATAGAAAACGACCGCATTCGTAGGAAAAAATACACTCAACCCCGGCTCGAAGGCCCAGAACCCCGTCCCGGTCGGCTGGGAGGTCAAGATGCCGGTGTTGGTATTGACCGGAATAGAAAACGGGTTGGTCCCGGAAGTCGATTTCACCATCAGATTGCCGAGGAACAGCCCTCCCCATTTCGGCTGGGTGTTGAACTGGTAGTGAAGGCCGAACTGGATATCCCCCAACCCGGCTCCTGAGGCGGCCGCCGATTCCGGACTTCCCGTCGCTCCATTCGACACGGGGGTCACCAAAGCGTCCAGCGTCCGGTAAATGTAGGGGACATCCGCCTCGACCTCGAGACGGGAGGTGATCCCCATATAAAAGGACAGGATATCGACATAGAAGTCCTGGTTCAGCTGCTGGATGTTGACAAGCGTGCTGGGAAGCAGCTGGTTGACCGTGAAGGTTTGCACACCCACTTGCGAGGCGGAATTGTGCAAATACATCAGGGTGTTCTCGACAAGAAGCTTCCCCGCGGGAAGAAGAAGGGAAATCCCCGAAGGAGCGGACGGAGGGTTGGCCGTCCGGACGATGGGGGGCGGGAGGATCTTCCGGACAACGACGGGGGCGGCTTTTGGCGGGGGAATGTATTCGATGAGGTGGACGATCCGGTGGTACCGGTAACAGGACTCTTCTGTCTCTTCGCACAGCGAGAGGTGGGGAATCGGGTCCACCCCCAGGGGGACGATCCCGATCCGCAACGGATCGATTCCCCGGGTCACCAGAAAATGCTTCACCGAATCACCCCGGCTCTGCGCCAGGGCATAATTGTAATCTTTCGTCCCCCGGATATCGGCGTGAGCGTACAGAAGAACATGGACTTCAGGGTGGGCCTTCAGGCCCGGAAGGAGTTTTCGGAGCGATTCGCGGTCGCCTTCCGTGAGAAAGTCATCGTCGTAATGGAAAAAAAGGTCGGTCTCAAAAAGCGGCGATCGGAGAGTCCGAAGGTTGGTGCCAGCCTGACCGGCCGCCGTTTGCTCGGCCCCGAGCGCTGCCCCGACACCTCCCGACATCCACAGGAGCACGACACCCAGGACAAGGATGGCGAGCGATCGGCTCACAGGCGGAACTCCTCCCGGTCCGGCGTCGAAGCCGTCAAAAGAAAAGCGGGACGCGGAATGTGATCTGGACATTGGGGGCATCCGGGGTGACTCCCGCCGCGACATTCAGCATGTAGAAAAAATACCGGCTGACATTGTAGGAATAGCCGAACATGAGGGAGCCCATCTGCAGCACTCGGGTCAGGGGAATCTGGGTTCCGTTCTGGCTCGGGGGCCACATGGTCATCTGGTCGTAGCCGACACTGAAGGAGGCGTTCTCGTTTAGCGAAAATCCGGCCCCGAAGCTCAGGTCCGTCGCATTGCCGGGATTGATCGAACCGATGCTTCCCCCGAAATTGTTCGTAAAATTGTAGATATATCCCGCATTGGCATAGAAGACCGCCGGGTCGGAGGGGAAAATGACGGTCAGTCCCGGTTCGACCGACCAGAACCCGGTTCCCGTCGGCTGAACCGTCAGCACGCCGGTATTCACATTCTCCGGAATGTTGAACGGATTCGTTCCCGAGTTGGACTTGACCATGACATTGCCGAGAAAGAACGCTCCGCCCATCCCTCCCTGATTGAACTGGTAATGGAGACCGAACTGGACGTCCCCGATGTTCGATCCCGCCGTATTGACCTCGATAGGGGTCGTCGACGCGCCGACGATGGGCCGGGTCACCACATTTTCCGTCCGGTACACATAGGGGACATCGGCTTCGATCTCGAGGCGGTCGGTCAGCCCGTAATAGAAGGTCAGGATGTCCATGTAATAGTCCTGGCTCACCGACTGGACATTGATCGACCCGACGAGAATGGCCGGAACGACGGTGAAGCCCTGGATGGCCACCTGGCTTGCGGTATTGTGGATGTATTCGAGGGAATTCTCGACTAGGAGCTTTCCGGCCGGGATCAGGATGCCCGTTGTCGAAACCAGTGTTTCTACGGTGGGGGGAGCGGTCTTTTTCTTGGGGGCAACTCCGACCGGAACGGGAGCCGCCTCTTCCGTGGTCGCTTCCTTCTTTTTTTTCGTCTTTTTGTCATCGGTCGGGGAGGAGTCGTTCGTGGAAGAACCGGCCTGCTGTGGAGAGACGGTCGGGGGAGGAGGACCGGGAGCCTCGGAGGCCGCAGAAGATTCGCTCTCCTGTCCCGCTCCGGAAGGAGCCGGGTCGGCAATGCTGGGATTGGCCTGACTGACACAAAAAAAGAGGACAAGCCCCGCAAATCCGATCGCGAGTCGCACCCGTCACACCCCTCTCCCAGACTGTTTTCTGACGGGAATCTGATCCACCTGGATGCGCCGACAAATCCCCGGATATATTCCGGAGACGCATAACGATCAAAAAAAGAGAGATCCTGTTAAGGGTTCCTCATACTCATACAAAATACTTGCCACCGTCAAGGCCCCGGAGCACGGGGCCCACGGTAGAAAGAGCCAGAAAACGACCGCTCCATAGTCTTCTGGAGTCTTCTGGATCTCTTCCGGTCACTTCCACAAGAACATCCCGGTCAGGTCATGACCAACACTCCCTCCGGGAGTGGATTACCTGTCCCTTCCCTGCCCGCGCCGCACACGTCTCGGGTAAAAGATGCCCAAAAAGAGCCGATGCGAATTAACGTCCGGCGTTCCGGAGCGACGAGAGCTTCATCGAATCGGGATGTCCCGTGGAGACCTCATCCCAGAGCTTGACCGGGCCGTCTTCGCCGTAAATCATCCCCGGCAGAACCTGAATAGGGGTGACTCCGATTCCCGTTGCCCGCAGTCTGATCTCCCGGTCGGGAAGGGGAACGCCGATCCGGGATCCGATATCGGCAGGGCGGGAGGGAGCCCGGCCCGAGGGCGACGACGCCCAGGAATGATGCTCCGGGGCGCCCCCCGAAAGCGGGCCTGCGATCCAGAAGACTGCCAAGCCCGCCATGAACCCTATTATCGTGCGACCTTTCATAAAATACTCCTCGCGACACGAACTCCCGCGATCCAGAAAACCTCGTCTAGAAACGGCTGATGATCGATCCGAGGGTTGCGGACTGGCCGAACCGGTAGACCATGTTCGCCGAATGGGTCACGGCCCCTCCCGTGATCACCGTTCCATTGATCTGGGTCAGGTGCTGGATCACAACATTGTTTGCGTTGTTCTGGATCACCGTCGTTATTCCGGAGGCGTTCGAAAAAGTGTTCCCGGACACGGAGTTTCCGGATCCGACCTGAATCAGGCTCGATGTCGCAGTCGTCACGGAATTTCCTGAACTCCCGGAATTGACCGTTCCGATGGTCGATCCCGGAAATACATGCGCGGTGTTCAGCGTGTTTTTGACCGATGTGATAATGTTGTTCGCCAACGTCAGGTCGGTCTCGGCCTGGAACACATTATTGATCCAGGTAACCGACCGGAAAGAAAAATTGAACCCCGCATCTCCAAAGAAGAATCCTCCCCGCATACCGTCGAGGACCTCGTCCGGGACCGACCTCGCTCCCGCAAAGGTTCCTGACGGGCGGGCGTAGGCCCCCGCCTGCGGCCACAGAACCCACAGGCACACCAGAATCCCGAACGCACTCCACGCACCGAACCTCACCGGAGTGGAGTTTCCGGCCATCTTACCGATCTTTTCTTTTCCTTCTGAAATCATAAGATCATCCTTCCGAAGTTGATTGAATCCCTGGATGTGACATCGATTTTGTCCCCGGGTCCGCATCCGGACTCAGGGAATTCCAATTTTTGCAAATCCGCCGAACTGAATCTGGTTGGGACCGGGAACAAGAAGAAGCTGTGTCGCGAGCGGCAGCTGGTTCTGCGCCATGCTCACCGGGACATCGACGCTGACGTCGGCCCATTCCGCCGGGTCGTTGAACGACTGGCGCGACACAAAGATGTTCCGTCCCTCATGGATCACAAACACGATCTCGTTGACCCAGAGCTTCTTGAAGAGCGACAGCTTCTCCCGGCGCAAGCCCCTGGCAGGATCGCCGATCAGAACATACCCTCCCTCGATTCCCTTGATGACGACGAAGTGCCGATATCCTCCCGTCTGGATCAGCACGATCGCCGGCAGGCGAAGCTGAGCGAGCCGTTCAAGGGAGATGCGGTACCCGTCCGCCGTAAAGCCGATCGAGGAGAGATAGCGCTTGATGTCGAGAAGCGAAAACCCCTTCGCCCGGATCTTGGACTGGTCTCCCGCCTTGTACATGGACTTGAAGGCTTCGGTTTCGGAGGTGGGTCGCTTGAATTCGTAGGTCAGGAGGGTCGCCACGGCCGCCGACCCGCAACTGAAGTCGTACTGCTGGCGCACCACCGTCTTGAACTTGAGTTCCTTGTAGCTCTTGGCGGGAACAGTCACCAGTCCCTGAGGCCCGACAAAATCCAGAACTCCGGCATCGGCCCGGCAGGGAACGAAGAGGAATCCGGTCCATAACATCGCCTGGAACACCAAGGAAATCTTTAAAAAAACAGGGAGAGGACCCGTGACTTGAGTCCCCCCTGTTCCATGCAACCGTAATGCGGAAAGTCCCGGCCTCTTCATCATCAGTGCCTGAACTGAAGATTGACTTGCACCAGATTCTGGATCAGCACGTTGTTTCCGTTATTCTGAACAACATTGACAATACCCGTCGCATTCTGGAAGGAATTGCCCCCCAGGGTATTGGTGAAGGACACGTTGCTTCCCGCTCCAAAAGTCACGGAATTCCCGGAAACGAGCCCTGTCATTGAGGCATCGTTCACCTGAAATCCTCCGCGGGCATGAGACAGAATCCGCGACGAAACCGACGCTCCCAGCGACGCAGTATCCAGAGACTCGATCGCCGGCAACTCTCCAGCCCCGACCGATCCCGATCCCAGGAGAATTCCCGTCCCTGCAACAAAAAGTCCCGTCAAAAGACGGATCGAAACACTGGTCAATCTGCGCTTCCTGTTCATAGGCATCATCGAACTCCCTCCGCGCGAGGGGGCCCGAACTCCTTTCTCCCAGACAGAGTGGAGACGGATCCGCCAGGATTTCCCCGGAGACCCGTCTCACGAATCAGCGACTAGTGGATGGTGGATCCGCCACTGATCGACACAGAAACGGACTGCTGGACATTGCTCATGTTCCCGCTGTTCTGGGAGGCGTTGGTGATTCCGGCGACGCTGGCGAAAGCCGAATTGAAGTTGTTGTTCTGTCTCGATGACGACCGGTTGTTATATGCCACGCTGTTGCCAGAGGTGGTGGCGCTCAGATCGGTTTTCGACACGGACTTTTCCAGAGTCATGTTAAGGCTCATCGACTTGGAAATATTTCCGTTGTGGGAGCTGGATTCAGAATTGGAGAATCCTAAAGTTTTGCTGTAGTTCGAGTTTCCGGAGTTCGAGACAGAAAAAGACTTGTTTGTGGTGCTGCTTCCGTTGCTGTAGGCAGAGGCGCTCGCGCTAGAAGCTCCGTTGTTGGTCGTGTTGTTCGTTGTGCCTGTGGTGTTGGAATTTCCGTTGCTATTTCCGTTGCTGTTGCCGTTTGAATTGGTATTGCTGTTTGTTCCGCCTGAAGAGGGGCCCGGTCCAGGAGGGGTGGCAAACGCCATGGATGAGGCGGACAAGAATGCGACGGTAACGGCAACGGCGATGAGATTCTTTTTCATGTAATCCTCCTTGAATTTTTTTAGGACCCGAGGGAATTCTCAATGGGTCACTCCACCTGGCTGACCTCCTGAGATCCCCGGATCGAAATGGGATGGCACCACCGGTTTTCGGTTTTTGTTGCCGGGTGGTCTTAGAGCAACCCCCATGCCAAAACAATATTTATATTTATGTACCTGCACTTAGATAAGATTCCCATCATTTCCTTCTTTTTCAGATTTTGAGAAGTCCTTGATTGACAACCTTCCGGAGCGATTTTTCCGGAATTTTCTCTCCAGGACGGATCGCTCGAATCCGGCAGGAATTCTCCCCAGAAAACACGGAATTTCTCTCCTTCGACCCCTGAAAAAGACAGAATAAATACAAACATGACAAAACTTTAATGAACATTAAAAAAATTCCGGAAGGGATCCTGGCATTTTCCCGTCCCGCACGGATTTTAGATCCTGTCCGGCTGTGTCCAATCTCTTACACCTCTCTCCCTGTTGTTTTGGTTTAATCAGGCTCAAACCCTTTATATACAAGGAAGTTTCAATTAAACTGTAAATCTTTCCTTTCAGTGTTAACATTCCCGCACCAAAAAAATTTTAAATATTCCCAAACAATATCAACAGATTAGCCAACATTCCCAGGAGAAACTCCATGAGGGACGGTAGAAAATCTTCCGGGGAGGGTCCAAAAGACGAGGAATACGCGTCATGGAGGGCGTACTTTCCGAGAACTTCGACCCAGACTATTTCGATCTCGACGGAATCGACGGTCGTCTGTCCTCGAGAAGATGGAGCATGATTCCTCCTTCCCGGGAGAGACGATCAGGAAAAGTCTTTCCCGAAGGGCTTCATCCCCCATATTTGACTCTATCCCGAAAAAATCGCACACACTCCCTGAAAAGACCTTATTAGTAGAAAAGGACAGGAAGAAGAGCAGGGTTCTATGTTTTTCGCGAATTGCTCAACATTGCAGAAGGTCAAGACCTTTTTTGAATCTCAGGGATGAATCGTAAATCTGAGAGCGTGTCAAAACTAAACATTTTCGTAACACAAATTGAATTATCGTCAACAAGTGAGCTTCGAAATCAGCCTGCCCCCTGAGTTGGTAGGTTTAAATCCGTATGTGTGCGCATTTTTCCTCCTGCGGCAGAGGTTCGGAACAGTCCGAATCGGAACACAAGGCTGGCAACGCTTGGCGGACTGGCATTTGCGGATCTCCAATCTCCGCATGTCAGAGAAAAGGGATCGGCTCCGAGAGCTCACAAACACCGGGAACCTCCGAAAATATTGACAAGGCCGGAATTCGGGGCACTCTTTAGGTGAGATCAGGAGGTTCGTTCCGGAATGAACCGATGGGCTTAACCGGGGTGCAGAACGTCGTGGAGAGCCGGGGACAGTCGCCCTCGTCCGGACCCGGAAAACGGACGGATTTAAAGGATTCTTGGAAATTGGATAATTATGAATAAAATTTTTTAACTTGATTTTATAACAAAATATATTATATTTTTTATATTCAAAACGAGTGGTTTACAAAAATTCACTTATCGACAACACGCTCCCTCTGTTTCTCTGCCAATGAACCGGAAGAAAGGGAGGTTTGCGGCCTGGCCGCATAGAACGGGAGATGGATCCGACCAGACAGGACAGTTCGAGTTCAGCCGAATGAAGATTTCCCTGATTTTAGTGGATATCCTGTATTTCAAAAAGGAGGATGCATGCTCGACAATCCGAGATCCGTCTTGGTGTGGGACAAAAATGACTCCTTTTCCCAATGGGCTCCGTCTGTGCAGAAATCCATGCCGGAATGGACCTTCAGGAATTTCCGCCTGGCGATAGGAGCCCCCTTCGACCGGGAGCCCCATCCTCCCCTGGTCGGACTGATCGTCATCAACGACCCCCGTTGCTCCGCCTCCCAACCCCACGAGATCACGGAAATCGAGTCCATGATCTCCCGTTCCCCGCAGATGACCCGGTGGATCGGCCTCATCGACAAGAGCTGCCTCCAGGACGACCGGTTGATGACCCTCATCGGCCACAACTTCTTCGACTATCACCGCCTCCCTCCCGACCTCGACCGGCTGGCCCATACGATCGGCCACGCCTATGGAATGGCCCAGATCGAGAAGCAGATCCTCGATTCGAGTTCGTCGGTCACGCAGGCCCCCGACCTCGCGATGGTCGGGACAAGCCCCCTCATGCGCCAGCTTTTTCACGACATCCGGAAAATCTCCCAGACCGACGCCCCCGTCCTCGTCACGGGGGAAACCGGAACGGGCAAGGAACTGACCGCCCAGGCGATCCACAACCGTTCCCAGAGAAAATCCGGACCCTTTGTGGCGCTCAACTGCGGATCCATTCCTGCGAACCTGATCCAGGACGACCTCTTCGGCCACGAGAAAGGGGCCTTTACGGGAGCCCACCAGAAGAAAGCGGGAAAGATCGAAATGGCGGAAGGCGGCACTCTTTTTCTCGACGAGATCGGGGATCTCCCCCTCGAACTCCAGGTCAACCTCCTCCGTTTCCTTCAGGAGAAGGTGATCGAACGGGTCGGCGGAACCCGGTCGATCCCGGTCGATGTCCGGATCATCGCGGCCACCAATGTCGATCTTGAAAAGGCGGTCAAGGCCGGACGGTTCCGGGAGGATCTCTTCTATCGGCTGAACGTTCTCCGGCTCTTTGTGCCACCCCTCAGGGAACGGAAGGAGGATATCGATCTCCTCGCGCATTTTTTCTTCAAGAAGTTCTCGAACGAGAAACAGAAATGCGTCAAGGGGTTTTCAAGCCAGGCGGTCGAGGCCATGCAACACTATTCCTGGCCCGGGAACGTCCGGGAAATGATCAGCCGGATCCGCCGGGCCATCATCCTCTGCGAAACCCGCATGATCCAGTCCTCAGACCTGGGACTCGAGTCCGGAACGATCCGGGCCCTGGGAAAGCTCAAGGACATCCGTTCGAGTGCGGAGAGGAGCGGACTCGAAAGCGCCCTCGCCCAGACCGGGTACAACATCACGAAGTCCGCCAACATTCTGGGGATCTCCCGGGTCACGTTCTACAAGCTCTGCAAGAAGCACAAGATCAAACTGGACCTCTTTGCCAGGAAATAGGAATCCCGGACTTTCTCCGGTTGCCATCCGGAGAATGCATCCGGTATCATGGAATTCTTCCATGAACCGGAACCCACAGGAGCGAAAGGCCCATGTGACACGTCACCGCCAGGGACCGTACCGGAACTTCCCCCTTCCATGAACAGGAGAGCTCTTCTCCTTCTGGCCATGGCCTTCTTCCTCTTTTTCCCCGGCCTCTCCCGGGCCTCTCCCGGACCGGATCGGAGCGGACACTCCTGGCCTCTCTGGAACCGTTTCAAGCATCATTTCCTTCAGCAGGACGGCCGGGTGATCGACCGGACGGACCGGGACAAGACCACCTCGGAAGGGGAGGCCTACACCCTTTTCTTTTCCCTAGTTACCGGGGATCGCTCCACCTTCCGGAAAGTCTTCCTCTGGATCCGGGACAATCTGTCCGGTGGGGATCCTGAGCACCGCCTTCCCGCCTGGCTCTGGGGGAAACGGCCCAACGGGACCTGGGGGATTCTCGACGTCAACTCGGCAAGCGATGCAGACGGGTGGATCGCCTACAGCCTCCTCGAGGCCGGCCGTCTCTGGCACCGTCCCTCCTACGAAAAGGCCGGCCGGCATCTCCTTTTCCTGATCTGGAAAAACGAAACCCGTTTTCTTCCCGGCTACGGATGGGTTCTCCTTCCGGGCCCCTACGGCTTTGTGCTTCCGGACGGAACAACCCGGCAGAATCCGAGCTACCTGCCCCTCGAACTTTTCGCCCTCTTCGGATCGGTCGAGCCCCGGGGGCCCTGGCCCTTCATCGAGGCCGCCTTCGTCTCCCATCTTCCGGCCATCGCCCCCCGAGGGTTCTCCCCCGACTGGTTCGCCGTCAGGAGGGGGGGGGCTTATCGTCACCGATCCCGTCCGCGGGGCGACCGGGAGCTACGACGCCATCCGGGTCTACCTCTGGTCGGGAATGCTTCCAGGAGACGAATCCTTCCGGGAGTCCCTCCTGCGGCATCTGGGAGGCATGCGGACGGTGGTCGCGACCGGGGCGCGCCCTCCCCTCGTCGTCGACGCTTCGACTGGAAAAACGGGCGGCAAGGGATCTCCCGGATTTTCGGCGGCCCTGCTCCCCTATCTCCAGTCGATGGGATGCCGGCCGGAACTTGAAAGAGAGCGTCGCCAGCTGGCGAAGGCCCTTCACGACGGACTCTACGGGTCGCCTCCCGACTATTACGACCAGGTCCTCGCGCTCTTCGGAGAAGGCTCCCTTTCCGGCCGATTTTCCTTCGATCCCCTGGGCCGGATCCGTGTTCCGGGACCCCGGATCCGATCCGCCCGACCCTTCCCCTCCCCTGTAAAAGTCTCTGACACATTGTCCCGATCCTGTCAGCCTTCTTGACAGAATCGACATCTCCCTTTTTCCAAGAAAAATCGACCGTCAACACCGAAGGGGAAAAGACCGTCTAGCACAAAATTTGCAAAGACAGCCTTGGAAAAACTTCCGATCCCACACGAAAGTCCTCCCCGGCCCGTTCGAGGCAGGAGGATTTTCTGCCCCTTTCCGACCGGGGAGCCGGGATGCGAAAAATTGACGCAAATCACAAAAGAGATCCCGAAATGCGACACGCGGGATCCTTTCTAGGCGCAGGGGATGACGTGATACGAAAAAAACCGGGACTCCTATCGCCGCTCCTGATCGTTCTCCTTCTGGCAGGAATCCTCCCGATCCTTTTTCTCATGACTGTTCCGGCCCACGACTGGTCG
>JAYWMN010000043.1:0-18662 GCA_035873205.1 Nitrospirota bacterium
TGGCATTCGCATCTCTTTCCGGAAGGCCATCCGGAAGAGGATCGGGGTGAGAAAGAGGGTGATCGGGGTCGAGAGGAGAAGCCCTCCGATAATGGCCCGCGCCATGGGGACCGAATTTTCGGAGCCGGTCCCCCAGACAAAGGAGATGGGCACCATCGCGAAGATCGTGACAATCGTGGTGATGAGAATGGGTCGGACGCGCTCGCGGGAACCCTGCCGGATGGCGTCCTCGAGGTTCTCGCCCTCCCGTCGCCGTTCGAGGATCCGGTTGACGAGAATGATGCTGTTGCTGGTGACGATGCCGATCGACATCAGGATTCCCATGATCGAGACCAGATTGAGGGACGAGCCGCTGAGCCTCAGAAAGGAGAGGCTTCCCGCAATGCCCAGGGGGACTGTTCCAAGGACGATCAGCGGGGCGAGAAAGCTCCGGTAGAAAACGAGCAGGAGAAGATAGAGAAAGAAGATCGCCAGAAGAATGCCATAAAAAAATTCATCGAATGACTGACGGATATAGTGGGTCATTCCCACGAACCGGATTCCGACATCCTTGGGAGGGGAAATCCCGGCAAGATTGTTCCTGATTTCGGAAGAGACCCTGAGGGAGCGGCCTGGAACCGGAAAGACAAGAATGTTGACTGCCCGGTCGAGGCCATCGTGAATCAGGGCTTCCGGAAGTTCGTCATGGCTGACATGGGCGACTTCCTGCAGGGAGGAGATGTGTCCGATCCGGTCCTTTGTGGCCGGAAGTTCCTTGAGGTCGTGAATCTTTTGAAGAGACACGGGATCGATGAAGACGGAGAGAAAATATGCGAATCCGGTCGTGGGATTGATCCAGAGGATCGGCCGGATCTGGTTGTTTCCGTTCAGGCTGGTCAGGATGTTCTGTGCGACATGATCCGAGGAGGAGCCAAGGCTTCGGATAAGCGCCCGGTCCGGGGTGATCCTGAGGGTCGGATAGCTTTCCCTCTGGAAGACATTGGTCGACAGAACCCCGGGAAGGTTCAGGATCCGGTGGGACAGCTGCTTTGCGAAGAGCATGTCCTTCTTGTAGCTGTCCCCGTGGACCTCCACGGTAATCGGGCTCATGGATCCCCGGCTCAGGAGATCCTCGACGATACCGGATTGCTTGTAGATGAAGATGATGTTGGGGAAACGGAGTCCCAGAACCCGTTTCACCCTGAGAATGGCGTGTTTCAGGGGGTAGGGGCGTTTAGTCCGGTTGACCAGCGCCACGTCGAGGATCGCGGTATCGGTGCCCGAATTCATGTTGAACAGGGCGCTCCATCCCGCCTTGATCCCGATATTGCCGATCATCGACAGGACATAGGAGGGGCCCAGAGTTCCCTGGATGGTGTTTTCGATCTCGACCATCTTTTTGCGGGCTCTTTCCAGGCGCTGTCCGCTGGGAAAATGGATGTAGACCCGGAACTGTCCGGTGTCGATCGACGGATAGAAGTTGACCGGGACATCGAAGGAGAGACCCAGGAGGAGGAGCCAGACGAGCGCGAGAGTGGCGAGAAATCGTCCCGGCCTTTTCAGGAGCCACTCGAGAAGGGGCGGATATCCGGAAACAAGACGGGAGAACGCGGCCCATTTCCGGACGGACGGACCGGAATGCTCCCCGGAGGGGAGGGGGTGTGAAAGAGCCGGGGGGGAGGGCGCCGGTTCTTTTTTTCTCAGAAGATACACAACCCACGGAAGGACGGTGAGCGAGAGAAAGAGGGAAATCAGGTTCGCCCCGATCAGGGCGATGACGAACTGGACGAAAAGATAGTGGACCAGACCGTGGAGGAAGAAGAGGGGAAGAAAGACGATGGACATCGCTCCCGTCGCGAGCGCGCTGGGGGCGCCCACGGGGAGAATAGCCGGAAGCAGGGAGAGGGGGCCGCCCGTCGCAGACTCATTTCTGTGGGCGTCGAGGCTTTCGAGCATCAGGACCAGATGGTCGATCATGGGCCCGATGGCGACCGCGATTCCCCCGAGAGTCATGATGTTCAGGGTGCTCCCCGACGCGTCGAGCAGGATGATCACCCCGAGAACGGACAGAGGAACCATGATGACGCCGATGACGGCCTTCCTGATGTCCCCCAGGACGGCCCAGAGGACAAGAAAGGCCGCCAGAAGTCCGAAGAGGCCTTCGTGAAAGACCGAAGCGATCGAATCCCTGATATAGATGGTCTGGTCGAAGAGAAGCTGGATCCTGAGATCTTTTGGAATCCCCCTGAGGAGAGGAATCGTTTTCCTGATGGAATCGATCACCGTCAGCGCGCTGTAGCCTCCCTCGCGGTAGACCGGCATGGCCACCTGGGGGGTTCCGTTGGCCAGAAGGAGATTTTCCTGGGGAGCGTATCCGTCATACACCTTTGCAAGGTCCTTGACAAAAATCGAAACTCCCCGGACCGTTGCGAGGGGAATATTCCGGATGTCTTCAAGACTGCCCGGCTGGTCGTACTTCGTGTAGTAGTTCAGGGGCCCCAGCCGGACATTTCCCGTGGGGACGAGAAGGGTTTCGTGGTAGATGTCGTTCACGACATCGAGGGGGGTCATCTGAAGGGTCTGGAGCTTGAAAGGATTCAGCTCGATGTTGAATTGCCGGATTTTTCCGCCAAAGATGGGCGGGGCCGAGACTCCGGGGAGTCCGCCCAGCTGGGGACGGATCACGTTGGTGGCCAGATCGTAGAGGTGCGCCTGGTCGAGCGTCGACGAGGAAATCAGAAGATGGCAGATAGGAACGTTGGAGAAGCTGTAGGAAATGACCATGGGAGGGTTCGAGCCGGGCGGCAGGCTTGAGAGCGTCGAAAGGGACAGCTCCGAGATCATCGAAACGGCATGGTCCTCGGACACGGTGCTGTGAAAGATGATCTTGATCAGACTCATCCCGTTCAGCGACCGGGACTCGATGCGGTCTACTTCCCGGGCCATCGTGTATTGTCTCTCGAGGAGGGCGGTGATGTTCCTTTCGACCTCGACGGCATCCATGCCGGGGTAGAACGTCGCGACCATGACCACGGGAATGGGAATATGGGGGAAGATATCCCGGGGAATCGAACGGAATGTCACGAGCCCCCATGTCAGGAGAACGATGACCAGGGCAAAGACCGGGTATGGATTGTCGAGGTTGGCGACCAGAAGGCGGGAGACGATCCCCGGTCGGGTCCTGGGATTTTCCGTATTATCCGGGAGTGACAAAGGAGCCCCTTCTTTCCGATCTCCCGGGGTTCGGGAGGAGAATCCCGGGAAGTCTCATGCAGGGAGCGGCACCACGGCGTCTCCCTCCCTTTACAGGGCCGGATGAGGAAGTCTAGCAGAAGTATAACGGATTTTTCGGGACGAATCCTTATCCCGGGATCTCTCCCTCCTCCATCGCCGATTCCAGCATCCCCTGAGGGAAGGATTTCGTCGGATTGACCCCCAGCGCCTTGAGCATTTCCGCCTGACGGATCACATTCCCCCTGTTTTGGCAGAGCTTGTTCCGGGCATCCTGGTAACTGTTCCTGGCCTGCTCGATCCGTTCCCCGATCTTTTCGAGGTCGGTCACGAAGGCGCTGAGCCTGTCGTAGAACTCCCCTCCCCGCCTTGCGATTTCCTGTGCGTTCTGGCTCTGGGCCTCCTGACGCCAGAGATGGGCGACCGTTCTCAGGACAAAAAGCAGGGTGGAGGGGCTGACGAGCAGGACATTTTTTTCCCAGGCGTCGGAAAACAGGCCGGAATCGCTTGTGACCGCGAGCATGAAGGCCGGTTCGAGGGGAACGAACATCAGGACGAAATCGATGGAGTTCAGGGAGTAAAGGTTCTGGTATTTTCTGGAGGAAAGATCGCCGATATGTCGCCGGACGGAGTCGAGATGGCGCTTGACGGCGATGTCCCTGTCCGTCTCAAGGGGAGCGTTGGCATAGTCGATGTAGGCGTTCAGGGAAACCTTCGAGTCGATCACGAGGTGGCGCTGCTCCGGAAGATGGATCACCACGTCGGGCTGGGCCCGGCTTCCGTCTTCCCTCGTGTGGCTCTCCTGGGTTTCGTAGTCGATGCCCTTCCGTAGTCCGCTTCCTTCCAGGACCTTGTCGAGAAGAAGCTCCCCCCAGTTCCCCTGGGTCTTGCTGGAACCGGTCAGGGCCCGTGTCAGGCTCTGTGCCTCCTCGCTCAGGGTCCGGTTCAGCTCCATGAGCTGGGCCACCTGTGTGGCCAGGGCTGTCCGGTCCTTGCCCTCCTTGACGTAGACGTCTTCCACCTTGTTCTGGAACTCCGTGATCTTGAGTTTCAGGGGGTCGAGCAGCTGGTTGAGTTCGGTCTGGTTCTGCTGGCTGAATCGCTGGCTCTTCTCTTCGAGGATTTCCCCGGCCAGGTTCCGGAATTGGATGGAGAGGCTTTCCCGGGCTTCCTGCAACAGGGCCAGTTTTTCCTCCGAACTTTTCCGGATTTCCTCGAGGCGGGTGGAGAGAGTCGAGATTTCGCTTTTCAGACGGGACTCGGACTCCTGAAGGTCTTCCCTTTTTTTTCTCTCCCGGTCGAGGTCTTCCCGCGTGCTGTCATGGGTCTCCTTCAGCCTTCTCAGGGCTTCGGCCTTTTCCGCTTCGCTCACAAGAAGGAGATTGAGCTCCTTTCTCTGTCCCCTGACCTCCTCCTCAAGGGACGGCAGACGCTGGGACCGCTCCCGCAGTTCGGCGATCTCGGAGGACGAGCGGGATCGGGCTTCCTCGACCGCCTTCTCCATGCGCTTGCGGTTTAAGACCCACGAGGCAAGAAGCCCTGCCATCAATCCGAAAAGAAAAAGGGCCAGATCGGTCATCGAAACGTGCATGTTCGCTCCGGAAACGGGAAGTTCGGTTCATAAAGGGTGAGGCGACCGGTTCCAGGGGGAAATCGGGACTAGGGGCAGGATGGATATCCCGGTCTGCCGTAAGAAAAAACGGCCAGAGCGCAAGGGGTGATGCCCCGTTCCTGTGGCGCTTCCGTATTCGTGCGGCAAGGACCGGTTACCGTTCCGAAACCTGCTCCGTAACGGACAGGGAGACATTTGCCTTCGACTCGAGCTCTTTGAGGAGGGTGTGTGTCGCCACCTGGTCCGGAATCGTGGCCTTTGTATAGGTGAAGGGATACCGGCCCGCCTGGAAAAGGTCGAAGAGAAGACCCAGGCCCATGCCATCGGCGAAGACCAGATTGGCCGTTCCGAGATAGGGTCCCCCTCCGCAGGCAGGGTCGAAGTTTCTCGTGACATTGAACCAGTGGTTGCAGTCGGGATAGATTTTTTTCTTGTGGAAGGGTTCCTGGAAACCCTTGACGACCATGTGGACGGAGTGATCCCGATAGACGGTCATATGGACGATCGTACCGCTTCCTTCGGGTTGGAGGAGCGCCCGGATGATCATCTGGGGGTGGGCTTTCTGGATATTTTCGAGAATGGCCTTCGTTGTTTCCGGAGCAGAGACCACCCGGACAGTCGTCGTCGGCGGCTTGAGAATGGTGGGCGGGACAGCGCATCCGGCCAGGATGAATGTCAGGCCCAGCACCATGAGACCGGCCAAAGTTCTGGACGATGTTGGACTGCCAGGGAATGTCCTGCATTTTTGGACCATGGAACCCTCCGTTCAATCGATTCGGGATAAATGTCCTTGTGCCCATTATCCTTAATTTTCGACAGAAATAACAAGAGTTGCGCGATGAGTTGCCAGAGAATGATTGAGATCGGCCTGTCGATGCGTCATGATAAACGAAGGAACGATAATCCGGACATTGGTCGAGAAGATGCGGAGGTAAACAGTATGGACGATCAAAAAGAGGGAGAGGAGCGGAAGCTCGAACGCATTCTGAAGGAATGGGACAACCCCGGACAGGCGGTTCTGCCACTGTTCCACTATTTCATGGAGCGGGACCGGTACATCAGTCCGGAGGCGCTCGAGCATGTCGGGAGGCTAACGGGCTTTTCCCAGTCCGACCTTCTGGGAATCGGGACGTTCTACCAGTACTTTTCCTTTCACCCAGAAGGAAAACATACCGTCCGGGTTTGTCTGACGACCCCCTGCGTTTTTTGCGGAGGGAAGAATCTGCTGAAAGCGCTCAGAAAGGAGCTGAAGGTCGGTCTCGACGAGACAACTCCGGACGGTATGTTTACCCTCAAGCCGGCCCAGTGCTTCGGCCAGTGTGTAGAAGCGCCGACACTCCAGGTGGATTCGGATATCTATCCCAACGTCACTCCGGAGGCGGTTCCCGATATCCTGTCCCGATACAGGCGAGGGGCCGTTCCTCCCCAGCAATCCGTTCCCTTCGGCCCGCCCATGTCCAACGCCGCCATCGTCTTTTCCGGCCTGCTCGAGTCGGAGACGCTCTATCTCGATCGTTACGAAAGACTTGGCGGGTACAGGATCCTTCGGGAGATCCTTTCCTCGGGAGACACGGATCGCATCATCCGCGAGGTCGAGGTTTCCGGGCTGGCCGGCCGTGGCGGGGCGGCCTTTCCCACCTCGAAGAAGTTCCAGAATGTCCGGAGCTACCCCAAGCCCCGTTATGTTGTCGCCAACGCCGATGAAGGGGAGCCGGGAACTTTCAAGGACCGGTACATCATGGAGAGGGATCCCCATTCCTTTCTGGAAGGAATGGTCCTGGCTGGACTGGCCATTGATGCGGAGGCCGGGTATATCTACCTTCGGGAGGAATACCCCCATTCCTTCAGCATTCTTCAGAAGGCGCTCGCGGAGGCCCGGGAAAAAGGATACCTCGGACACAATCTTCTGGGGTCCGGTCGCTCTTTCGACATTCGCGTCTACAGGGGAGCTGGGGCCTATATCTGTGGAGAAGAGTCATCACTTTTGAACAGCCTTGAAGGAAAAAGGGGACTTCCCCGGAACAAGCCCCCCCGAATGAGCGAGGCCGGTCTCTGGCAAAGGCCGACCGATGTCCAGAATGTCGAGACGCTCGCGGCCATTCCCAAGATACTGAGAGAGGGCGGCGCCTGGTATCGCGCACTGGGGGACGAGAAGTCTGCGGGCACAAAACTTTTCTGTCTGTCGGGCCACATCAACCGGCCCGGTCTCTACGAAGTCCCTCTCGGCATGACCTTGCGCCAGGTGGTCGAGGATCTGGGCGGCGGGATTCCGGGAGGAAGAAAGCTCAAGGCCGTGCTTCCCGCCGGCTCGGCAAGCGCCATGCTTTACCCCCCCCAGCTCGACCTGAACCTCGACTATCCTTCTGTGTCCAAGGCCGGAGCCTTTCTCGGGTCGGCCTCCCTGATCGTCATGGACGACTCGGTCTGCATGGTCGACATGGCCTACTGGATGTCCGGGTTCTACCACCATGAATCCTGCGGACAGTGTACCCCCTGCCGTGACGGAACGGAGGACATCCACGAAGTTCTTCAGAAGATCGTCATGGGGGAGGGGGAGATCCGCTTCCTCGATTATGTGAAAAATCTCGGGGATTATATGCGGACCGCCTCGATCTGCGGTCTCGGAACCTCGGCTCCCAACATTCCGTTGAGTTCTATCGAGCATTTCGAGGAGGAATGGACGGAGCACATCCTCGGGAAAAAATGCCGGACCGGGGTCTGCCCCATGTCCCGGGCGAATGTGGTCGATTTTCCCGTCCGCCGCTCCCGTGGCATTCTGGCAGAGCTTCCGATGTTTCGCGTGCAGGAGCCCTAGGGGATCCGGACGTGGCCTTTTCTATTGAAGGACCGGATTGAAAAAGGGCCAGGACTCGGAAAGAGTTCTGGCCCTTTTGGGTTGCCGGAAGGAAATCAGTGATCCGGGTTGCCTCTTGAGGATTCGGCAAGCTTGTCGAGCGGGTTCTCGTTCATGAGGAAGGTGGTGAGGGTGTATGGGGAAGAGGTTCCCGACGTGTAGATCATCTCGTTGCTCCCCATGACATAGGAGAGGGTGCCAGAGGAGAGTCCGGCAAGGGGAACGGAGGCGGCCTGGAGGATGAAGGGATAGGTGGTGCTTCCCGAGACGGCTTCGTTCATGGAGACCGAAGGAAAGGTTGTGGAGGTCGAGGTGAGATCGTCCTCCCCATTGCTTCCCGGAGCCAGATTAAGGATTGGAGATGAGCCTGCGGTTGCGCAGACGTTGTACATGTATCCGCCCACCGCAGGACCGAGGCCGTGTATCCGGAACCCGATGCCGCTGGAACAGCCGGTTCCGTCTTCCGACGTTCCCGAAATTCCGGTCCAGGCCGGGGTGGCATTTCTGGGAACCAGGACGGCGTCAAGTTTCATCATGTCTCCGCCCCCCCCGGACAAGGCTCCTCCGGTCCGGACGCTGAACCCTTCGTTCGCCGTATTGGAGAGGAACCCGGAGGGAAGGATGCCGGTCTTTCCGTCGAAGGAGTAAGTGGCGGATCCCTGGAGAACGGTCAGGGAGAGATAGTTGCCGTAGACCTGTCCGCTGACAGCTCCGTCGGTCGATGAGATCTTGCCGGCTCCGTCAACGGAAACAGTCGTGTCATTCAGGAACGCTGGAGCGGTCACAGAGGAAGGATTCGATGCAGGAGTCACGGCGCTGATCCCCGTATCGGCCAGAAGACCCTGAAGGATGTACTGGCCGGCGGGAACGACCGGGGAGACATTTTCGACCACGTCGCCCAAGTCGAGCTCCGGGGCCCACAACTGGCTCGCGGAAATGGCCTGGAGAAGGTTCTGGAGCTTCGAGTTGCAGGAGGCGCCGAGGGTCGTCGACACCTGGGTCAGGGTCGAGATCGAGCTGCCTGGGGAGGTTGCGGTTGTCCCGCTGACCATCTGCTTGTCCATGTCGAAGGTGTCGGTGTCCCCCGTTGGCATTGTGCATCCGGCGTCGAGGACGGCCATGATTCCGGCCGCCGCGGCGATGATGTCGCTCCGGTGCGCGGAAAGCAGGGCCGCATAGCTCGACGGGGTCAGGCTCCCGAGGCTGTTGGTCGCCGCCAGGATGGCCAGGGCGGCTGTGGTCACCTGGCTGATCGCCAGGTTGGGTACATTGTTGGTGGAGAGGGTGGAGAGGGAGGCCAGTGTGCTTGCCGGGCCAAGGTAGCTCGAAAGAAGGGTCGTTCCGCTCTGGGCGTTTGCGAAGACCGGTGAACTGGAGTTGGGAAAGGTCACATTGATCGTGAAGTTTCCGTTCGAATCGGCTGTTGTCGTTCCGAGTGTCTGGGCTCCGCTTTGTCCGAGAGGAGCATTCAGGGTGAGGGTGATTGTCGCGTTCGAGATGGGAGCATCGATGGCTTGACCGGTCACGGCCGTCACGGTGCCGCCTCCTCCTGCGCCCCCTCCGCATCCGGCGACAAGCAGAAAGGTCGACAGGAGCCCCGCCGCTGTCATCAGATTTCCTTTTTTGGCGGTCAAAAGAAGATTATCGAGAATTGAAAAAAAATTGAAACGCATGCTGCCTCCATGGTTGATCATCTTTACGGCTTTTTTGACGTTTCTTCCTTGGCGACCTTCCGGATCGGAAGAAGTCGCCACATGTTCGTTTGGCTTTTTTTTTAAATTTTTTAGTTTCTTCTAATTTTGCAGGGACAATTTTATCACGGAAAATTTTTCTTAAATATCAAGATTAAAAGATTAAAGTGTGATTTTCATCACGTTTTTGAACGTCTGGATTGGGTCATCGTTGTTTTTCTTACTCGGAGCCCGTTTGTTGTATGATGGGAGGGCACACCGGTGAAACAGGATCTGGTTGGACACCGGGGGGCGCGGTGAGTGGGAGAGCCGGATCTTCCCGAACTTTTTCGAGAGGTTTCCCCGATCGTTCCCGTTCTCTTTATTGTTTGAGTCAGGATATTGATGGACAGAGTACAGATTCTCGAGCTAGTGTCGGACCGCCTCAGGGAACTTCTTCTCCTTGTCCGGGAGGCGGGTGAAAGGGTTCTTGCCGTTTACGCCGACGATTTCGACGTGGTGCTCAAATCCGACCTGTCTCCGCTGACCCTTGCGGACAGCCTGTCTCACGAAATCCTTTTCGGGTCCCTCCCCGGGATCGTTCCCTGCCCCGTCCTGAGCGAGGAGGGCGCGGAGATCCCCTACAGCGAACGCTCGTCGTGGGACGTCTTCTGGTCGATCGATCCGCTGGACGGAACAAAGGAGTTCGTCCGGAAATCCGGGGACTTCTGCGTGAGTGTGGGCCTTGTTCTCGGGCAGGGTCCGATTTTTGGAGCGATCTATATTCCGGTGAGGGGGCAAATCTATTTCGGGGGGGAAGGGTTTGGTTCGTACCGGATCGTGAAAGAGACGATCTCCTCCATGGAGAGCCTGTCTTCGAAGGAGCTTCTGTCTTCGGCCGACAGGCTGGATTCGGGAGACAGCCGGCCGGAAAGGAACTGGGTCCTGTTGGGAAGCGTTTCCCATGGATCGGAGATGCCTCCCGAGCTCGTGAGGGCCCTCTTTGAAAAGGAAAAGTTCGACAGCTTCTCGATCGGAAGCGCCATCAAGTTTTGCCGGATCGCCGAAGGGTCCGCCGATTTCTATCCCCGCTACGGAACGACGATGGAGTGGGACACATCGGCCGGCCAGGCCATCGTCTGCGGTGCGGGAGGAGGGGTCGTGGAAATCGGGTCGAAGAGCC
The DNA here is from genome assembly GCA_035873205.1 of Nitrospirota bacterium. Classification (GTDB taxonomy): domain Bacteria; phylum Nitrospirota; class Leptospirillia; order Leptospirillales; family Leptospirillaceae; genus UBA4572. Next base: position 10,530 of record JAYWMN010000043.1, read on the forward strand.
CTCTCATTTATAATAAAAGCGCCCTCGAGAACCCCGACTTCTACTGTTATGGCAACAGGTTCAAGGACCGGTTCCCCGAGATTCTGGCCCCGCTCTCCCCACTCAGGAGAACGCGCGGAGCGAGGGGGCGACCATGGGACCCCGGAACTTCAGAAAAATAAGGAGAAAGCCATGATCGAGCCCAGAATCCCCCGCTTTGAATGGGGTATGTCTGTGACATCGACCGGAGATCTGATCAACGACGGATCCTATCCCGACCTCGGAAAGGACGCCCTGATTGTGTCCCGCGGCACCCGGGGAGAGATCGTGAATGTCGGGACCCACACCGAGACGAACGTTCCGGTCTACCTCGTAGAGTTTGAGGGAGGGAAGGTGGTCGGGTGTCTGGAAGAGGAAATCCGTCCGCTGTCCTCGCATTGAATTTCCGGTGTCCCCCGGGATCGGGGACAGACGGATGAAAATCGGAGAAAAAAGGTCTGGCAACAGACATTCTCGGTCGTGTTTTTCCAGATATCTTTCGGGAAACAGAGGTGGAGGACCGTCTTTTCGGCGATTTGGAAAAAGCCGGCGCAAATCCTCCGGAGGCTCTGGAAAAATTTCAGGGGGATCCGGGGGCTATTTTTTCCTCAACAAGTTCCTATTCTGCAAAAACGCCCGGAGAAAGGCCGAGAACATCGGGCGCCGTTCCCTGAAGGAAGCCCTCTGACAAGGGGATTTCACGGACTCTCCCACCGACCTTCTGGCAAAGGAGTTTCCGCCCGTCGTTTCCGACACACGCTTTTCTTACTGTTTCTCTATATCTTGATTGAACAAACATCAATGGTGCCGAAGGCGGGACTCGAACCCGCACGCCCTTGCGAGCACTAGACCCTGAACCTAGCGTGTCTACCATTCCACCACTTCGGCAATCGGAAAGAGCAGGGGGGAAAAACTCGAGTATTCTACAGGTTTTCTTCCCCGATTCCAAGAGGCCTTCGGATCCCTTTGTAAAGAAACAGGGTCCTTGGGTAGAATGAAGGAATCGATGAAGAGACCCGGGCCGTGTGCGTCCGGGCAGTCCCCTCATGACAGGCTAAATATAAAGGATGGTGAATGGGCAAGGAGAATGGTGTCGAAAATACGCGGATTGAGTCGGACAGCATGGGGAACATCCCGGTTCCGTCGGATCGTTACTGGGGGGCCCAGACAGCCCGGTCCCTGATTTACTTTGCGATCGGGAACGATCTTATGCCGGTCCCGGTGATCCGGGCTTTCGGCATCCTCAAGAAGTCCTGCGCCCTGTCCAACCAGGATCTGGGTCTTCTTCCCGCAGAGAAGGCCGACCTGATCGCAAGGGCGGCCCAGGAGGTGATCGATGGCCGTTTCGACCGGGAGTTCCCTCTGAGGATCTGGCAGACCGGCTCCGGGACCCAGACCAACATGAATGCCAACGAAGTCATTTCGAACCGGGCCATCGAACTCTCGGGCGGGGCGATGGGGTCAAAAAAGCCTGTCCATCCCAACGACGATGTGAACAGGAGCCAGTCCTCGAACGATACCTTTCCCACAGCCATGCATATCGCGGCGGCCCTCGAGATCACCGGAAAGCTGATTCCGTCGATCCGGTTTTTGAGGGCAGCCCTTCAGGAAAAGTCCGAAGAATTCAGGGAAATCGTAAAGATCGGGCGGACCCATCTGATGGATGCCGTTCCCCTGACCCTCGGACAGGAGTTTTCCGGATATGTTGCCCAGCTCGACATGGGGATCCGCTCTCTCGAATCGACCCTTCCGGGTCTCTACGAACTGGCGATCGGAGGAACGGCCGTAGGGACGGGACTGAACGCCCATCCTGAATTCGGCGATCGGGTCGCCCGTCATATCTCGGGCATCACCGGTCATCCCTTCGTGTCCGCTCCCAACAAATTTGCCGCACTGGCTTCCCACGATGCCATCGTGATGGCGAGCGGAGCCATCCGGACTCTCGCGACCAGCCTGATGAAGATCGCCAACGATATCCGCTGGCTGGCCTCCGGTCCCCGGTGCGGGCTGGGAGAGCTCTCTCTTCCCGAAAACGAGCCGGGAAGCTCCATTATGCCGGGAAAGGTCAATCCGACACAGTGCGAGGCGATGACGATGGTGTGCGTTCAGGTGATGGGGAACGATGCGGCGGTCGGGATAGCCGGATCCCAAGGCAATTTCGAACTGAACGTGTTCAAGCCGGTCATGATCTTCAACCTGCTCGGATCGGTCGAGCTTCTGTCGGATGCCATGAGGTCCTTTACCACGCACATGGTGAAGGGGATTGTGCCGAACCGCGAACGGATCGCCGCACTTCTCTCCGAGTCCCTCATGCTGGTGACGGCCCTGTCTCCACACATCGGATACGACAGGGCGGCGAAGATTGCCCATGTCGCCCACAAGGAACACACGACGCTCAGGGAGGCGGGAATATCCCTCGGATTTGTGTCGGCAGAGGATTTCGATCGGTGGGTGCGTCCGGAAAGCATGACCGGACCATCGGCCTAGAGGACAAAAAAAAGGAGGGAGCGTTGCTCCCTCCCATGTTGCGCGCCTGATTCTGAAAAAGTTATTCCCAGATCATGGCAGGAACTTTCAGACGTTCGATCGGCTTTCCTCCGACCAGATGTTCCGAGATGATGGCCGGGACATCTTCCGGCTTGACTCCGCCATACATGACCCCGTCAGGATAGACGATCATGTTGGCGCCGGTATCGCAGGGGCCGAGGCAACCGGTGTTGGTCACGGCAAATCGTCTTGAAAGTCCTCCCTGTTCGATTTGCATCGTCAGAGCCTGAAAGACTTCCATGGCACCTCTCTGGGCGCAGGATCCCCGGGGATGTCCGGGCGGTCGGGACTGGACACAAATAAAGACATGTTTTTCGGGTTTTGGCATGCAACGCTCCTTGAGCTTGACCATTATTATGGGTTGGATCAACAATTCCGGCGATGAATGGATTCATGCGGGTCTGTCTATCCTAATCGAGAAGGAAGCCCAACTCAAGTGATCGATGCAATTTATGCGATTAAGGACGCAGGGTTCAGCGTATCTCTTCGCATGATGGCCGGTCTGGGCCGGTTTGCATCGGGGGGCCTGACGAAGGAGGGTATCGATGTCGCCAACCGTTGATTCCGTTGTCCGGTCTATGGACAAGGTCGGACTCAATTTGCTAGAATTCCTGGCTGTCAGCTTCAGTCCTCACCTACTGGGGGATCGTCTAATGGCAGGACGACAGTCTCTGGATCTGTCTATCTAGGTTCGACCCCTAGTCCCCCAGCCACTATTTAAGCCATTTAAAGAAAATTCCTTGCCACAATAAATAATTTTTGCCATATTAGGGCCATAGTGAGGCTTTCGGAACCATCTATTCCGGAGGAAGAATTTATGGCGACAATCCGCGAACGCGGACCCTACCAGTGGCAAGCCCAGGTTATTCGCAAGGGGCAATCTCCCCAATACAAGACTTTCAATAACAAAGCTGACGCCGAAAAGTGGGCCCGTCAAGTCGAAGCTGAAATGGATCGAGGCGTTTTTGTGCCTCGAAAGGAGTCTGAAAGTACGACTTTGAGGGAAGCCCTAGCACGTTATGAAAGGGAAATCTCATCTCAAAAAAAGAGTCATGATCGAGAGAAGGTCTATATTCGGCAATGGAATAGGACTCCTCTTGCCAATCGTTTTTTTTGCCACAATACAAAGCAAAGACATTGTTGCCTATCGGGATGCGCGTCTTAAAGAGGTTGGTACAGCAGCAGTTCGTCATGAACTGGCTTTACTTTCCCACCTCTTTATGATTACTGTTAAGGAATGGGGGATGGGAAATCTGGTTAATCCGGTCCAGCAAATCCGGAAACCCGCCCCAAAACCGGGGAGGGAAAGGAGACTTTCCCCAGAGGAAGAAAAGGCTTTACTCATTGAATGCGCCAAATACAAGAAAGAACTCTCGTCCATTGTGCGATTTGCATTAGAAACGGCTGGGCGACGAAGCGAGATAGCAGAAATGAAATGGGAGCATGTGAATCTTGACAAGAAAACGGTAAAGTTAAAGGAAAAACAATTTAAGCATAAAGAAACTATTTATCGGAATGTTCCATTATCCCCTGTGGCAATAAAGATATTAAAAGAATTACCGAGACGCATAGACGGTAATATTTGGAGTTATAACGCAAATTACTTCACTCTATCTTTCATCAGGGTTGTTTCTCGTGCCAGAGCTTCATACGTAAAAGAATTCGAGGAAAAAAACAACGAAAAAAAATTGCCGATCCGGATCTTAAGTTTCTCGTTGATCTCACATTTCACGATCTACGTCACGAGGCTACAAGTCGTTTCATCGAAAAAGGCTTGAATCCATTGCAAGTGTCAAAAATAACTGGACACAAAACAATTCAGATGTTGAGCCGTTATTCTCACTTGAATGCTGAGGATTTGGCGGAGTTGTTGAAGTGAAATATACTTTTAATCTTTCGGACAAAAAACGACAAATATTTTTTGACTATTTTAGATCGGAACTTAGGGCAACAAAACAACATTCACCGTCAGGCCAGACAAGGCATCTTTCAAACGGTTGTATTGCAACTTCAATCATCATTCCATTCCAGCTTAAAGATGATCAAAAAGTTACCTTAAATTGGACATTTAATATCGATTCAAATGGAAATCTCACTGATGTTGAGGTCATAAGCATAGATTTAGCTATCGAAGAGGACGTTTGGCGTGAAACCGTACGGAAATTTATTGAGGCCGTCTTAGACTCAGTTTTTGAGGGAACTAGGAAGCAATATTTTCGCAGGAATTTATTTTGTTATATTGGCGCGCCATTAGATGGAGAGTATTGGCTTCCAGGTCATCCGAAGTTTCGTTTTGCACCTTTAGATCCGTCAGAAAATGACGGTACAAGTGGTTTCGAACGTATTGTTTGTTTTGACATGGAAATTGATGCGATTGATGAGAGACATGCTTCTTTAATTGCCGATGAAAAAACGCGAACACTAGCTTCAAGGCTTTCATTATTTTTGGGGCATGATCTTTATAGCCCTTCTCATATTCCCATTCAACATATGTGGGTGATTCCTTTTGATCATGAAAAACCTCCTCCAGAAGAAAGTCGACGGTATCAACGAGGCTTATTTTTTAAGACACCTACTCTTCCCACGACTCTCCCCAAAAAGGGGGAGCTTTGTAATGCAGGAACTTTTACGGGCCTTTTCTGGGAGGAGGAATCATTTACGCCTGGAGTCTTAAAGCTCCCCCAAAATACCAGAGAGATTCTAACGAGTATCCATAATGCTGGTCCACAATTTGAAGACGCTTTTGACAGATGCGCTAGGCTGTATCATGTATCTTTAGCAAATCAAGAGAGATTCCCTTCTGTAGCTCTTGCCTATAAAATTGCTGCATTAGAAGCTTTAGCACGTAAAACCGAAGGGTACAAAGATTTTAAAGAATTTATAAATCAATCCTTTGATAAGGAGTCTAAAAAATTTATTGACTCTGTTTGTGTCGATGGAAGACATAAACATTTACATGCTGGAAGTTTCCCGATGGGTGAATACGAATATGAATCTGTTGGGGAGCCGATAATTGACCGAAGCTTTTTTGAAAAAATAGACCTTTATCAAAAAGTGGGATTTGTGACTCGAAATATTATTGAAAATATTTTAAAAAGGATCGTTGAAAATCATTACTCAAAAGAGTAAAAATTGACCAAATCCGATCTCATCAAACGTCTTTCCCGCCAGTTTCCCGGCATTACGAATAACGATTCCAGACAAATAATTGATCTTTTCCTTGAAGCTATGAAAGATGGTCTTAAATCAGGAGATACCATTGAAATGAGGGATTTTGGCGTTCTTCGTGTCCGGACACGTGCGACAAGGAAGGCCAGGAATCTGAGGACTGGAGAAAAGGTAATTGTTGACTCAAAGAAGGTTCCGTATTTTAAGCAAAGTCGGGTTTTGAAGGGTGGATTGAAGGGGTGAAGATCGGAATCATCGGATCTTGGGAGAAGGGGCCAAATGGAGTCGACATCAGCCTCCAGAAATTCCTTTTAACGGGGGTGGTTGAAGTCTATTGTCCTGCCGCTGAGTTCATGGACTTCTCGATGAGTACAGGAATGCCAGTTTCTATTAAGATGTTAGCGGTCGGTCAAAACCAGCCACTTTGAGAGGAGATATCGTATACCTTCCAGAAAAAGGAGGGTATCACGGTGAACGAACTCAAAATGGCGACAATTCAAGCAATTCAAGTACTCTTACTCCAGGGGTGGTCGCATCGACGCATTGTGCGAACCCTGGGGATCAATCGCGAAACGGTATCCCGTCACGCAAATCTTCAAAAGGAACCCCCAAGACCAGCCATTTCGACCCTCGGGAAAACCTTTGCCTCCGGTCGGAAGAGTTCCTGCGAAGCTTTCGCCTCCGAGATCTAGTCCAAGTGCGCCTCGGTCTCACCACCCAACAGATTTTCCAGGACCCGGTCGCCGATCAGGGATTAACCGGATCCCACAGCTCCGTCAAACGCTTCATTCGCCGTCTCGAAGAAAAAACACCCATTCCGTTTCGCCGGATGGAAGTCGACCATGGGGTCGAGGCTCAGGTCGACTTTGGTTCGGGATATTGGCTCCGGGAAGGAGCACGCCGGCGAAGAGTCCAGGTCCTGCGGGTCGTTCTGTCCCATTCCCGGAAGGCCTACAGTGAAGCGGTCCGGAGACAGACCCCCGACGCTTTGATCCGTCTTCTGGAAAATGCTTTCCGCTCCTTTGGGGGATGCCAAAAACCCTCGTTCCCGACAATCTGAAGGCCGCCGTTCTCCGGGCCGACTGGTATGACCCGGATCTTAATCCGAAGCTCGCCGCGTTCTGTCGCCATTATGGGATCGTCCTGCTTCCCACCAAGCCCTACATGCCCCGCCACAAGGGCAAGGTCGAAAAGGGATCGACTTCGTCCAGAACAACGCCCTCAAGGGGAAGGAGTTCCCGTTGCTTGCCGGGCTGAACCGGCATCTGGCGGAGTGGGAGCGCACCATTGTCGACACCCGGATCCATGGAACCACCCGGGCCCATGTGGGCCCGGGCTTCACGATGATCGAGCGTCCGGCCTTGCGGCCTCTTCCTCCAGAGCTCTTTCCCCTGTACGAGGAAGGGAGACGAAAGGTGCACCGGGACGGCCATGTGGAGATCCGGCGCTCCTATTACTCAGTGCCTCCCGAGTATCTGGGCCGCGAGGTCTGGGTTCAGTGGGACACCCGGATCGTCCGCATCTTTAATGACCGGCACGAGCAGATCGCCCTCCATCCCCGCATTCGCCAGGGAGCGTTCCACACGGATCCCACCCATATCCCCGCCGAGAAAATCTCTGTCGTGGAACGGGGTGTTCCCGACATGCTCCAGAAATCTGCCCGGATCGGGGTCAATGCCCATCGATGGGGACAGGCTCTTCTGGAGGAGCGTGGTCTCGAAGGCATCCGGGTCTTTCAGGGGTTCCTCGCCCTCGCGCGGCACCATCCGGCGATCGATATTGAACGGACCGCCAAAATCGCCCTGGAACGCCGTCTCTTCCGACTGCGGGTCTTCCGGGAGGTCTTGAGTCGTCTCGTTCTTCCCGCGACAGGAGAACTGACCGGCAGCCATCCCATCATCCGTCCCCTCTCGGAGTATCAGGAACTCCTGGGATGGGCCCCCTCATCCACTCCCTTAACCAAGGAGGACTGACCGTTGAAGGCTCAACTCCGCACCGACCTCAAACAGCTTAAACTCTCCGGACTTCTCTCCACCTTGGAGGTTCGTCTTTTGGAGGCCACCGCTAACCAACTCTCTCCCCTCGAGTTCCTGGAGCTTCTGGTCTCGGACGAGATGACCGCCCGTTAGGACCGGGCCATTGCCCGCTGGGTCAAGGAAGCGGGCTTTCGGGACATCAAGCGGCTGGAGGACTTCGACTTCTCCTTCAATACCACCCTCCCGAAGACACGGATCTTCGACCTGGCGGCCGGCGACATCCTTGACGAAAAACGGGATGTTCTCATCAGTGGTCCTCCCGGGGAAGTGGATCGGTTTGTCAAGACAGTTTTTAGGCCTTTTCTAAGCACATAGGTCTCAGAAAAAAGGAATGGATCCGAACAGGAATCAATCGTTGGTTCTG
>JAYWMN010000045.1:0-12590 GCA_035873205.1 Nitrospirota bacterium
TCCGGATCTGTCGTCGTCGGCTCTCCTCTTGAAGGATCGATTTCGTTCCTGCTCACGGTTCTTCCCCAGTTTTTCAGGAGGTATTCCCTCGAGCCTTTCCAGAGAGAAGGGACTCGATATTGTCGGGGGACGCATCTCTCCTAGACTAACAACCCGGGTCAACAATACAAGTCTTTCCTGTCTCCGATTCAGGAGGTCTTAGACCGGGTCCTGGTCTGGAGCTTCCACGACGCTCCGAGAAAGAGGGCCACCGTCAGGACAAGACCCAGGACCGGGAGAAGAAAGGAGAGGGCGGATCCCGGTCGCAGCTGGCCGATCCCGATGCGTTCCCTCAGAAAGGGAACGGTATAAAAGAGAAGGAGAAAAATCGCGGCGGCGATAAAAAGCTTGACCGAGACGGAGTTTTTTCCGGCGCCGGGGGGGGTGTCCCCAGAGCGGAGGGTCCGGTTGGTCAGGATGAGCAGAAGGACGGACAGGACCAGGGAAAAGAAGAGGATCGCGCGAGTCGTTTCGATTGTCCACCGGAAGGAATCGAACAGAAAAAATCCGCCCAGAAGAATTCCGGCCACCCCGGTCCCCTGAAACAGCGCTCCCCGGAGGGACGCCCACTCGAAGGGGGTCCGGTCCGGAGGCCGGGGTGGATCGGCCATGAGGTTCCGGCGGGCCGGTTCCGATTCGAAAAGGAGGGAGCAGGCCGGATCGATGATCAGCTGAAGGAGAACGATATGGACGGGAGTCAGGAGAAGTGTCCCCCGGAATATCAGGGGGATCAGGCTGAGGGCGATCAGGGGGAGGTGGACGGCCAGGGCAAACCTGAGAGCCGAGAGAAGATTTTCGAAGATCAGCCGCCCGAGCCGGATACCCTCGACCAGGCTCTTGAAACTGTTGTCGAGGAGAACGAGCGATGCGGCTTCCCGCGCGACATCGGTCCCCTGCTGTCCCATGGCGATTCCGACCTGGGCGGATTTCAGCGCCGGGGCATCGTTCACCCCGTCTCCGGTAACGCCCACCACCTCCCCGTTCTTTTTCAGCAGGTCGACCAGCCGGAGTTTTTGTTCGGGCCGCAAGCGTGCGCAGACCGATACGCGCGCCAGACGCTCCTGCAGGACCTCGTCGGAGGAGTCGTCGATTTCCTTCCCCGTGATGACCTCCGAATGGGGAATCCCTACCTCCCGGGCGATCGCTTTTGCGGTCGCCGGATGATCGCCGGTCATCATGAGGATCCTGATTCCGGCCGAGGCGCATTCTCTGACGGCCGCAGCGGCATCCTTTCTCGGAGGGTCCTGAAAGGCCAGAAGACCCAGAAAGGTAAAGGGAACATCGTGAAGGTTCTCGGGGAGATCGGGCGAGGTCCATGTTCCCTGGGCGACCCCGATTACCCGGTATCCCTGGCCCGCCAGAGTGTCGACTCTGGAGAGCATCTCGCTTAGCCGGCTTTCCGGCACATGGCACAGGTCGAGGATCGACTCCGGAGAACCCTTGGTGGCAAAAAGGAACTCCCTCCGGGAACCTGTGGGATAGGCCCGGGCCATCGCGAGGATCGGGGGTTCGATGCCATAGACCTTGACCGGAGTCCAGCTGTCGTGAAGGTGCTCCGTTCCTTCGAGGGAGCCTCTCCCAAATCTGGCCAGGGCTTCCTCCATCGGGTCGAACGGGTTGGGCGGGGTTGAAAGAAGGGCGAACTCCACCGTCCGGTGGAATGTTTCGGGAAGGAGGGAGACTTGTCCGGTCTCGAAAGTCTCCCCGTCCGAAACGATCAATTTCAGGAGCATGCGGTTTTCCGTGAGGGTGCCGGTCTTGTCCACGGCCAGAAGGGTAATCGATCCAAGGGTCTCGACCGAGGACAGTCTGCGGCTCAGAATATGGATCCGCGAGAGCCTCCACGCCCCGATCGCGAGGAATATCGTCAGGATGACAGGGATTTCCTCCGGCAGGACGGCCATCGCCAGGGCAAGACCGTTAAGAAGGCTCTCAAGAAAGGTTTTTCCGATCCAGAAACGGTTGATGAGAACGTCGGCGGCCGCCAGGGAGAGTCCGGCCACGGAGAGAGTCCGCACAAAGCGGAGCGAGGTCTTTTCCAGGAAGGAGCTTTTTTCCGTGACTCCGGACAGGCTTCGGCCGATGGCTCCGACGGCGGATTTTTCTCCCGTCGCTTCGACCTTCCCGACCGCGCTTCCGTGAATGACGACCGTCCCGGCATAGACGAACGGGCTTGTTCCCTCGCGCAAAACGGCGAAGGGCAGGCTCTCCTGGCCGGGGATCTTAAGGACCGGGAGAGATTCTCCCGTGAGAAGGGATTCGTCGGTTTCCAGTCTCCCCTCGAGGAGGCGGGCATCGGCCGGAACCCGGTTCCCTTCATCGAGAACGAGGAGATCTTCGCGGACGATGTCGCTTGACGGGATGTCGACCCGGGCGCCGTCCCGGATCACGGTCGCGTGAGGGGAGGAGATGTTCCTGAGCGCTTCCAGGGCCCGATCCGTTTTCTGTTTCTGAAAGAAGGTCGTGGCCATCACGACGAGGACGAACGAGAGGAGAAAGAGACCTTCGGTTCGGTCTCCCAGGAGAAAATAGAGGCCGCCGCCACCCAGGAGAAGGAGGAACATCGGTTCGGTAAGGATCTTTGCGAGCCGGAGAAAGGGGGAGGCGGGTCTGTCCTGGGGAAGGATATTCCTTCCCTCTTCCGAAAGTCGTTGGAGGGCTTCCTCCTGTCCCAGTCCCTTCCGGTACATTGGCGGGCGGTTCTCCTTTCGAAGCAGAGGGAGGTCGGAGCGTCAACGGAGACCTCTTCCGGATCCGGGGGAAAAGTCCTCCGGTCCTATTAAATCTCCCGGGCGGGGGGCGTTGTCAAGAAGGTTGCCGGCCGTGAAGGCGCACGGGCGGCCCAAAAGGGAGAGGGCCATCCTCCGGCCCCGGACGCGGTACCGCAGGACCGGTCGATCCCCTTCATCTCTATTTCTGGAGCTTTTCGATCCCCAGCGCCTTGAGCATGTACTTTTCGTAGACCGGTTCCGAACTTCCCGTTTTCATCTTGCGAATAAAGTACTTTTCAAAAGCGATCTTGGCCAGGTGGACCCACTTTCCCTTTTTCATCCAGGCGACGTTCCGGGGGGGAATCTGGGGGAGTGCCACGAAGGCCGCTCCTGTATTGCCCATGTCGGCAAGACAGATTGCGTTCCAGGTTCCCCTGGTATCGGGCAGCCGTCCTTCGAACTCTGCCTTGATGTTGTGGACGATTGCCGAGACCATCGACTCGATCATGTATCCGGTCTTGGGTGTCCCGGTCGGCACGGGCGTTTTTTCGACCGGGGGAATGGCCACGCAGACCCCGGCCGAATAGATGTTCGGGTAAACCGGACTCCGCTGGAAATCGTCGATCAGCACGAATCCGCCCGGATTTGTCAGCCCTTCGACCCTGGCCACTGCCTCCATTCCCCGGAACGGGGGAATCATCATGGAGTACTGGAAGGGAATGTCGTGCTCCCGGATCTTGTTCCCGTCGCTGTCGAGTTCTTCAGCGTGCATGGAGTGTTCCGTAACCCGTGTCACCCGGGCATTGGTGATCCACTTGATGTCCTGCTTCCTGAATTCGGACTCGAGCATCCCCCGGGAATCCCCGACCCCGCCCAGACCCAGATGGCCGATGTAGGGTTCGGCGGTCAGGTAGGTCATGGGAACCTTGTGGCGCATTCTCCGGTTTCTGAGATGGCGGTCCAGGATGAAGGCATACTCGTAGGCCGGGCCGAAACAGCTTGCCCCCTGAAAGGCTCCCACAATGACCGGACCGGGATCGTTCATGAAGAGCTGGAGCTTTTCCCGTGCGGATTCGGCGTGGTCGACCGTACAGACCGACTGGGTGAATCCGTTCCCTGGCCCTGCTCCTTCTACGAGTTCGAAGGCCAGACGGGGACCCGTTGTGATGACCAGATAGTCGTAGTCGTGGACCGTTCCATCGGAAAAGACCAGGCGGTTGGCTCTGGGATGGATGGCCTCGACTTTTTTGGGAACGAAGGCGATCCCCTTTTTTTCAAGATAGGGACGGATCAGAAAGGTCGTCTCCTTGCGTGTGCGCCATCCCACCGCAATCCAGGGATTGGAGGGAACAAACTGGAAATACTCTGTCATGTTGACGACGGTGATGTGCGCCTTTTCGCCCAGGGCGTCCCTGAGTTCGTAGGCCGCCGGCATTCCTCCCGTGCCCGCTCCCAGTACAACGATCTCTTTCATGGCGATCCTCCTTTTGCTGTGATTCCCGCGGCCCGACCGGAGGGTCCGGTCGATCGGCCCTTCCTCTCAGACCCTGTCCTTCCTCCCGGAAAGAAGTGCCTGGTCCACCTGGACCTCGAGCCACAGGCTGTGCATGACCGCAAGTAGGACTGCCATGGTGACTCCGATGAACCATGAAAAATACCACATGACGGATTCTCCTTTCCTCAGTGTGATGTCGGGCTTCGTGTCTTCAGTACAGCGAATTCTCTTCCTTGCGGATTCCCTCCTCCGTAACCTTTCCCCGCATCACCCGGTAACACCATCCGGTATAGACAATCACCACCGGAGTCAGGAGAACCGCCGCCCAGAACATGAGAAGGAGCGTCAGCCGGCTCGAGCCCGAGTCCCAGACGGTGAGACTGCTCGAGGGGTCGAGACGGGAGGGCAGGAGGAAGGGAAAGAGGGAGACGCTGGCCGTTACGATCACCGCCGCATTGGTCAGGGAGGAGCCGACAAACCCCAGGAGAGGCCGGGCAAGGCGCACAGACAGGAAAGCGACCAGAAGACCGATAAAAACCAGGGCCGGAAAAGCCCAGAGAGCGGGATGGGCTGTGAAGTTTGCAACCCATCCTCCGGCTGTCCGGATGACCGTTTTGTCCAGGGGATTGGAGGGGGCGCCGGGATCGGCTCCCGAGACGATCCGGAAGCCCGCGATGCCCCGTACGAGCGCGACGCCCGCAAGAGGAAAAACGATGGCCAGAAGGCCACCGGTCACCCCCGCCGCCCGGATCGAACGCTTCTGGAGAACTCCTTCGGTGCGGAGCGTCAGATAGGTGGCGCCATGGAAGAGGATCATGAGCAGGCTGATGATCCCTGCCGTGAGGGTAAAAGGGGTGAAGAGGTCCAGAAAGGGTTCCTCGAAGGAGGAATGCAGCTCCGGATCGAACCTGAAACCCACCCCTTCGAACAGATTGCCGAAGGCGACGCCGAAGACCAGGGGAGGGACGGCTCCCCCGACAAAGAGACCATAGTCCCAGAAGGTTCTCCATCGGGGATTCTCGAGCTTGCTCCGATAGTCGAATCCGACCGGACGGAAGAACAGGGACCAGAGCACAAGGAGCATGGCCATGTAGAAGCCGGAAAAGGCCGTGGCGTAGACCAGCGGCCAGGCGGCGAACACCGCCCCTCCCGCCGTGATGAACCAGACCTGGTTCCCTTCCCAGTGGGGGCCGACGCTGTTCAGAAGCACCCGGCGCTCCGTATCCGTCTTCCCGATGAAGGGAAGGAGGGCGCCTACGCCCATGTCGAACCCGTCCATCACCGCAAATCCCGTGAGGAGGACCACCACCAGAACCCACCAGATCACTTTCAGTGTGGCATAATCGAACATCGGGTCCTCTCCTTCTAGGGTGTTTCCGGGCCCGGGGTCGCGGCCAGAGGGCGTTCCCCCTCGTAGCGGCCGGTATGGAGGCTCGCCGGACCCATCCGGGCAAACTTGAACATCAGGAAAAGCTCGACCACCAGCAGGGCCGTATAGAACAGGGTGAATCCTCCCAGAGAGAAGAAAAGGCTCCGGGTCGACAGGGTCGAGACGGAGTCTGAGGTGGGCAGGATCCCGTAGATCGACCAGGGCTGACGGCCGTATTCGGCAACAAACCACCCCAGCTCGCTGGCCAGATAGGGCAGAGGGATGGAAAAGAGAGCCCATTTGAGGAGCCAGGGCCTTCTTTCGCAGCAGTTCCGGCAGGATGCATAGAAGGCGAGAGAAAAGAGCGCCAGGAAGGAAAATCCGAGCCCCACCATCAGTCGGAATGACCAGAAGAGGGGGGTCACCCTGGGAATGGTGTCAAGGGCCGCCCGGTGGATGTCCGCCGGGGTCGCCTTCATGGGGTCGGTGCGGTATTTTTTCATCAGAAGCCCGAAACCCATGTCTCCCTGATATTTTTCGAATGTGGCCAGGGCCTCCGAATCCCCGGGATGAAGGCGGTATCGGTCCAGGGCGTCCACGGAGAGAATCCCTTTTCGGATGCGGCCTTCATTGATCCGGACGATCTCCCGGATCCCCGGGATAGGGGTGTCGAAGGAACGGGTGGCGATCAGTCCCAGGACGTAGGGGATCTCGATCTGGAAATCGTTCTTCATCCTGTTCTGGTCGGGAACGGCGAAGAGGTTGAATCCCGCCGGGGCGGACTTGGTTGTCCACATGGCCTCCATGGCGGCCAGTTTGGTTTTCTGACCAAGGTCGTCGAGATAGCCCGACTCGTCGCCCAGGATGATCACCCCGACCGAAGTGGCGAGACCGAAGGCCGCAGCGATCCGGAAGGAGCGCCTGGCGAATTCGGGATCACGGCCCTTCAGAAGGTACCAGGAACTGATGCCCAGGACAAAGACAGAGGCGGTGACATAACCGGCGCAGACCGTGTGGACAAACTTGGCCTGCGCGACGGGGTTGAGGAAGACCGCCCAGAGGCTTGTCAGCTCCATCCGCATGGTGGCCGGGTTGAAGCGGGCCCCGACCGGACTCTGCATCCATCCGTTGGCCACGAGGATCCAGAGAGCGGAAAGATTGGTCCCCGTGGCGACAAGAAAGGTCGCCATCAGGTGTCCCTGCCTGGAGAGCCGGTTCCAGCCGAAGAAAAACAGGCCGACAAAGGTCGACTCGAGGAAGAAGGCCATAAGCCCTTCGATGGCCAGGGGGGTCCCGAAAATATCTCCGACATAATGGGAAAAGTAGGACCAGTTCGTTCCGAACTCGAATTCCATGGTCAGTCCGGTCGTCACCCCCAGAGCGAAGTTGATCCCGAAGAGTTTTCCCCAGAAACGGGTCATGTCCTTGTAGATCTCCTTGCCCGTCATGACATAGACCGTCTCCATGATGACCAGAAGGTAGGTCAGGCCCAATGTCAGAGGAACGAAGAGAAAATGGTACAGGGCGGTGACGGCGAACTGGAGACGGGACAAGTCGACCAGGGTCTCTGAAGGCATGAAACGCTCCTTTCGGGGGAGGAGGAATCAGCAGAATATCGGACAGAAATCTGTGGCCGTCCGATCAAGGGCCATGGGCATTCCGGAAGAAAAAAGGCCAAGTCAGTCTGAAGACAAATGACCTTGAGCCATCATGCCGGCGGTCAGCCACTCGCCGGAATCCTCCGTCGCCTCCTTGACCGGAGAAGATCCGCTGACCTTTTCCGCTCAGGGACGATCCCCAAAATACCGAACGACTCCGATCCGGTCCCGTATGTCGGCACTTCCTGAAGAGGTGGGAGAAAAGAGTATCCCCGGTCAGGATTCCCGGTTGTCCCGGAGGCCTTCCAAGCCGGTTTTGAAAAGATATCATAATTATCTTAAGTTATCTATGTGTAAATAAAAATATACACTTGACAGACCTGTCACCGGTGCTATAGTGACATCACGATGGTGCATGTTTGTGTCACCCTAATATCGCCACAATGCGGTTTTGCCCCCCTCCTTCCGTGGCACTGACCTCCGTCGTACGTCATCTTTGGGGGCGTGTCCGTGACACGCACTCTTATTTTTCACGTTTTATGACGACAGAAGCCGTCGTCAATCGTCTCTTGCCCCGGCTGTTCGGCCGTGAACCGGGGGCGGGGATTTTTTGTCGGTCCGTCCGGAGTTCCGTGGAGGGTAGCAAGATGTCCGGAACTTCGATCTTGGACCTTTGCAATGGAGGGCGTCCCATGAATTCGTGGACCTATGCATTGGACAAGAAGGCGTTGAAAATGGGGGTTCTGAAACTTCCGGACATGTTTTTCACCTGTCCCGGATGCAAGCGGAAGGTCGGCCGGGAGGAGGGGCTTTCCATAAGGACGACCGCCCTATGCTCGATTTGTACTGAAATGGAAAAGAGGAAGGCTTCCGGTGTCACCCCGAGGACCAAGGGCCGTTTCAGGGCCGTTCACGCCTGGTTCATTCCGGGTCTTCGCTGAAATGCGAAGAATCCGGGGGGGGATGAGAGAGAAGGACAGGGAAGGACTGTGACACTCAAATTATGGGATCTTTGAGGGATTCGTTAATCGTTTTCATTTATTCTCCAGGGAAGGAGAGGGCGATGATCCGTTTGAACGGTCAGGAAGCCGTGAATCAGGCTTATTACGCGATGAACAACAGCAATCTTCTGTCCCAGTTTTCCACCTTCTACCTTGATTCCTGGAAAATGAAAAAGCCCCTCCTTCCCGAGCGGGCTCTTGCCATGCTCAAAAGCGGGGAAGCCCGGATCGAAAGTCTCATATGCGAAGTCCAGTCCGTGTGGGATGTTCTGCTCGCGGCCGAGAAGGAACGCACCCTTTTCGTTCACCCGTGCCAGCATTCTGTTCTCGTCTTCAACAGAGAACACGGGGGGGAGCTCGGTCCGGGAATACACGCCTTCGCTGTCGACATGGCGATTTTCGAAGATGCCGCGGGGTGGGCCATGGAGTCTCCCGTCTTCGACAGCGACTCCGATTTGGACAAATTTGTCTTCAAGCTCTCTCCCCGCATGCGTTTAACCCATGAAGGGTGGGTGAAAGACGACAATCTCCTGCGTCATGCGATCGAGATCTCGCGCGAGCTGATCCGCCTCTTCCGGATTGATTACGCGGAAGTTGTGGAGTCTTACAGCATCTCCCGTTCCGATATTTCAGGAGCGCAGAAATCTTATCTCCATGGCGGCACCCTGCTCGACTGTGTCCTCGACCATGTCCGGACGGCGATCGAAGGAGGGATCGGACTTCAGGATCTGGGCCGGAGAAGGGGTACCCCCCGTACCATCGCACATACCGTCTGAGGGAGGAAGAACAAAGGGCACGGACCCGGGATCGGGACTGCCCGAAGACGATCCCGGACTTTTCGTGTGCTTCTTGCCTCAAAAGGTCAATCATCCTGTATTCCCATCCGTCCTGGCTCCACTCTGGGCTTTAAAAAAAGGGAGATCGATAATGTCCGGAAAATTTCCCCCTCCAAGATTGCCTCCGGTATCCCGCCATCGGGATTGAGCGGGAGTGTCCCCCTGTTCCGGCGGCCCGCCCGGGTGCATTTTATTCCTTCCTGACTTCCTCATGATTGCCACGCCTCTTGCCCCCTCTCACTTCGTTCCTGATACAGCCTCTTCGTTCACCTCATTGGAGGAATGCCCCGGGCGGGAAATCCCGATCCCGCCATTTCCGGGAAAAGTGTCGAGTCCCGGGGGGGATTTCTGATAAGATTCCGGAAAGGATGTCACAGGACCCATATTTCTCGTCGAGGGGATCATGCCGGAAAAAGATTTCTGGAACCAGCGATACATCGATAAAAATACGGGGTGGGATCTGGGCCAGGTGGCTCCGGTCTTTGTCCATCTCGCGGAAACAAGAAAGCTCGCCCCCTATTCGCGGATCCTCATTCCGGGAGCCGGCCGGGGGTGGGAAGCCATCTACCTTGCCAAACACGGTTACGACGTGACCTGTGTGGACTTTGCTCCCGAGGCGATTGCCCAGGCCCGGGAGCTTTCCGTTTCGGAAGGTGTCAAGATTCACTACATCGAGGAGGACCTGTTTCTCCTCTCCCCGGAAAAGTGGGGCCTCTATGACTACCTTCTCGAGCAGACCTGTTTCTGCGCGATCCCCCCGGAGAGGAGGCCCGACTATGTGGAGATGGCCGTCCGGATGATCCGCCCGGGAGGGGAATTGGTGGGACTTTTCTATGTGCATGGCCGGGAAGGAGGACCTCCCTTCACAACAACGGCCGGGGAGGTCCGGGATCTGTTCCGGGAACACTTCGACTTTCTCGAATTTGCCATTACCCATTTGTCCGTCGAATCCCGAAAGGGAGAGGAAATCCTGGCGCGGTTGAGGCGGAGGCCCTGACCGAATGGGTTTCCTGATCCTCGTCTCGGGCGGGATCCGTTCCGGGAAGTCCGCCTTTGCCGAGAGGCTGATGGACGAACGGGCCGGGTCTGCCTGGACCTTTTGGGCGACAGGACGGGCCCGGGACCCGGAGATGGAAGCACGGATCGCCTCCCACCGAAAGCGGCGTGCGGCTGGAGTGGAAACGGTCGAGGACGATTTTTGCGCCTTCGTTTCGTCGGGGATTTTCGGAGAGGGAGGTCCCCTGTCGGACACGCCCCTCCTTCTGGACAATCTTGGGTTCTGCGTGATGGAGCTTCTGGAGCTCGAATCCTCCGGCTCTTGGATGGAGCGTTTTGGCCGGATTCTTTCAGGGCGGACAGGTCTGACGGTGATCGTGACCGATGAGGTCGGCGAGGGAGGGATCGCCATGACCCCCCTGGGCCGGAGCTTCGCCGACCTGACCGGAGAATGGAACCAGCAGCTAGCCAGGCAGGCCTCCGAAGTGTACACCGTTATGATGGGATGTCCCCTGAGACTCAAATAGGGAGCGAATGGCGGGCGAAGCCCCGCGAAAGGACAGGAACGTGTCAGACAAGCCGGATCTAACGAAAAAGGCCGCCCACGAAACGTCGATGGATCTGCGCCCCCCGCTTTCCTGGTGGGCGAGGGAGGTGACGGTCGTCGATGGGGGATTCGATGCCGCCATCCGCTACCGCCTCGATCATCTCACCAAACCCCTCGGAAGTCTGGGTCGTCTGGAGGAAATTGCGTTCTGGTATGCCCGGATCCACGGCTCGGACCGACCGCCCGCCCCAAAGGGGTTCTGCGCGGTCTTTGCCGCCGACCACGGCGTGACCGCCGCCGGCGTCTCGGCCTATCCTTCCTCGGTGACCCGCGAGATGGTCCTGAACTTTGTCCGGGGAGGGGCGGCCATCAGCGTTCTTTCCCGGATCCATGGCCTCGACCTGAAGGTCGTCGACGTGGGAGTGGACGGCGATCTCTCCGGAGTGGAGGGGGTGATTCACCGGAAGGTGGCCCGCGGAACCCGGAATTTCGCGGTCGAACCGGCCATGACGCCCACCGACGGGATCCGGGCGATGGAGGCGGGAATGGAGATGGCCAACCTTGCCGCAGACTCCGGAGCGACCCTGCTTTTGACGGGAGAGATGGGCATCGGGAACACCACCGCTTCCTCGGCCCTGGCGTCGGCCCTTCTGCGCTATCCTCCCGAGGAGCTGACCGGTCTCGGGACCGGACTGACCCCGGAGGGCCACCGCAAGAAGATCCAGGTGATCGAGGGAGCCCTGTCCCGCTACCGTCCCCTTCTGGCCTCGCCACTGGACTGGCTCTGGGCGGTAGGCGGACTCGAGATCGCGGCGCTGGCCGGATTCATCATCGGGGGAGCGGCCAGGAAGATTCCGGTCATCCTGGACGGATTCATTACCGGAGCGGCCGCCCTGGCCGCGGTGACGGTTATTCCCGAGGTTCGGCCCTATCTTCTGGCAAGCCACATGAGCCTTGAACCGGGACATCGAAGGATCCTTGAACATCTCGGACTTTCCCCCCTTCTTTCGCTGGATCTCCGTCTGGGAGAAGGATCGGGAGCGGCGCTGGCCTACCCGCTGGTGGCCTCTGCCGTCGAACTCTATAACCGGATGGCGACCTTCGAAGAGGCGAAGGTTTCCGAAGCCGGCAAGGGGTGATCCACGCGTCGTTTCCGGGAGTGAGCGGAGGAGGGTTTTTTCGGGCCCTCTCCTTTCTGACCCGGCTTCCTGTTCCGAAACGCTTTGTCGGGGTTACCGATGCGGGCGATCCCCTTCCTCTCGAAGTCTTCTGGATTCCGGTGGTGGGAGCGGCTGTCGGCGCAGTTCTCGCCCTGGCGTCCGTATTTCTGTCCAGGCTTGCCATCCTCATTCCGCCTGTCCATCCCTTTGTCTCGGCCTTCCTGATTCTCATTGTCTGGATATTCATGACGGGAGCTCTCCATCTCGACGGACTGGCCGACACGGCAGAATGCGCCTTTGCCGAGGTCCCTCCCCATGAGAAACGCCGGATAAGAAAGGATCCCCGGAAGGGAGTCTATGCCATTGTGGCCCTGAATCTGGCGATCCTGGCCAAGTGGGTCGGGATCCTTTCGCTCCTCTCCTCTCCCGTTGCCCTTCTTCTGGCCCCCCTTCTTTCGAGGGGGGCCCTGGTCCCCGTGTTCCGCTATCTCGCCCGGTCCGCCGCGGATAAGGGCGAAGGCCTGGGCGGCCTTCTTCTGTCCCGGCCGTCGAGCGGAAGCTTCGGTGACGGAGCCCTGGCCGGTCTTCTTTTCTCCCTTGCCGCGGCCGGGTTCGCCGGAGGGGAAAAAGGGGCAGGGGCCGCCATTGTCATGCTTGTCGCAATGGCGGGGCTCGGTCGTGCGTTCCTTTCCAGAATCGACGGGCTGTCGGGAGATCTGGCAGGGCTTTTGATCGAAGCCGGAGAGATATTGTTCCTCTTCGCGATGGTTTATCTGGGATGACGGATTTCCCGGAGTCCGGCGGGAGCGGAATGCTCCCGCCATCCCGGACTTCGGAG
>JAYWMN010000095.1:0-4715 GCA_035873205.1 Nitrospirota bacterium
AGAAGGGCTCCATCAGGCGGTTGAAGCCAAGGAGCATGTCAAGATCCAGATGGAAAACCAGACCCTGGCAACGGTGACCTTCCAGAACTATTTTCGAATGTATAAAAAACTTTCGGGCATGACGGGAACGGCCGACACCGAAGCGACGGAGTTTCACCGGATCTACAACCTGGAAGTCATTGTTGTCCCCCCCCACCGAAAGATGGTCCGGGTGGATCTTCCGGACCAGATCTACCGGACCCAGAAGGAGAAGTACGATGCCGTCGTTTTGGATATAGTGGAACGTCACAAGATCGGACAGCCTGTTTTGGTCGGTACGGTTTCGATCGAAAAATCCGAATATATTTCGAAGCTTCTGAAGGATCTGCGCATTCCGCACGAGGTCCTGAATGCAAAGTTCCATGAAAAAGAAGCCGAAATTGTCGCACAAGCCGGTCGGCTGGGAAAGGTCACTATTGCCACGAACATGGCTGGCCGGGGAACGGACATTCTTTTGGGAGGCAATGCGGAGTTCCTTTGCAACGCCCAGATCAGAGCCCGTGGAGAGGAGATTTCAGAGGAAGAGAAGGAATCTCTTTTTCTGGAGCTCGAAGAGTCTTTCGGACGGGAACGGGAGGAAGTTGTCCGGGCGGGGGGGCTTCATATCATTGGAACGGAGCGCCACGAAAGCCGCCGTATCGATAATCAGCTTCGGGGTCGGTCCGGCCGTCAGGGAGACCCAGGGTCTTCGCGTTTTTACCTTTCCCTGGAAGATGATCTGATGAGGATTTTTGGGGCAGACAAGATCAAGGGGCTCATGGAAAGAATGGGCGTCGAAGAGGGGGTCCCCATTGAGCATCCCTTTGTCAGCAAGGCGATCCAGAACGCCCAGAAAAAAGTTGAAGCCTATCATTTCGACATCAGGAAACAACTTCTGGAGTACGACGATGTCATGAACCAGCAACGTCTCATCTTCTACGAGCTCAGAAAACGGGTTCTGAAGGGAGAAGGGGTTCGGGATCTTCTGGTTGAGTGGGGCACCCGGGTCATCGAAGAGATTGTTTTTTCCATCATTCCCGAAAAAGCCTATCCGGAAAGCTTTGACCTCGAAGGGGTCGTGGGAGCTCTTAAGGAAAAAACCGGGTGCGACGTGACCATCGACGAGCTTCGGGATCTTGGCATCGACGCTCTGATTGATCATGTGCTGGTCAGGTATGAAGCGTTCCTCTCGGAAAGAGAAGAAAAGTTTGGCCCCGAATCCTTTGTGGGGATCATTCGTTTTGTCACCCTTCAGACTCTCGACAATTTCTGGAAAGACCATCTTCTCAAGATTGACCGACTCAAGGAAGGAATCGGGCTTCGGGGATACGGACAAAAGGATCCTCTCGTCGAATACAAGCGGGAAGGATTTGACCTGTTTGAATCGTTTGTGGGAGAAGTCAGGGAAAATGTCGTCCTCATTATGGGGTCGATTTCCGAGGTCTCGGAACCCGAGCCGATCGAGGCACCCAGGCTCGATCTGTTCGAATATTCTTATCCGAATGAGGATGGCCTGCCTGTGCAAGAACTCGAATCTTTCGGAGGCTCCTTCGGAGGGGTTGGTGTGCAGAATGTTTTAGGGACACCAGAAACCCAGTCCCAGAAAGAGCAGAAAATTGGAAGAAATGATCCCTGTCCTTGCGGGAGTGGAAAGAAATTCAAGAAATGTCATGGAGTGGGATAAGAGAGGGTTGCATCTTTCGGGAGAATGAGCGGGAAATGAGGTCTGTCAATCCCTTTTGCCAAGATCGATCCCATTGTCTCTGGAAGCCTGGGAAACGATTGGCGAAAAAAGCCGTTTTTCTGTTGACAAAGCGGCCACTCAAAAATAGAATGATAGGACAAATCGACCCAGTAACCAAATAAATCTCCAGAAAATTCAAGGCTCCGAAAAAATGCAGCCGGAGGGTGCTCATGTTTTCTCTGTCTCATCCCGACCACTATATTCCGATCCTCATTTTTCTTCTTATTGCGATCGGGTTCGGAGCTGTCTCCTTGCTGGTCGGAAGGTTGATACGGCCCTACAACCCCTATAAGGACAAGGATGCTCCCTACGAATGCGGGGTTCCGCCGATCAATGATGCCAGAGAGCGCATTTCGATTCGCTACTACGTGATTGCCATGCTCTTTCTCGTCTTCGATGTGGAGGTCGTTTTTCTCTATCCGTGGGCTGTTGACTTCAGGAGGCTTGGGCTGTTTGGGCTTGTCGAGATGCTTATTTTTCTTGTGATTCTGATTATCGGATATGTTTATGCCTGGAAGAAGGAGGCTCTGGAATGGGAGTAGTTCATCACAAGGACGGAGAGCTTTCTGTCGTGACGATGAAGCTTCAGGACGCCGTCAACGACATTGTGAACTGGTCGAGAAAGTCGGCGCTTTGGCCGATGACCTTCGGTCTTGCCTGCTGTGCCATTGAAATGATGGGGGCGGTCGCTTCCCGGTTTGACATTGACCGTTTCGGTGCCGGGGTTTTTCGTGCCTCCCCTCGCCAGTCGGATCTCATGATTGTGGCGGGTACATTGACTCGCAAGATGGCCCCCGTTGTCAGGAAAATCTATGACCAGATGCCCGAGCCCCGATATGTGATCGCGATGGGCTCTTGTGCAACGAGCGGGAATATTTATGACAGCTACAGCGTGGTGCAGGGAGTGGACCGTCTGATTCCGGTTGATGTCTACGTGCCTGGATGTCCTCCCCGGCCTGAGGCGCTTCTTGACGGCCTTATCAAGCTTCAGGAAAAAATCATGCAGGACAAGCCGGTTTTCCGGAACTAGGGAAAGGGACGATTGGTATGCATCCTGTAGCGGAATCTCTTCGAAGGAACTTTCCGGAAGTCGTCACGGGGTCTCGCGAGGCCTTGGGCGACCTGACAGTGTATTTGCGGGAACTTGGCGCCCTTGATGTGTTCAGGGCCCTTCACGACGAAGAGGAGTACCGGTATGACTTTATCGCCGATATCACCTCTGTCGATTACCCGATGGATCCGGATCGCTTTGAGGTTGTTTACATCCTCTATTCCATCCCGAGGCGGCACAGAATTATCGTCAAGATCCGTGTTCCGGAAAGCCAGGCCGTTGTCGACTCTGTCGTGTCGATCTGGCGCGGTGCGGAATTCATGGAGCGGGAAGTCTACGATATGATGGGAATCCAGTTTCGGGGACATCCTGACCTGAGGCGTATCCTTATGCCGGATGATTATGATGAGGGCTATCCGCTAAGGAAGGACTTTCCGATGGTCGGAAAAGGCTGGCGCGATGATTTTTCCTTCGTTCCGAAATTCCACGAAAATCTCCCTCCGTTGACGGATGGGCGGAAATAGCGCGATTTTTTCTTTATGCACGGATAGGGAAAGGGGTCCGGTTTGGATTCTTTGGAAAAAGAAGAGGTTCGGAAGGATCAGGGCGTACAGAACCTCGAGCGGCGGGAAATAACTCTTTCGACGCTCAGGCAGGCGGTTCTGAATGGTCTGGATTCATCGATCAAGACCGATCAGTTTCTTTTAAATATGGGGCCCCAGCATCCAAGTACCCACGGAGTGCTGCGCGTGCTTCTGGATCTGGATGGCGAGAGAATCAAGAAAGCGGTTCCCGACCTGGGGTATCTCCACAGGGGGACAGAGAAGATCGCCGAATACCGGACCTACAACCAGATTATCCCCCTGACCGACCGTCTCGACTACGTCTCTGCCATGGCAAACAACTACGCCTTTGTTCGGGCTGTGGAGAAGCTGCTTCAGCTTAAGGTTCCGGAACGTGCCGAATTCATCCGGACCATTGTCGCGGAGATGCAGAGAATCGTGAATCATCTTTTCTGGCTCGGAACTCAAGCCCTCGATATCGGAGCCATGAGTGTTTTCTTTTATACCTTCCGGGAAAGGGAGGTTCTTCTCGACCTGTTTGAGAGAATCTGCGGGGCCCGTCTCACCACAAACTACTACAGAGTAGGGGGGGTGGATGCCGATCTGGATCAGGAATTTATCGATGCCCTATACTCCTTCGTCGAGACCTTCGAGCCGCATATTTTGGAATACAATACGCTTCTGGAGAAGAATCGTATCTGGCTGGCGAGAACGAAGCATATTGCCGTGATCACCGGTGAGGATGCTGTCAACTTCGGGCTGTCAGGACCCACCCTTCGGGGCTCGGGGGTGGATTATGATCTCAGGAAATATGAACCGTATGGAGCCTACGACCTTGTGGACTGGACTGTTCCTGTTGGAAAAAACGGGGATATTTTTGACCGGTACTGGATCCGTATTGAAGAGATGAGGCAGAGCGCCAGTATCATCAAGCAGTGTCTCGACAAGTTGCCCAAGGGACCGTTTATGACCGATGACCACAAGGTGTCATTTCCGCCTAAGGGACAGGTCATGCACAATATGGAAACGCTGATCCATCACTTTCTCCTGGTTGTGGAGGGATTCCGGACCCCGCCTGGGGACACTTACTGCGGGACGGAAACTCCCAAGGGAGAACTCGGGTTCTATATTGTCAGCGATGGTTCAGGGAAGCCCTACCGGATGAAAATCCGGGCTCCGTCATTCGTCAGCATGGGGGCTTTCGACCATATGGCCCGGGGATACATGATCGCTGATATAGTGACGATCTTTGGAACATACGACATCGTCATGGGAGAATGTGACCGATAGCGAAGCTTTGACGCTATAAGGTTTCTTTCATGAGACCTGTTGGCATGTG
>JAYWMN010000017.1:0-4917 GCA_035873205.1 Nitrospirota bacterium
GGATGCCACTCCAAAGGAACTCCGAAAGAGGTCCGGAGCTTTTCCGCGTCGAATCCGCCCATGGGATGGGCGGAAAGCCCCTGGGCCTGTGCCTCGACCAGGAGAGCCATCGTGGCAAGGCCCGTATCGTGCTCACCCCAGCGATTGGGGCTCTGGTCGTGGACAAAGTGGGTCCGGGCGATTCCTGCGATCAGAAGCGGCGCATTTTGGGCCCAGATCTGGTTTCCGGAAGACAGGGTTCCCAGAGCCTCCTGCCACCCGTCCGGGTTGTCCGCCCGGTTCCAGAAGAGAAATCGCCAGGGCTGGTCGTTGAAGCAGGACGGGGCCCAACGGGCAGCCTCAAAGAGGGCAAGAATCGTTCCGAAGGGGACAGGACGTTCCGGATCGAAGGCTCGCGTGCTGAAACGGTCTGCGAGAATCGGGTGAATGGGGGTCGACGTCCTGGCAGGTTTTCTCCTCTCGTCCATTCAGTCTCCCGCAATCCTGAGGCCTTCCACCAGAAGGGAAGGGGTGTTGATCGTGGACCGGATTTCGAGATCGGATCCGACGGCCCGGATTCCTTTGTAGATTTCGTCGAGCGTTCCGGCAATGGTCAGCTCCGAGACGGGATGGGAAATCTTCCCGTTCTTGATCCAGTATCCGAAGGCTCCCCGGGAGTAATCGCCGGTGATGGTGTTGACCCCGAACCCGATCAGTTCGGTCACCAGAAGGCCTTCGGAAATCCCGGAGATCAGCTCATCGCGACTCATTGTCCCCGGGTCGACGATCAGGTTGGAAATGCCGACTCCCGGACCGTCGGACAGGGAGCGAACGGCGGTGGCCGTCGACTGGCGCCCCATCTTGCGGGCGGAATAGGTGTCGAACAGGTAGGTCGAGAGGAGCCCCCGGTCGACCAGGGTTTTTTTGCGGGTCGGAAGCCCTTCCCCGTCGAAGGGGCGGCTGCCCAGGCCTCCGACGATGAAGGGGTCTTCCCGGATGGTCATAAGATCCGACATGACGGCCGTTCCTTCCCTGTCCTTCAGGTAGGAGGCGTTCCGGTAAAGGGAGGAGCCGGAAATGGCCCCGATGAAATGGCCGACCAGGCTCCGGGCCGTCTCGGGATCGAAGAGCACGGGAAAGGTTCCCGTGGACACCCGGAGGGAGTGAAGTCGCGAGACGGTCCGTTCGGCCGCCCGTTTTCCGACCAGGCCCGGGTTTCGGGTGGCCTCCCAGGTCGGGCCCATGACATACCAGTAATCCCGTTCCATGGAATCGCCCTCCGTCGCGATTACCGAACAGGAAAGGGAATAGGAGCTCTTGTGGTAGCCGTAGAGGAATCCCAGGCTGTTGCCGAAGACCAGGGAGGCCTGGGAGCGGGAGGCGTCCGATCCTTCGGAATTGGTGATGCGTTTGTCGAAGGAAAGGGCTGCCTCTTCGGCGGCCAGCGCCCGTGCAAAGAGGTCTTCCCGTGTGGGGATGGCGGATTCCGCAGGGAAGAGGGTGTCGGGGTCGATGGCCGGGGGGAGGACCGTATCGGGAAGGCCGGCATAAGGGTCGGTGGCCGTGTGGCGGGCCATGGCGACCGCCCTTTCCACGAGCTCTTCGAGATGGGTTCGGGACAGATCACGGGTCGAAACATTGGACTGGGCCTGTCCGACAAAGACACGGATACCCAGACCCTGGCTCTGGGAGGCCTGGATTTTTTCGAGGGCGCCCTTCCGGACGGTGACATTTTCTTCGTCGGTGGCGACGAAAAGGGCATCGGCCGAAGTCGCCCCGGCCTTTTTTGCGGCCTCGAGAACATGGGAGACGGCCTCCTGGCCATTGTCGAAATCTTTGATCTTTCTGCTCACATCCGCTCCTGTTATAGGGTCTAGTGTGTTCCGCCGACGGTGATTCCATCCACCCGGATCGTGGGAAGTCCGACTCCGACCGGGACCGACTGTCCGTCTTTGCCGCAGGTTCCGACACCCGAGTCGAGGGACATGTCGCTTCCGACCATGGACACCTTTGTAAGGACATCCGGTCCGTTCCCGATCAGGGTCGCGCCCTTGACCGGATAAAGGATCTCCCCGTTCTCGACGTAATAGGCTTCCGACATGGAGAAGACGAACTTGCCGGAGGTGATGTCGACCTGTCCGCCTCCGAAATTGACCGCGTAGATCCCCCGGTCCAGAGATTTCAGGATCTCCTGGGGAGAGGACTCTCCGGCCAGCATGACGGTATTGGTCATGCGGGGCATGACGGTGTGGGCGTAGGATTCGCGGCGTCCGTTCCCCGTGGACTGGGTTCCCATGAGTCTGGCATTCTGGCGGTCCTGGAGGTATCCCCTGAGAATGCCGTTTTCGATAAGGACCGTCCGGCGGGTGGGGGTGCCTTCGTCGTCGACGTTCAGGGATCCCCTCCGTCCGGGGATGGTTCCGTCGTCGATGATGGTGCAGAGGGGAGAGGCGACCCGTTCTCCAAGCCGACCCGAAAAGGCCGAGGTTCCCTTGCGGTTGAAATCCCCTTCAAGTCCGTGGCCGATCGCCTCGTGAAGAAGAATGCCGGGCCAGCCCGGCCCCAGAACGACATTCATCGAGCCCGAAGGACAGGGGCGTGCCAAGAGGTTGACCAGTGCCTGGCGGACCGCTTCCCTGGCGGCGTGGGAGAGTTTGTCCGCGCTCACGATGCCGGCGTAGTCCGTCCGTCCGCCCCATCCGAAGGAGCCCGTCTGCCGGTTGGTTCCGTCCTGGGCGATGACGGAAATATTCACCCGGGTCAGGGGGATCCGGTCGGCCACGATGGTTCCATCTTTCCTCACGACCTGGATCACCTTCATTTCCGAGGCCAGGGAAGCCATGACCTGGGAGACCTTTCCGCTTTCCGCGCGGGCCAGGCGGTCAAGGAGTTCGAGAATCTCGATCTTTTCGGGGACCGGCCGGTCGATGGTCGCGTCGGAGACGGGATAGAGATCGGTCTTGGGCCGCGACGGAGCCGAAAGGGAGAGGGGATTCCGTCCACCCTTGCCGTCGGCGATCCGGCGGGCCGATTCGACCGCCCGGGTCAGTGCGGCAGGGTCGAAGTCCTCGGTAAAGGCGAATCCGGTCTTCTCTCCGGCCACGATGCGGGCTCCCACGCCCTGGCTGACATCCTGTCCCGCCTTTTTGACGATTCCGTCTTCGAGGCTGTAGTGTTCCCGAATGGTGTACTCGAAGTAGAGATCGGCATCGTCGACCGACGGAGAAAGGGCGGCCGATCCAAGGATATTCTCGAGCAGACGGGGAGAGGCTCCGAACTGGTTTTCAAAGAATAGGGCGATATCAGGTGAGGTTGGTGTCACTGAAAGATCCTCCGGTTCCTGTTGGGGAGTGTATCTAGATGGCATGTTCCGGTCGATTCAAACGGACGGAGCTCGTTTGGGTAACAGTTTTATTATAGAGGGCATTTGTTCCGGAATCTACGGAAGAAACGGGAGTCAGGCGTTCTCAGATGTCAAAGACAATTTGGAATCTTCTGTCCTGCAAGGTCGCCATGGAATCCTGCGGATCGCCCAACTCCTGGAGACGGGAGTTCGGGAAGATGGGCAGGAGGGGAGACCGGTTTCGCCCCAGTACGTGAAACCCTTCGTCTGCGCAAACAGGAACGATGCCGAAGACGGCCTGGCGACCTGCGAGGCCTCGCTGTAGCCCACGACTCCCGAGGGTTCCGGTTCGATTTTTGTCAGTGATGCAGGCCATGGCCGGCCCCCTCTCCAGACGACTGTTTGGATGAGGGCTCTTCATTTTTTAACCTGTCAGATTTATCTTTTTTGTTGAGAATTTATGAAAAATAGGGTCGATTTTGTCCCTCAGATAGGAGGCCATGTCCGATGCGCAATCGTTTTTCGTGGGTCTGACAGAGCGAAGAAATTCATCCTGTGTGAGGGAAGACAGACTTTCAATTTTATCTGCCAGGATGTAATAGATTCCTTGTTTCGAAGTTGGCATCCTTTTTTTTAGCCCAAGTAAAGATAAGTTTTTCGAAATCGATGTGGCGATCGGACAGGATCTTGTACAGGTCGAACGCATCCCTCGGTTGATCCCTGTCGATGATGGCGGACACCTTGTTAGTCGCGATATCTTCGATTGAATCGACGATAATGGTCCCGAACTTTTTGGGTGGAGCGACCGAAAATGGAGCATCGGTGAC
The DNA here is from genome assembly GCA_035873205.1 of Nitrospirota bacterium. GTDB lineage: Bacteria > Nitrospirota > Leptospirillia > Leptospirillales > Leptospirillaceae > UBA4572. The sequence goes on from JAYWMN010000017.1 coordinate 4,150, forward strand.
GAATGCGATTTTGAGAATATTCCCCCATGTTCCTTTGTCGGACTTAACGAAGAATCGTGCGAAGCCTTTGGAAAGGACAGCCGTTTTTGTTTCTCCAAATCGGGACAGAACGGATGAAAGGTTCTTGAAAGCGATCCCGAAGTCAAGATCCGCTCTTCTTGTGAAAAGATCCAGATCTTCCGATATTCTGTGGCGAAGATAGTATTCCGTTAAAGCTGTGCCTCCTGAAAAAAAACCCAAGATCAGCAACCCTTTCTTTTTCAAAGAGAAAGTGAAGGATTTTATTTTGGGCGGGGGAAAACATGTCTGATTCCTTTCTCCCAATAAGAAAGGGCGAGCTCCAGCGCACGATTTCTTTCAGGACGCCGAAATTTGACGACAGGGAGGTATTGTTCTATTTCATTACAGGAAAAAATCCGTTCGATGTTTTCGAACAGATCATCGTTCAGAATCGAAGATATTGCCCGAAATCGTTCTCTCTCCGTTCCTTCCCGTGCAAGCCGATAGATGTCGTCGTTGGAAAGTCCCGCACTCCAATCGAGCATCAAGAGGCTCGATGTCGCATGAGGCATGTTTTATCCTTTTTGAAAAATTCTCAAAAATTTCAACACGGAGTTATTTTACCCAAAAAAAAGTTCGGGCTTTGGCCCAATCTGAATTTCTGAATGTCGGAAATGAACATCCTGCCTGCGCAATCCCCTTCTTGGGCACAAGACAATGGGGAGATTGAGGACGGTTTTGATTTTTTTTCTTTCCTCTTTTTCAGCC
>JAYWMN010000035.1:0-2807 GCA_035873205.1 Nitrospirota bacterium
GGGAGAAGAACGCCTGATCACGAGCCCCATCCCCGGCACGACCCGGGACGCCATCGACACCCTCGTCACATACAAGGAGAAGAACTACCGGTTTGTCGACACCGCGGGAATCCGGAAGCGGGGAAAACTCTCCGAGGCTTCCGAGCTCTACGCCATCATCCGGACCGAACGGGCCCTTTTAAACGCCGAGATCGCCATCGTCCTGATCTCCACCCCCGACGGGGTGACCGACGGGGATCTCCGGATCATCCGGCAGGTCATCGACGCCCGCCGGGGCCTCATCCTGGCCTTCAACAAGTGGGATATGGTCGCGAAGGAAGAAACCCCCGACCTGACCCTTCTCAAGGAACGATATCCCTTTCTGGCCTTCGCCCCGGTTATCAACGTCTCGGCCCTGACCGGACGCAACCTGGGATCGCTTTTCCGGAACATCGAGGAGGTCCGCGACTGGTACTACCGGCGGGTCAGCACCTCCGAGCTCAACCGGGTCATCCTTCCGGTCGTCGCCACGACCCCGCCTCCCCGTCTCAAGACCGGAGCGGTCCGGATCCTCTACGCCACCCAGGTCCAGATTGCCCCGACAGTGATCTACCTTTTTTCGAACCGCCCGGAGGGCCTCTCCCCCACCTATCTCCAGTTCCTGACCCGAAAGGTCCGGGAACGCCATCCCTTTACCGGCGTTCCTTTCCTCCTGAAGCCGAAGGGAAAGAAAGAGGACTGACCAAAGAAATCGCCCGACTTCTTCCCTCCCCGACCCCGGGTTTCAAGACTTTCCCCTGCCACGACAACGTCCAGCCATCTGTCATCGGTCGGTTGAAACCAGCCATTTTCAGTCGAACCAAAGCTGGACGGTCACCACAAACCACGCCAGGAGCCTCTTTGACTTAGAGAGAGGGGACTCCAATCTCTCAAGGATCTTCGGAGTCCTTCGTGATGGTTTCACCCCTCTTCTTCAAGGAAAACTGTTCAATTTCGGGGGGTTCCGGTGGGGGGGCCTGGATCCGGGGTTTCCGTTCATGATGGCGAAACGCCCTGATTCGTTAGCTTCTCCGATGACTTGCCCTTCCGGAGAACGGCGTGGGTCCAGAAGTTCGTGTCCTCAAGGGGATCGCGAAATCGCTGTCGGGGTGGTCCGTCCAATGTAGCACGGGGTCCGTCGATCATCGGCTTCTTCGCCAAAAAGAGGACAGACTGCGACCCGATCGGATTCAGGCCTCTCGAAGACGCTGACACTTTCCCCTGGGCACATCCAGGATCCGGACAGTCCTTGTCGTGATTTCGTCCATTCGAATTCCCCGGGGATCCCTGAAGGCAGGAATACCATGGATGGTCATGGGCCTTATCGAGGACCTCACTCTTGCCAATACGGTAACATCAGTCTTCGATTGAAAGATTCGTTGCCAGCATGTTCATGATCAGGCGGATCAGCACATCCTTGTCTTTGGGGTCCGATTCCGCCACAAGCAGGGCCAACGCGACCAGCCCCACATCGTTGACGACCGGGCTTCCGTCCTCCCGCATCAAGCGGCTATTGCGGTTCAGGAAGTCCAGAAAGAGGAGTGCCGCACTCCGTTTGTTGCCGTCCGAGAAGGGATGGTTCTTGATGACGAAATAGAGAAGGTGGGCGGCCTTGGCCTCGACCGTCGGGTAGGCGGGCTGCCCAAAAGCGCTCTGATCCAGATTGCCCAGGATGGACAGGAAAGAGTCTCCGCGCTCCTGTCCGAAGAGACTTCCGGCCTCTCCGCGATTGATGAGGTTACTTCTCAATAAGGCGATGCTTTCCCTAGCCTCTTCGAGGGTGGGTAAAATGCCTCCCTCCTGTCCCGAAGGTTCCGTCAGCAGGCTTTCGTCATATCGCTGAAGCCAGAGGAAGGTGCGGGTATAGCGGGTGACGACATCCACCAGGCCCTTCCCGGAATCCATTGACAGGGCCGGGCTCTCGGCCGTCTTTCGAATCAGAACGAGCGCCTTCTCAAGCTCACGGGCATTGTCTTCGAATCTCTTCTGATTCAGGGTGTATCCCTGCAGAAGATGTTGCTTGAGTACCCCCGTGGCCCACTGGCGGAACTGCACGCCTTTTCTGGAATTGACCCGGTAACCCACTGAAATGATGGCGTCAAGATTGTAGTATTTGACCTGGCGGGTCACATGACGGCGGCCTTCTAGTTGAACTACCGAGGATTCCTCGGTGGTTGCCTCCTCATCAAGCTCTCCTTCGGAATAAATACGCTTGAGATGAAGACCGATATTGTCGGTACTCGTATCGAACAGAAGAGACATTTGCTTCTGGCTCAACCAGACATTGTCCCGCTCCACTGTGACCTCGACAGAACCCCGATCCGTCTGGAAAATGACAACATCCTTCATTCCTTAACCTCTCCAGCAGTTCGGCAATCTCCGCCTCATCCTGTTTCAGTACGGTGTCGATCTTCTCCACGCGGCGCAGAGGAATGTCCTTGGAGAAGAAGCGGTTGAAGTTGATAGACTTGCAACTCCTAGAGTTTCAGCCTCAAATTGCAGATAGCAAAAAAAACCACCGGAAAATCCCCGTGATCCGGAATTCTCCGATGGCGCATTTTTTCTGGACCGGTGTTTCCAGACCCCGAACGACCTTCCTGTTCTTTCCCGGATCCCGCAAAGCCTCCTAAAGGGACTTCTCGACCTCCAGAATCTTGAGGGTCGTCTTGATGACCGTGTCGGGGTTCAGGGAAATCGAGTCGATCCCCATCCGGACCAGGGCCTCGGCAATCTCCGGAAAATCGCTCGGAGCCTGACCGCAGATTCCCGAATGGACGCGATTTCTCTTC
>JAYWMN010000059.1:0-67144 GCA_035873205.1 Nitrospirota bacterium
CCGCTCCATTGATCTCTCGAGCAACACCGTCACAACGATTGCCGGAGGTGTTCTTACCGCGGGCGTTCCTGTCTCAGGTAAAGAAGATGGTCCGGCTTCTGATGCCCGCTTCCAGTACACCGGTGCGATCGTTTACGGAAACGGGACCCTGTACATTGCAGATACACCCGCTGAAACAATCCGGATGCTCAAGCTGTAATCCAGGACATGAAGCTTAAAAAAGGGAGCCGGTCTGGCTCCCTTTTTTTTGTGGTTACCTCTGGAAAAAATGGGACGCTACCGCTCAGGGCAGACCCCGCAACGGCAGTTGCACGGGGCCGAAGAAGGGACCTTTCCGGTTAGTGCTTCCAGGGTCAGCTCTTTCAATGCCTGAATGAAGGATGGCTGGACATTGAGAGCCGGTGCCCGTTCGAAATGCAGCACCCTGAGAGTCCGGGAAAGCTCCCGGTAGGTAATGTCCATTTCGTACAGAGTTTCCTGATGGTCCGAGACGAAGCTTACGGGAACGAGAACCATGTTGACCGATTGATGATGCGTGGCAAGCTCCCCTATCATTTTTTTTGTTTCCGGTCCCAGCCACTTGAGAGGCCCGACCCGACTCTGATAGGACAGATGAATCCGGAGGGATCGGTTCCGGTTTCTTATGGCCAACAGGCGGGACATCTCTCCGACCGTCTTCTCGGTGTCTTTTTGGTAGGGATCCCCTTTTTTGATCCGGGATTCCGGGATTCCGTGCGCCGAAAAAAGAATATCGACGGGATGATTGTTGTCGGGGAGCCGGTCGATGGCTTGCTGGACAGTTTCGGACAGGGCCTCGAGGTAGGGAGGAAAATCCGGGTAGGCGGAAACGACATGGATCCTTTCTCCGGGAATCTTGAGAAACCTCGGGGCCTCTCCCAGAAACTGCCTGAAGGAGGAGCGGGTTGTTGTGGTAGACCGTTGCGGATAGAGGGGCAGAAGAACCAGGCGGTCCGGCCCGAAGTCCGAAAGTACGGGAAGAACCTCCGCAAGGGTCGGAGGAGCGTAGCGCATGGCCACAACGACTTTGAATAGGGACGAGCCGGATGATCCGGTGTTCAGGGATTTTTCAAGGAGCCGGGCTTGCTCTTCGGTAATGGAGCGGAGGGGAGAGCCTCCCCCGATTGCCGCATAGTACCCCCGGCTTTTTGGAGCTCTTTTGCGGGCGATGAACTTCGGGAGGAATTTTCCGATCACCGGGGGAAGATCCATGATATCGGGATCGGAAAAGAGGCTGACAAGGAAGGGTTCGACATCGTCGAGAGTTTCTGGCCCCCCAAGATTGAACAGTACGACGGCAATCCGTTCCTGCGCGTGTGTCATAGTCTTCCCCGTTGTTGTGTTATCGCTGCGACAATTCCAGGTGTCCCGGACAGGCCTGCGGACCCCCTGCGGACCCTTTGATAGCCGGGATTTCTGCCCATTTGTCCATCCTCTCACCTCTTCATTCTGTGGTCAATTTGGTCCTTCGGCGAAGAGGCCCATGGGTGGTCCTGTCACGGAGACAGGCCGGTCCCGGGTCAATGGAAACGTGAGGCCGGTCAGACCCGGTTCATCGAGGTCATGAGGCTGATCCCCACAATGAAGACGACGATGTTTGCAAACCAGGCCGAGAGAAGCGGAGGAACCACTCCTCCTCGTCCCAGGGCAAGACCCATCGAATAGAGGGTCCAGTAGGCAAGGGAGAGGAGGAGAGCCACTCCGAAACCCCGGGCGACGCCAACCTGTCGACCCTCCCTGATGCCAAAGGGAATCGCGAAGAGAACCATCAGGAAGGAGGCGGCAGGAAAGGCGATGATTCCGTCTCTCAGGACGGTGAAATTGGTATGGGGCAGTCCGTTGGCTTTCATGAGGTCGATGTAGCGCTGAAGCTCGAAGTAGGTCAGATGGGACAGGTGGGTTTTTCGAATGAAAAAATCGTCGGGTTTCCTGTCGAGAGGGAAGGGAAGGGTGTCGAAGGGAAGGGTGGTCAGGGTTCCGTCCCGGTGGAAAAGGGTCTTGGTTCCCTTCCGGAACACCCATTCACCGTTTTGATAGACCAGCCGGTTTGCCATGATGGACCAGTGGAGTTCCGATTGCCGGTTGCGATGGTAGATGATCACTCCCTTCAGGGTCCGCCCGTAATCTGTGATGCGCTGTATCTTGAATATTTCCTGGTCCCCGTGGCGAAACCATACATTTTTCCGTGTCGAGCCCGACCAGTCCTTGCCCTGGTGTATGCGTTCCTCGGTAATGATGTCGGTCATCTGGTAGGCATGGGGAACAATCCAGATATTGAGGAGGAGCTCGAAGCCCGAGAGAAGAAGGCCGAAGAGGATGATCGGAAAGGTTGCCCGCCTGAGACTGATTCCGGCGGCCTTGATGGCGGTGATTTCATGATTTTTCGAGGCGATACCGAGAGAGAGGATCGTGGCCAGCAGAGCGGCCATCGGAACGACCCGGAATCCGACTTCGATCGACCGGTAGGCAAAAAACTCCGCCATCAGGGACCATGCCGCATGATGGGCGAGAAAATCCTTGATTTTTTCGACGGAATCGATCACGAGGTAGATGGCTTCAAGGGAGACAAGAGAAAGAAAATATATTTTAAGGTACTCGCCAAGGAGATGTCGGGTCAGGATCCTGGGTTTGATCATTTTCGCTTCATCCACGACGGAAGCGAAAGGCGCGGCATGTACGAACGGATATCAACTTCCCGAAAGACCAGAAGGAGAAGAAGAGACATGAGGAGGGCCAGGACGATTTCGGGGGCAGCGGCGGCAGCGAGGGGAGAAACAACGCGTTTCGAGACAAGCAGGTCGTCGATGGTGTTCATCATGTAGAAAAGAATGACGGTCACCGTGGCGAAGACAAAACCTGCGAGCCTTCCGGACCGCATCGTGTAGATGCCGTAGGGAATTCCGAGAAAAGCGAAAAAAAAGCAGGAGAAGGGATAGGTGTAGTTCTTGTACTGGTCCTCCAGAGCCCGGTACAGGGCGGGATCGGGATGGGGAGACCGCCGGATCTCCCGGCGGAGTTCTGCAATGGATTTGACCCGGGTCCGGCCATCGGAAGAATGGCTTCCAAGAATGGTCAGGTCATAGGATTCGAAACGGATGTACTGAAGGGCTTTTCCTTGCTGGAAAAAGGTGCCATTGGTCAGCTTGAGGCGAAGGCCCGGAGGATTCTGTTCGTTCAGGAGGTCTCCCGACTTCGAGAAGATGACCGTGTTTTCCTGGGGGGTTTTTCCCGACTGATAGATGAAGACGCCATCGAGATGGGAGAGAGTCGGCATCTTTTCCACATAGATGACGAAGCGGCCCATGAAGTTGTTGAAGGCCTGCGGCTTGATCCCGAGAGAGAGTTTCTTCTGGAAGACCTGGACGAGCAAATCCTGGAGGGACATCCCTTGCGTTTCCAGGGCTTTGAGTGACAGGTAGAAATTGCTTCCGAATCCGATCGCCGCAAAGACGAGAAGAGGAATCATGAGCTTCGAAAGCGAGATTCCGGAGGCCTTGAGGGCGATGATTTCTCCGTCAGAGGCCAGGCGATGGAAGGTGGCGGTCGAGGCCGTCAGGACGGAAACGGGAATGATCATGCTCAGAAACTGGGGGAAAATCATCGACAGGAGCCGGAATACCGTCTCGAGGGAGAGTCCCTTGTTGACAAGGAGATTCATGATCATCAGCGCCTGCTGGGTCAGGAGAAGGATCACCAGGACGAACAGGCTCAGGAAGAACGGTGTCAGGAGCTCCATAAAAAGATACCGGTGGATGATTTTCATCGGGGCCCCCGAGGTCAGCGGAATGGGGTGGACTCAAGCCGTGCATTTTACCATAAACGTATCCGGAATGCGGCAGAATCCGGGAATTCCGACCTGAAAGAGATTCCGGCAGAAAAATTATGTGATAGGATTGAAAAGATATTGTGTCGGCCCTTCCCAGTGTTCGGGAAGAGTCATCACCGGGAATGGCGGTTCAAGGGCCGGAACACATCCGGGACCATGACCGGGGAGGGATCAGGGTGTTTCCCCTCCCGGAATTTCTTCCATCATTTGGAGTCGACTATGAAAGCTGTTCAGGCCGTTTCTCCGGGCCAGCCCTTCAAGCGCACGACCCTTCCGGACCCCCACCCGGGAGCCGGAGAGGTCCGGATCCGCATCAAGGCCTGCGGGATCTGCCATAGCGATATGTTTGTCCGGAATGGCCTTTTTCCGGGAATTGCCTATCCCCGTATTCCCGGACATGAAGTGGTCGGCAAGATCGATGAGGTCGGACGGGGCGTTCAAGATTTCAAGTCGGGAGACCTCGTTGGCGTGGGATGGCATGGAGGGCACTGCTTCACGTGTCCGGCGTGCCGCTCCGGCGATTTCCTCTTGTGCTCCAGGGGCCTCATTACCGGTATCTCGATGGACGGAGGATACGCCGAATTCATGGTGGCTCGGGAACAGGCCCTCGCACGTGTTCCCGATGGCATGGACCCGGCCATGGCCGCCCCCCTTCTCTGTGCGGGGGTGACCACCTACAACGCGCTCCGACATGCAGGCGCCCGGCCGGGGGACCTTGTCGGGATTCTCGGTGTGGGAGGACTCGGCCACCTGGGAATCCAGTTCTCCCATAAAATGGGTTACCGGACCGTGGCCCTTTCCAGCGGTCCGGAAAAAGAGGAACTTTCGAAGTCTCTCGGGGCGGATCACTATATCGACATGAAATCCGGAGATCCGGTAGACACCCTCAGGAAAATGGGCGGGGCCCGGATCATCCTGGCGACCGCTCCGAACAGTTCCGTCATCAGCCGTCTTGTGGACGGCCTTGGATCAAACGGGACCATGATTCTTCTGGGAGTTGACAATGAACCGCTCACGGTCTCACCGCTCCAGCTGATCGGGGGTCGGAAATCCTTGAAGGGGTGGCCATCCGGCCATGCCATGGATTCCGAAGAAACGCTGAATTTTGCAAATCTTGCCGGGATTCACGCGATGGTCGAACGGTTTCCGCTCGATGAAGCGGAAGAAGCCTATCATGTGATGATCCAGAACAGGGCCCGCTTCAGGGTGGTCCTGACTCTCTGAAAAAAATCGGAGACAGGCGCATTCACGACTTTTTTGCCGCCTTGACGCCGGAAATGAACTCTGAACTCCGGTTGTTGTAAAATCCGGGGCCAGCCGGTGAGGAGGATGCCGGGATCAGGAATCCGGCCGGCTTGTTCGTTCAATGATGAGGGAGACGAGGAACTTGGCCCATCTATTCGACCCAAAACAGGTAGGGAAACTGCACGATCCGGAACGGATGTCATTCCAGAATCCGGAAAGACTGTTTCCGCTGATCCGGAACTACAAGCATGGGGACTGTGCTGAGATCGGGTGCGGGTCGGGATATTTCACCTTTCCTATGGCCAACCACCTTGCGGGAAGAGGGACTTGTTATGCGATTGATCTTCAGCAGGAAATGCTGGCGCTTCTTGATGGGGCGATTCATGAGAAGGCGCCCGACGCACAAATCCGGACGATGCTCTGCACCGCAGGACATCTCGATCTTCCGGACCAGTCTCTGGAGCTTCTCTGGATGGTCAATGTATTTCACGAACTTTCCGATTCCCGGGCCATGATCGGTGAAGTTCTGAGAACCCTTGCCTCCTCGGGACAGTGTTTTGTCATCGACTGGAAAAAAGAAGAAACCCCGCAAGGTCCGCCGGTTTCCGAGCGTGTGTCCGAGGTCATTCTCTATGACCACCTGATCGAAGCCGGGTTTTCCAGGATCCGCTCCCATGACCTTTATCCCTGGCATTATGTGGTGGAAGCGCTCCGGGATTGAACGAATCGATGAATCACGGATCTTCTCACCCCCCCTCTCCCAGAAGTGGCCGGGATCAGCTGTTCGGGATTCCCTGGCTTGCCCGGGCCATCGACAAGGGTCGAATGGCCCTTTCCGGATCCCTGGGAGATTATGTTTTTCCTTGTCCGGTCGACCTTGAGGTTCTGTCTTTCCTGTCTCTCTCGGAAGAGGAGTTTTACCGAATGCTGGAAGACCATCCCGAAGAAGAGGGCCTTCTTCGGGCCCTCGAAGGGATAGCGGCACGGCTTGGACCTCGGGAACGGATGTGGTGTGACGTCTTTCAGGTCCGATATTGCCGTCTGATGGACGCGCAGGACCGGGAAGAAGGACGCACGAACGAAGTGAAGTAAAAGAACAGGAGCGATGACATTGTCTGAAAATCAAGCATGGGATATTGACACACAAAGCAGCAATCCGGCGACCTACTACATCAAGACCTTCGGTTGCCAGATGAATGTGCACGACTCGGAACGCATGGCTGGCCTGATGAGCGAGGCGGGATACACGCCGGTTTCCGACCCTTCCTCGGCCTCCGTCATTCTGGTCAATACCTGCACCGTCCGGGACAAAGCCGACCAGAAGGCCCTTTCCGATCTTGGTCGTCTGAGACTGCTGAAAAAGGACAACCCCGACACGATTCTCGCGGTCACAGGCTGCATGGCCGAACGGGAACAGGGAAACCTCCATCGACTCATGCCCGAAATCGACCTGATCGCCGGGCCTTCCCAGGTCCGGAATCTGTTGCCGATGCTTTCCGATGTCCGAACTCAGAAAAAGGTGCTTCTCGGGCGGGAATACAGCCTTCCGGAAATGACGACTCCCCCGGCCATCCGTCCCGCCGGAATCTCCGCCCTGGTCACTGTCCAGGAAGGATGCGACAAGTCCTGTGCCTATTGCGTCGTCCCCATGACCCGGGGAGGGGAGCGGAGCCGCTCAATTTCTTCCATTGTGGAAGAAATTTCCAGACTGGTGGAGGAGGGGTATCGGGAAGTCACCCTTCTTGGCCAGAATGTGAACGGATTCGGAAAAGGTCGGGAGTCCCGGGGCAATGAATCCTTCGGAGATCTCCTGAGGGCGGTCAACGGGATCGACGGGTTGCTTCGCGTCCGTTTCACCACCTCCCACCCTTCCGATATGAGCGATGACATGATCGATGCCATGGTTCATTCAAAGAAGGTCATGCCCCATTTTCACCTGCCGATCCAGTCCGGGTCCGATGAGGTCCTTGCGCGTATGCAGAGGGGGTATACCGTTTCGCAATACCGATCCTGGGCTTTGAGGCTCAGGAATTCCCTTTCAGAGATCGCCCTGACGACCGACCTGATTGTTGGTTTCTGCGGGGAAACGGAAGAGGAGTTTTCCAAAACTCTTGACGCGGTGGATGAGTTCCAGTTTGACGGGGCGTTCTGCTTCATCTATTCTCCACGGCCCGGCACGCCGGCCCATGATTGGGGGGATGTGCCCTCCCGGGAGGAGTCCGTTTCCCGCTTTCAGAGGCTTGAGGAACGGCTCGATGCAATGATTCTTTCAAAGAATCGGACACGGATCGGGCAGGTGGAGGAGGTGCTTGTGGAGCGGGCCGATTTCGAAAAGGGCCGGATCGGTGGGCGCTCTCCGCATTTTCGTCATGTGCGGAGCCTTTCGTCGGATAGAAAAAACCTTCCCCAACCGGGGGAGATCGTCTCTGTCAGGATCGAATCCTGCACCAAGGCCGGACTTGAGGGACGCCTGCTCGACTAGTCGAAGAACGCCCCGAGGTGATCGGGGGCCCCGTCGATCTCGAAGATTGTTGCCGCGGGAGGACTCTCCCTCAGGGGCTTCCAGACCGAGAGGATGATGAGCCTGTCGCCCAGGCTCAAGGGAAGCCTGGGACCGATTTCCACAGACAGGTTTCCCCGGAAGGCGGCCAAGGGAACTGTGCCGTCGGACGCGGCCGTTTTTCTAAGATCGTTGAGGGACAGGCCGAGGTAGGGGGAGTCTTCCGAAACAAGCAGAATCTGCGTCCTGACGATACGGCGTGCAAGGTCCTCCTCCAGATGGGCCAGAACCCCCGACAGCTCACGGTCTTCAAGGTATTCGAGCCACTCTCTCAGTTTCGTCTCGAGTGTCTCGATCTCTCGGATTTTTGCAACCTGTCCCGTCAGATGGGGATTGGGGGTGCCGGTGTTGGGCCAGAAGGACTCGTTTTCTGGTTCGGCGACGGTATGGCCCAGGCGGACGAAAAGATCTTCCTTCTGGCGCTGGACACGTTTCAGACGGAACCATATCCGGAACCATTCGATCCGGGGAAGGACGACTCCCCGGATGCGGACAAGGGTTTCCTCGATCATCATCCAGGCGTTGCGGATGGGCGGTGTGAGGGGGTTTTTTCCCCTGGCCGGAGGGAAGGAAGAAGCACTCAAGTCAGAAGTCCTTCCGTGCATGGGACCAGAAGGGACTCCCCGAAACGGGAAACCACAGGGGCCTGCATTTGCCGCCTGATTTAGGGAAGCAGCGGCTGTTTGTCAAAGAGTCCATGCTGGATCCGCTCCTCTTGGGTGAAGGCGATCGGATAATTTCCGTCAAAGCAGGCCTTGCAGTAGGTTCCTTTTTCAGAAGACTCCCCTTTTAGATGGGTCTGGCTTTTTCGAATCTCCTCTTCCATCGCTTCGACGGACAGATAGGCCAGGGAGTCGGCCTTCAGATAACGACGGATTTCGTCGAGCGTGTGGGAGGAGGCAATCAGTTCTCCCCGATTGGGGGTGTCGATTCCGTAAAAACAGGGAAAGTTGATCGGGGCCGAGGTGATGCGCATATGGACCTCGCTGGCTCCGGCTTCCCGAAGCATGGAAACGATTTTTCGGCTGGTCGTTCCCCGGACGATGGAATCGTCGATGACCACGACCCTTTTTCCTTTGAGGAGATCCGGAACGGCATTGAGTTTGATCTTGACTCCGAAGTGACGGATCGACTGCTGGGGTTCGATGAAGGTTCTTCCCACATAGTGGTTCCTGATGAGTCCCATGTCGATGGGAATGCCGGACTGCTCGGAGTAGCCCAGAGCCGGGGCCAGACCCGAATCGGGAACGGGAATGACGAGATCGGCTTCAACGCCGGAATCGATCGCCAGTCTCTTTCCCAGCTCCTTTCTCGCCTGGTAGACGGGAATGCCGAAGACCCGGCTGTCGGGGCGGGAAAAATAGATGAGTTCGAAGATGCAGGCGGCGCTGGGGACGCGGGGGAACAGCCGGAAATGCTCCATGCCCGATGAGGTGATGATCACCATTTCCCCTGGCTCGACATCCCGAATGTAGGTCGCACCGATCAGATCGAAGGCGCAGGTTTCGGAGGCCAGGACATAGGAATCTCCCACCTTGCCGATGGACAGGGGGCGAAAGCCCAGAGGATCCCGGATGCCGATAAGGGCATGGGGCAGAAGAGCCAGCAGGGAGTAGGATCCCTTGACCGCCCCCAGCGCGTACTCCATCTTGGAGACCAGATCCTCTCCCCGGCTTCGGGCGATCATGTGGACGAGAACTTCGGTATCGACATCGGTCGTAAAGAGCGCCCCCTCATCTTCGAGCTTTTTCCTGAGTTCCAGGGCGTTTGTAAGGTTTCCGTTGTGGACGAGGGCCATGGACGCATTGCTGAAATAGGCCGACAGGGGCTGAAGGTTCCGGAAGGAGTCGGACCCGGCCGTTGAGTAGCGATTATGCCCGATGGCCGAATTTCCTTTCAGATCGCCGATGATCGATTCCCGGAAAAACTCGGAAACCAGCCCTTCTCCCTTGCGGATGATCATCTTTCCGTCATCCATGGATGCGATGCCGCATCCTTCCTGTCCTCTGTGCTGGAGAGAATATAGTCCGAGGTAGGTCATGTTGGCGGCTTCAGGATGGTTGAAAATTCCGAAAACGGCGCATTTTTCTTTAAGACCGTCGAAGGGAGTTTCCGAAAGAGTCGATCCGTCTGGAACATTCATCAGGAGAATTCCTCCATCTGATTGGAAAGAGATGTGGCGAAGCGTCTTTTGAGCAGACTCAGCTGGTCGGAAAGAACCTTTGTCCGGTGATCCCGGTCCTTGTAGCGGATGGTCCAGGAGGAATGGGCCGTCGTACCGATTCGGAGCCAGGGAATTCCGAATTCCAGGGCCATCCGTTCAATAATTGGTTCGTGCTCGGGAAAATAGGCAAGAACGATACGGCCGGGCGATTCGGAAAAAAATGTCTGGAGGGGATTTTCCAGATCCGGGAAGGAGAGGGCGACTCCCAGCGAATCGCTCCCCGAAACAATCTGGAGGAGGGAACGCAGAAGGCCTCCTCTTCCGACCGAACGGGTGGCCACAAGCCTTCGGTCGAAGGCGAGCGCGCTCATGAATGGCTGCAGGCGTTCAAGGGTATTCCAGTCAACGTCCGGAACCGGCTCCGATGACTCCGGGAGCGCCAGGATCCAGTCGAGATAGGAGCCTCCAAGGGCGAGATCCCTGGATGATCCGACGAGAGCCAGTGTGAGTCCCGAAAGATCCGTACGGCCCGGGACCAGTGTCCGTTTGTCGGCAAGGACCCCGCAGGTGGCAAGGATCGGGGTTGGTGGAATCGAGAGGCCATCCGTCTCGTTGTAAAAGCTCACGTTTCCGGAGACCACGGGAATCTGAAGCCTTTTGCACGCCTTGGCAATTCCATTGACGGCCAGGACAAAATCCGACATGGTGGCCGGTCGTTCGGGATTGCCGAAATTGAGGCAGTCGGTGAGTCCGACCGGATAGGCGCCGATCGCTGCGAGGTCCGAGACACATTTTGCAACGAGCAGCATGGCTCCCTTTTCGGGGTCTTTCGAAAGGGGATGGGAGGTTCCGGCCATCGCAATGGCGACCGCGTGGTCGTCTTCCTTGAGGTCGACGACGGCGACATCGTGGCCCGGCGGAAGAATCGTCCTCGTTCCGACCTCAAAGTCGAACTGGCGCGAGATCCACTCGGTCGAAGCCCCGTTGGGGTGCTCGAGCAACAGGTGGAAAAGTTCGGTGATGGAATGGCTTCCGGCCAGAGAAGGGGCGTTGGAGCCTGAAGAACGAAAAGAGCCTCGCTCTTCCGTCGGCCGTTCGTAAAGGGGCGCCTCATCGGTCAGATAGGCCACGGGAATTTCAGCATAATGTTCCGGGCCTTTCCTGACCCTGAAGACCGGTTCGGGAATGGTGTTTCCGATGATGCCTGCGGCGACCTGATGCTCATCGGCGATCGCGAGAATTTTGTCGACATGACGTTCCTCCACAAGAAGGAGCATCCTTTCCTGCGATTCGGAAAGAAGAATTTCCCACGGTTCCATGGTGAAATCCCGGAGGGGAACCCGGGCCACATCGATCTCGATTCCCATGCCGGCCTTGGAGGCCATTTCCACCGAGGAGCTGGTCAGTCCGGCGGCTCCCATATCCTGAATGGCCGCGGAAAGTTTTTCACGGATGATCAGGAGGGTAGCTTCCATCACCTTCTTTCCCACAAAGGGATCGGCGACCTGGACCTGCGGTCTCAGGTCCGAGTCTTCTCCGGAAAAGCTGCGGGAGGCCATGGCGGCGCCAGAAACGCCGTCCCGGCCGGTCTTGTTGCCGACATAGACGGCGACAAGGTTTTTTTTCGGAGGAATGGCACTCATGATCCCGTCTTCGGCCACGAGACCCAGAGCGAAGGCGTTGACCAGAATGTTTTTGGAATAACGCTCGTCGAACCAGACCTCCCCTCCGATTGTCGGAACCCCTATGGAGTTCCCGTAGGCGGAGATACCGGCCACGACCCGTCTGAAGAGGGTTAGCTGGCGGGGCTGCCGGAGAGAGCCAAAAACCAGGCTGTTGGTCAGGGCGACCGGTCGGGCACCCATGGCGAAGATATCTCGCAGGATGCCTCCGACTCCCGTGGCCGCTCCCTGAAAAGGTTCGATGTAACTCGGATGGTTATGGCTTTCCATCTTGAAGGCGATGCCCGTTTTTTCCGTGACACGGACGACACCGGCATTTTCTCCCGGTCCCATGAGAACTCTCGGCCCTTTTGAAGAGAAATTCCTTAAATGGACCCGGCTCGACTTGTAGCTGCAGTGTTCGCTCCACAAGGCAGAAAAGACCGCTTCCTCGGTTATGTTCGGTTCGCGGCCGAGCAGTGTCCGTATGCGCTCCATCTCATGCGCCGGAATCTTGAATCGGGAGATTGGCTGATCAGTCATTCGCTCTCTTCAGGGAATAGAATTCAGTGGGTTGGATTTTCTTTGTCGGATAAATGCTTGCTCAACCAGAGGGCGAGCGATTGAAAAAATGGAAACCCGTACGGAGCCGACAGTCCGGCTCGGGTTCTGCGTTCGGGATGGGGCATCAGGCCCGCAACATTACCCGCGGAATTGGTGACCCCCGCGATATCATGAACGGAGCCGTTGGGATTTTTGCTGTAGCGGACAAGAACCTGCCCGCTGCGCTCGATTTCCTGGAGCTGGTCGGGATCGAGGAAAAAGCGTCCCTCCTGATGGGCGATGGGAAGGGCAATCCGGGATCCGGGAGCAAAAAGACCGGTAAAGGGAGTGTCCGTCCTGTCGACCACGAGTCCTTCTTCCTGACAGAGAAAGGTCCGGGAATTGTTGGTCAGAAGGACGCCCGGTAGAAGTCCGGCTTCGGAAAGGATCTGGAATCCGTTGCAGATGCCCAGAACCGGTTTCCCCCTTCTGGCATAGTCGGTCACGAGGTTCATGACCGGAGACTGGGCGGCGATGGACCCTGTTCTTAGATAATCCCCATAGGAAAACCCCCCGGGAAGAATGAGAGCCGAAAGGTCCGGGTCGTTGTTTTCCCGGTGGGAGACCCAGACCGGGGCGAGGTCGGGGACCAGGGTGAGGGCTTCCCAGGTATCGATGTCACAGTTGGTGCCAGGAAAGCGGATGATGCCGACACGATAAGATGGCATGGAGGATCCCGGGTCAGTGTGCATTGTCAGTGGCTTCGGTCTTTGACTGTGGCCGGTTCTGGTGAATCGTTGCAATGGCATGGCGATTCGGGAATTGAAGCGGTATCATGACGGCCTTTGGTAGTGGTCACACGTCTCCATTTGATACGCTGGCGGTGATCTGTACGGAAATGGCGCCTAATTCCCGAAACGCACAATGAACACGGGAATAAAGGAGACGGAGCGGGACAGGCCAAGCCCTCCGGTTCCGATACCCACCTCTTTTTGCCTCAAGGGACAAACGGCCGGACAGATCCGACAGACAACCCGGATTCACGGCAGGATCAAAGGATGAGCCCTGAAACTCCCTGACCTTTATGAAGCTGAGCGTTCTTCATTATGACAGATGAGCCGGATAAGGTCAAAAACACGGACGCCTCCTCCGCTCCGGCCTCATTCTGCTGCCCCCTTGAGCAAGGATTTAAGCCTCGTGTCCGGTGACTGCAATTGACGAGGGCTGACTGGTGATGATAGATTCATGGGTTAATTGGTCAATCAGTCAACAGGATCGCCGGCCCGCCGAGACTGGCGGCATGCCGGGCCGCCCCGGTCAGGGAGAATGGCCGTGAGAAAGGCGAAAAATGTACGATAATTCTGGGGAAAAAGGGGATGTTCGTGCATGAAGGATCCTCTTCGATGAGGCGGCCTGATTTACTTCATCCTTTCACGCGTTTCCTTGCCCGGGGGATTTGCCTCGGCCTTTTTTTTCTCCTGCCCCTTTCCGGTGATTTCCGGAGGGCCTATGGAGCCGATTCTGCCCCTCCGGCTTCCTCCTCCCTTCCATCCGGGAAGGAGGACGGGGTCTCGGAACCCTATGCCTCCGAGACCGGGAAGTTCGGTCTTTCGATCATGCTACAGTATAATATCCTGCAGACTCCCGCTCCCGTGCGTCTCTTCGAGGACGGGATCGGCGGGAACGGGGAACTGTCCTACGGTCTCTCCCAGGGGGTCCGGATCCTCGGAGGATTCGGCTATCTTGCGAATACTCCCCATATCGCTCCACCGCTTCATTCCTCGCCGATTTCCGGGGGACCCTCCAATCAGTATTTCCAGGCCTATCTGGGAGGGCAGCTGGAACTGACCCGATGGATTCCCCAGATGATCCGCTATCAGCCCTGGTTCCCCTACATCCGGGCCGACATGGGAGGGGTCTTTGCAAGCATCAGTGATGCAGGCCCGCAAACCGGCCATCCGGATGGGGTATTGGCCGACACCGGAATTGGAATCGAAGGCCGTCCTCGCGCCCTTCCAATGGCATTTTTCGGGGAAATTCGTTCACAATGGTTTTTCATGGGCCCCCAAATCATCACTGTTATTCCCGTTCTGGCAGGGACCACCTTTTATTTCTGAGACGGCTTTTCTGGAAGACGGAGATTCAGGAACGCATGGAGAAGACGGACCGATACGGCAGAATCCAACAACTATTTCCGCTTGCGGGGGGGGCCTTCTGTCTTTTTTTCCTCCGGATGACGGTCATCGTGTTGTGCCTCGCCTTCCTTGTCACTCCGGGAATGGCCCGCGCCAAAGACTCCGGAAGTATCCGCTTGGCACTCCCGCTCCTCACCCCCTCGAAGGATCACGATATTCAGATACCGAATCACCTTTCCTTGCAGCAGGCGATGGAAATCACCATCGCCCATCATCCCCAGTATAACCAGGCGATTCATACGGCTCAGGCCAACCGGGAGGTGATCGGCGAGGCCAAGTCCAACTATCTCCCCCATCTCTCGGCGGGAGCAGGGTACAATTATGAAACGGGAAACTTCGTGATCTCTCCGGGAATCCCCCAGTCCTTCTACATCAATCTTCCTCCCAACAGCAACAATGCCTACAACTTCTATCAGGCTTCCTTCAATCTGACCCAGACCATTTTTACCTTCGGACAGCGCATCACCCAGGTCCGCCAGGCCAAATATGCCTATAAATCATCTCAGGACCAGGCCCGCTGGACGCTGATCAATCTCCTGTCCGGTGTGGAAACGGCCTACGATACCCTGGCTCAGGATCTTCTCCTTGTCGATGCGGCAAAGAAAACGGAGGAGGACTACAAGGCCCAGCTCCAGGTGGCACAAGCCGAATTCCAGGTCGGTATGGCAGCGAAATTCGATGTCCTGAATGCCCGGGTCAATCTTTCCAACGCAAAGCTGAACCTGATCACTGCAAAAAACAACGTCTCCACGGCTCGTGTGGCCCTGAACAATGCGATGGGAATCGAAACCGAGGTCCAGTATCTCGTCGACACACCCCTTTCCTATCAGGCATTTTCAGCGGATACGGTAAAGATCATCCAGCAAGCCATGAAAAACCGCCCCGACCTCTCTTCGGCCGTGAACCAGAAACTGGCCGACCTTCAGAATGAACGCTATTACGAAAGCACCTATATGCCTTCCATCGGAATGACGGGCGGATATACCTACGCCAGCATGTTTTTTCCCCTGACTTACAACTGGTCCGCCGGGGCGACCATTTCCGTTCCCATTTTTTCGGGCTTTCTCACCGTCCATCAGGAGCGCCAGGCCCAAAAAACGACATTGGCCGCGCGGGATGCCGAAGAAAATCTTCGGGTCAACATCCGGGCGGCGATTCAGCAGGATATTTTCAACCTCAACACGGCGATGGAACGAATTGAGACGACCCAGGACCTCCTGCGCCAGGCGAAGGAAAGTCTTCGCCTGGCATCGGGTCAATATCAGGTCGGTGTCGGAAGCGCTGTCGCGCTGACTCAGGCCGAGGCCGACCTTGCGGCTGCCAGGGCCCAGGTGGTGCAGGCAGTCTATGGGTATAAAATTGCCCGGGCAACCTTGATCAGGGATGCAGGGATGGATCCCTTGCTCGAAGTCAAGAGGCGCAGCAACAGAAAGGAGCTTGGAAAGTGAATCGACGAGGGACCCGGTTAGCCGTGATAGCGGGAGCTGTTGTTCTGCTGGTGATCGTCGCTGTGCGCTTTGTGCATCGTCCAGTCAGGACCACAGGATTGCACGGAAAAATTTCCGCATCCCAGGTGGTCGGGGTGATGCCCCTCCACCGGGGAGACATCTCGGAGGTCATCACCCTGACCGCCGATATCCAGCCCATCAATCAGGCGGCCATCTATTCCCAGGTGAGCGGATATCTCGACGAGATCAACGTTCGTCGGGGATATCACGTCAAGAAAGGGCAGGTATTGGCTCATATCAACGATACGACTCTTCTTGCCCAGTTTCACCAGGCCGAAGCCAATCGGGATTATGTCTGTCTTAATGCCAGGCGATACAAGACCCTTCTGGCGAAGAATCTTGTTTCGAAGGATGCCTACGACCTGGCCGATTCGCAATGCCGACAGGCGCAGGCGTCGGTCGACTATTCAAAAAAGATGCTCTCCTATGCCAATATTGTGGCTCCTTTCAACGGATACATCTTCAACAGGATGGTCGATCCGGGAGCGACTATTCCTGCAACTACCGCCGCCTTGTCTGCCAATTCGAACCCTCTCTTTACCGTGGTCGACACCCACATCGTCAAGATCGTCGTCAACATTCCGGAACGGGATATCCGCTACATTCAGGTCGGGCTTCCGATCAACGTCATGGTCGATGCCTACCCGGGGGAGGTCTTTCCCGGCAAGGTCACGCGCATGAATCCCTCCCTCGATACCCAGACAAGAACCCTTGCGATCGAAATCGACATGCCGAACCCGAAAGAAATTTTAAAACCGGGGATGTTCGCGAAGGTGACCTTGCATCTGGACACCCATCGGGATGTTCCCCTTGTTCCGAAACGGGCATTCATTACCCGGCAGAAAAAAACCTATCTCTATGTCGTCGACAGCGGAATTGCCCGCAAACGGCTTGTGACGATCGGAATCATCGGGCGCAGACATGCAGAAATAACCTCCGGTCTCTCCCCGGGCGATCAGGTCGTCGTTGCGGGCCAGGAGCATCTTGAAGACGGCGACCATGTTCAGACAACGTTGTTGAACGGTCCGGACTCGAAGTGATTGGACCTTTTTAGGGAAAGGCCCCCCCTTCGATGTGGTTGACCCGACTTGCGCTAAAAAATCCCATCGCGATCTTCATGACCTCCTTGCTCCTGTTGATGATGGGATCGCAATCGATCAGCCGGCTTCCGATCGATCTGTTCCCCAATCTGGCCGTTCCGGTGCTCATCGTGGGGACGCTCTATCCGGGAGCCTCCCCCATCGATGTCGAGCGAAGCGTCACTTATCCCCTCGAAAAAACATTGGCAACGATCGATGACGTCAGCCATATTCAGTCCCAGTCCCGCATGGGGGTTTCCTCCATTCAAGTTTGGTTCAACTGGGGAAAGGACCTCAACGGCGGACTTGTCCAGGCCGTCCAGAAAATTTCCCAGATCCAGAACCAGCTTCCTCCGGGAATACAGCAGCCCTTCATTCTGAAGTTCGATATTGCCAATATTCCAGTCGTATCCCTGACCGTTTCCGACCCGGAGATGAACCAGATCCAGTTGTACGATCTGGCCTACAATACGATCGAGCCCCAGCTGGAACAGCTTCCCAATATCTCCCAGGCCACGGTCAACGGAGGCAAGGTCCGGCAGATCAATATCAATGTCAACCCGAGAGAGCTGCTTGCCCGCAACATCTCCATGATCTCCGTGGTGACCGCCATCAATCAGGCGAACCTGATCCTTCCTTCCGGCGACATCAAGGTGGGGAGAAAGGACTACAACCTTTTTACCAACAACCAGATCACCCACGACCTTGTCGATGTTCTCCGGAATATTCCGGTGACGACCCAGGCGATGGCGGATGGCCGGACCGTTCCGGTTTTTGTCAAGGATTTTGCGAAAGTCAGCGATTCGGCGGAAACCCAGACCAACCTTGTTCGGGTAAACGGGGAAAATGCCGTCTACCTGGCGGTCAACAAGCAACCGGGTTCCAATACGGTCAAGGTGGTCGATTCGATCCGCAATGCCATTCCTCACCTGAGGGGAATTCCGCAGGGGGTTCACCTCGACACCTTTTTCGACCAGTCGACCTACATCCGCCAATCGATCAAGGGCCTCTACCATGAGTCGGTCCAGGGAGCCATTCTTGCCGTCATCGTCATCCTCCTTTTTCTGGCAAGCCTGAGAGCGACCTTCATCATCGGGGTAGCCATTCCGCTTTCGGCTCTGGTGGCCCTGATCTTTTTGTACTTCACCCACGAAACACTCAATATCTTTACCTTCGGAGGTCTGGCACTGGGCATCGGCCGGCTCGTGGACGATTCCATCGTCGAGCTGGAGAACATCTACCGGCATTTTTCGATCAATGAGGAAACCCGGCCCGTCGCCCTTCTGACAGCGGCCCGGGAGGTCGCCATGCCAATCCTCGCGTCTACGATCACGACCGTGATCGTCTTTCTCCCGATCCTCTTCATGGAGGGAATTGGCCGGTTGCTTTTTACCCCGATGGCCCTGACTATCACCTTCGCCCTGTTTGCCTCGTTCTTCGTTTCGAGAACGGTGACCCCGCTTCTGTGCTACCGTTTTCTCAGGGTGGAAGGGGGGACAGAACGGAAAGAGAATTTTCTGCTCCGGATGTTCCGACGGACAGAAGTCTTCTACGAACGGATTCTTTCTTATTCCCTTCACCACAGGAAAAAAGTTTATATTCTTATTTCCGTTCTCTTTTTTCTTTCCCTTCCCCTTGTGAAGGGGATCGGTACAGAATTTTTCCCCGCTCCCGATGAAAGCCAGTTCACAGTCAATCTCCAGGAAGCCCCCGGGACAAGGATCGAGGTGACGACTGAAACCGCCAGGGAGATTGAAAATCTGATCAGGCAGGTTCTTCCGGCCAGCGAAATCCGGTTGATCGCGTCCAATGTTGGTCTCAGGAGCTCCGCGGGACGCGGGACAAATGGAGCGGCTTCCGTTTTTACGAACAACACGGGACCCGACACGGGGTTTGTCCAGGTGAATCTCGTCGATCCGGACAAACGTTCCGAAACATCGGACCAGGCGATGGAGCGGGTCCGCCGGGCTGTTGCCGGAAAGTTTCCCGGAGTCGGACTCTACTTCATGCCCGGAGGGCTGATAGAGAGAATCATCAATTTTGGCTATCAGGGGATCATCAATCTCGAAATCTATGGATACGATCTGAAGACCGGGGAGGATTTTGCCTACCGAATATCGAGAGGGATGGCGAAAATTCCGGGAATCGGGGACATACAGGTTCTCCCAAATGACTTTCACTATCCCAACTACAATGTCAAGATTGACAGGGTCAAGGCCCGTATGGTCGGACTTTCCGTCTCGGATATCGCGTCGACGGTCTTGTGGAGCTTTGTCGGAAATGAAAACAACCCGTCGGTCTATACCGATCCCGAAACAGGAAACGAATACAACATCATTGTCCAGTTCGACGAGCCGTTTCGCCATTCACTCGAAGATCTGAAAAATGTTTTCCTGACCAACCAGAACGGAAATCCGATTCTTCTCAGAAATATCGCTACCATCGAAAAGGGAACATCGCCGAACGAGGTCGACCGGAAGTACATGACCCGACTGATCACCATAACGGCCAATCCGGTGGGAAGGCCTCTGGGGGATATTGCCAGGGATCTGAAATCCCTGATCCAGAAAACGGCGGTTCCAAAAGGGTTTTCGATCAATCTTGCCGGTCAGATTGCCGAACAGAAGGGAACCTTCCTCTCCCTGTTTCTGGCCTTGCTGTCCTCCCTTTTTCTTGTCTATATGGTGCTATCCATCCAGTTTCGCTCCCTGTGGGATCCGGTCATCATCATGTTTACCGTCCCTCTGGGTCTGATCGGCGTTATCTGGATGTTTTTTCTGACGGGAACCAGCTTCTCTTCCATCGCGTTCATGGGAGTGATCGTGACCGGGGGCATCGCTGTCAGCAACGGAGTCCTGCTTGTGGATTACACCAACAAACTGGTGCGTGACCGGGGAATGTCGCTTGAAGAGGCAGTGGTGTTGGGGGGCAAGACCCGGTTAAGACCGGTTCTCATGACATCGATCGCAACGGTGACCGGACTCCTTCCCATGGCGATCGGTCTCGAAGTCGGGAGTTCGAACAGTATTCCGCTGGGCCGGGCGGTCATCGGGGGGCTCTCCTTTGCCACCGTCTTCACCCTGGTCCTGATCCCGCTTCTCTACTACACTCTGCACCACTGGAGAGAAGGAAAGACCCGCCGGGGCGTCCCTTTTCCCTCCCCCGGAGAGTGGGAGGAGGTCCGGACAGACCCACCCCGGTGAAGAAGGGAGGGGATCCCGACCTACTTCTTTTCAGTGGTCCAGTCGTCTGTCCATCCTGATCCCAGGATCTGAAGGGCGACATGGATCACCGACAGGGTGTGGGCGTTCTCCGTATCCCGACCATAGGCGCAGAGGGAGCAGGGGTAGGAGACTTCGTTGAGGGACATTCCCAGAAGTTCTCCGCTTTCTATTTCCGACTTGAAGAGGCTTGCCGGGAAAATCCCCACGCCAAATCCCGAGAGCAAGGCTTTCCGGATAAAATCGACATCGGATGTTTCGATTCCCGGTTTGGTGTTGAGCTTCAGGGAGGCGATTTTCTGGTCCAGTTCCGTTCTCAAAAGTGTTGTTTTCGGAGGGAGAAGCAGGGGAAAGGATTCCAGAAGATGGAGGCTCCGTTGCCATTTGTCTTTGGGAAGGCCAGGGGAACCCAGAACGAGCGTGTTTGTTTTTTCCACCACAATTTCCTGAATCCCGGGAATATGGGAGAACGGGTGAGGGGTCTTGTCCAGCCGGTAAAACATGACGATATCCACAAGGTTCTTTTCAAGTTCCTCGATGAGGAGGTGTTCCCCCGCCTGAAAGGCCTTGGTCGGAACGCGTTTCTGGAAGGTCCCGTGAAGATAGTGTTGCAGGTACTTTTCCCTGTCCGGACGAACCCCGAACCCTGTTCCAAGGCGCAGTGTATCGGTTTTGGAGAGCGGGCTGAAGGAATGAATCAGTGTCTGCGACCTGTCCACCCGTGATATGATTTCAAGCGCAAGCTCTCGAAAAAGGAATCCTGCCTGACTCAGATAGACGCGGCGTCCGAGCCGGTTGAAAAGGCTGATACCCAGTTCTTTCTCGAGGAGCTGGATTTGCGTGCTGACTGCAGGTTGCGTGACGGACAGGCTTTTTGACGCCTTGGTAAAATTCAGGGATTCGCTTACTACAAGAAAAGTATGGATCTGGGACAGAGTCATGAAGCATCCTTCCAAAGATTGCCGACATCGATGGGTGTCGAGACTGGGATTTCTGGTGAGATAACAAAAAAACATTTTCTTGAGTATAAGTTTTTTATGGATCAGAATTCAATATCAATTTTTTTTTAATAAATACCTTTTTTTGATCAAGCCTATTACTGGAGAGACTTTGTCGCCTTTTTTCTCGCCGTATATTCTCCGATCACTTTTAATACTATCTGTTTTTAATTATGATTTTTCCATGGCCATGGCTGGATCAACCCCGATTGCCCCGGATAATAAATCACAGATAGTTCTCCCGGGAGGCTCGATCAGACCTTATCACCTGACCCTTCGGGAGGCTCTCGAAATTGCCTTGAGGACCTATCCCGGACTGGGAGCGGCACAGGCCGGCGTCAATGCTTCCAAGGCGGGGATCGGCATTGCCCAAAGCCAGTACTACCCGACACTTTCCGGCACGACGACCTATACCAGGGAAACGGGAAATTTCGGGCCCCAGCCCGGGTTTCCGTTCACGATTCCCGAATCTCCGGTATCCTTCGATTTCTACCAGGCCCAGCTCACCCTCTCGGAGACGATTTTCTCCTTCGGACGCAGGCGTTCCCAGGTTCGTCAGAACCGGCACCTCTACAAGGCCAGCCGGAGCGAGTACCTGAAAACGATGCAGGATACCGTGCTCAATGTCGAAAAATCGTTCTTTCTGGTATTGAAGGACCAAAAATTGCTCCATGTGGACGACCTCACGATCGAGGACTACAAGCTCCAGAGAGATGTGGCAAAAATTCGGTATCGCGATGGAGTGGCGACATCCTATGACGTCCTCAATGCAGAGGTGAACCTGTCCAATGCCGGATTGACGAAGGTGACCGACAGGAACCAGTTCCGCATTGACAGGCTCGCCCTTGACCGGGCCATGGGGGTCGTTTCCAACAGCCCTTACCGGGTCGTTCCCCTATCCGGTCTTCCGATTCCCGGAATGTCCCAGGAAGGTGCCGTTGCGGTCGCGCTGCACAATCGTCCGGATCTCCAGAAGCTGACCCAGCAGGCCCTTGCCCAGAAGCAGGTGGTCAAATTCAACCAGGCCCAGTTTTTTCCGACGGTCCAGACTGTCGGGGCCTACAGCCTGGACAGCGAATTCTTTCCGCTGGTATACAACTGGTCGATCGGAACGACATTGACCGTGCCGATTTTCAATGGATTCCAGTTTGTAAAGCAGACCGAACAGGCACGGGCCCAGCTGAAGCAGGTTCTTTTTCAGAGAGAGGACCTGCGACAGACGGCGATCGTGCAGGTAAAGAGCGATCTCTACAATATTGAGACCTCTCGGGAGAAGGTGGACGCCGATCGTGTCCTGGTCCGCCAGGCCGAACAGAACGTCTATCTGGTGGAGAACCAGTTTCGTGTCGGGACAGGAACCTCGGTCGCCGTCACTCAATCTGAAAGGGATTTGGCACAGGCCCGGGCCGACCTCGTTCGGGACCAGTCGAACTTGGGAATCGCAGTCGCTCAGCTAAAACACGATTTGGGAATCAATCTCGATCCGGTGACTCACAGACTTCCTCCCAAGGATCTCCCATGAAAGGATTGTTGCCCCGGTGAGATTGCTTCTCTGGATATTGCTCTCTGCCGCCTGCGTATTCCTTGGCCAGTCACGCGTCCATGCGGACAGTCCGGAAGGGTCGCCGGTTCCTTCTCCCACCTCTCCGGGCCTTCCTCCAATTGATGAACGGGCTCTCGGGACGGACCAGAGATGGTCTGTCGCACCGACCTTTTCCTACTACATTCTTCCTGGGGGCGGATTGTCCAGATTTCTCGACCAGGCATTCGGGGCGGGCGGAGAGATTTCCTACCGGCTGTTCGTTCCCGAAACAGGCCAGGGAAAGGCATCCGGAAACGAATGGAGAACTCACCTGCGATGGCTCGGAGATTTCTCCTATTTTCAGATGACGCCGGGTCCAACCCTGGCGCCGTCGATCTCTTCGAGCAGTTCCTCTCTTTTTTCTTCGGTCACCCCGAGTCCGACCCCCCCCATCCCTGGATCGGCCAGCATCACGGGGTTTATCATAAGGACAGGCATCGCCTTGGATGTTCCCGAGGTTCTTCCGGAAAGGTGGGGGCTCCGGAGGGTCTTTGCGCCCTACCTGAGGGTCGATGCGGGAGGTGTGGATTTTTCCGTCTCGAACATGGGCTCCTTGACGGGGCATCCGTATGGGGTTCTTCTGGATCTCGGAGCCGGTGTGAGCCTTAAGATTCCCGAATATCCCTGGGGAGTCTTCGGAGAGGTCGACCCGACTCTTATCGATCTTGAGGGAAATATCCTGACCATTACGCCCCTTGTTGCTGGTATTATGTGGAGATTCTGAAATTGTCGAACAGACGGACCCCCGCATGTTAAAAATGGAGTTGTCATGGAAGAGAAGAACCTAGAGAATACCGGCGCGCCGAAAGAGAAATCTTCCGATTCGAAAATCAAGATTCCCAAAACTTTTCTTATTCTGGGAGGGGGATCGATCCTGGTCATGGTGGGTGCGGTGCTATATACGGTGTTTTTCTACCTCTCCCTGCCGAATCACCATGAACTCGATCAGGCTGGACAGACGATCCGGCATGTCCCCCTGCCAGTTCCCCCCAACACCTTTTTGCCGTCGGGGTCGGGGAAAACGGTCGACACTTTTGAAAAACCGGATTTCCGGCTCTCGGCAGGAACCTTGTCGAAGGCGATGACAGGATTTGATGCGACCTTCACAGTTCTCGCCAAAACAGACGGGTCCGATGAGAACGGCCTGTCCTTCGCGGTAGCGGGGACTCCCCGGTGGGTCGATTCGAATCGCAATTCGGGAGAAGGAACCGCCGCTCTCTCGTCCGGGACGGTATTCAAAAAAGGACTTCCGGGGACCTTTTCCATTCATTTTTCAAGAATGCCGACGACCTCGGTCTTCGACATCTATATCGGACTGGTAGGTGTCCGGGGAATCAAGGGAGACCGGTATCTGGTCCATTTTTCAAACCTGAAGATATCGGCCCATTCTTCATGACGACGGAAACAGGGAAAACGGTCCTCACTGTCGAGTCGGTCAGAAAGCGTTATGCCGAAGAAGGAGCATGGGCTGTCGACGGGGTCTCTCTCGCGCTTCGTTCCGGAGAGATCGTGTCGATCGTTGGACCGAACGGGGCGGGAAAGTCGACCCTGATCCAGATGATGCTGGGGCTTCTTGTTCCCGATTCGGGGTTCATCCGGCTGTTCGGGATCGATATGGTCCGCAACAGAAGACGTGTCGCCCACCGGATCAATTATGCCTCCACTGATCTGAGTCTTCCTTATTCTCTCACGGTCCGGGAAAATCTCCTGGCCTATGCCCTGATCTACAACCAGAGAAACATTCGGGACAAAGTCGACCTCCTTTTGTCAGAAATGAATCTCGAGGGGGTTCAGAATGTCCGGGTCGGACGGCTGTCGACCGGACAGATCGCGCGCATGGGCATCGCCAAGGCGCTCATCAACGATCCCGAGATCCTTTTTCTGGACGAGCCCACCGCGACCCTGGACCCGGAGGTGTCGTCCCAGTTGCGAACCTATCTTCAGGGGAAGGTCCGGGAAAGGGGGATGACCCTT
The DNA here is from genome assembly GCA_035873205.1 of Nitrospirota bacterium. Lineage (GTDB taxonomy): Bacteria > Nitrospirota > Leptospirillia > Leptospirillales > Leptospirillaceae > UBA4572. Next base: position 24,575 of record JAYWMN010000059.1, read on the forward strand.
CTCTATACCTCCCACAACATGAGAGAAGTGGAACGCTTCTCCGACCGTCTCTACCTGATGAACCGGGGGAAGCTCGTGGCGGAGGGAAGAGTGGCCGACTTGATGGACCGCTTCAGGACAGATGACCTTGAGGCTCTTTTCATGCAAATGGTCAATGTCGGGCTGGAAGAACATGTCTGATCGTTCCCCGTCCCCTCCTGTTCCCCTGTTTGCATGGCGTCCCGTTGCCGGGATTCTTTTCCGGCAAATCGTCCTGTACAGACGATCCGTTCCACGGTGGATGGAAATCTTTTACTGGCCGTTGCTGGATCTCCTGGTATGGGGCTTTCTGACCCTCTACCTGAAAAAAATTCCCTCATTCATGCCGTCCGCTGTGACCTCCCTTCTCGGAGCCCTTCTTCTGTGGGACCTTCTGTACCGGGCCCAACAGGGAATCTCCGTGATGTTCCTAGAAGAGATCTGGTCACGCAACCTGATCCACCTCTTTATCGCGCCCATAACCCCGCTGCATATCGTTGCCGGAGCCATAATATCGAGTCTCGTCAAGGTGTTCCTCTCCTCGTCGGTGGCCGCCATTCTGGCTTACTTCCTTTTTTCCTTCAAGATATTCTCGATCGGGATCAATCTCCTCTTTTTCGTCCTGGCACTCCTGATGATGGGATGGTCTCTGGGCATCATGACAACGGCCATTATCCTCCGTTTTGGCCAGGAAGCCGAAGTCCTCGCATGGGGGGTCATCTTTCTCTTCCAGCCCTTCAGTGCTGTTTTCAACCCGGTTTCGGTGTTGCCGTCCGTTGCCGCGACAATCTCGAAAGGAGTCCCAGCCTCCTACATCTTCGAGGGGATGCGACATCTCCTGACTCATGGCACGCTGTCCCTTGGGGATCTGGGCATGGCCTTTTTTCTCGATGCCCTGTATGGGGCCTTGGCCCTCTTTGTCTATGCCAGGGTTCTTTCCAGAGCGCGCATCAAGGGATTCCACCTGAAGCTCGGATCATGAACTTGACGTTTGACTCCGATTTTACCAACGAAGGATAATGAAGTATGGCAAAACGCCCCGTGATAGAGACTCATGTCGAATTGATCATTCCAGAAACACCGAGAGTCGCAACCTTCAGGCTCTCCCTGCCTTCAGAAGCGGGCTTCTCCTTCAAGGCCGGCCAGTTTGCGATGGCCTCCATTCCCGACTTTAAAAACGACAAGGATCGCCCCGTCCGGAGAGCTTATTCCATCTCGTCCTCTCCCCTCGATCTTCAGAGTGGGTACCTTGAACTGACGATCACAAAAGTAGGGGAGGGAGGGTATTTTTCAAACCGGATCCACGAATGTGCGGTCGGCGATACCGTTCTTGTCGAAGGGCCCTATGGGTCCGCCTTTACTCTGGTGGAAAAGGAGGTCCGGCCCCATATCTTCGTCGGCGCCGGAAGCGGGATCGCCCCCCTGCGGGGGATGATTCGGACGCTTCTTCTCGATCCTCCCGCCCCCGAAATCATGCTTGTCTACGGATTTCGAAAATCCGTCGACTTCATATTTGAAAAAGAGCTTTCCGGCTACGCGGCATCGGTCCCGGGCTTTTCGCTTGTTACGGCGCATTCCCGACCCGATCCGGACTGGAAAGGGCTTTCGGGGCGGGTGCCGGATATACTGCCGAGCCTTTTTTCAGGGTATTCGGGACAGGTGGTTTATATCTGCGGGCATCCGGAGATGGTGACCGGAACGGTGGAATTTTTCAGGCAACAGGGATTCCCCGACGAGGCCGTCCGAAAAGAACAATGGTAAGCGCTTCCCCTCAATCATGGAGGGTCTTTCATGGATGAAAACCCGTCGAAACCACTACAGGAAACGGATTCTTCTCCGAACACCGGACGCCGGCCCGCTTCCCGGGAAGGCTGGAAATGGTACCTTGGCTTCATCTTTGTCCTGATCGCAGGCGTTCCGGCCCTCGTTCTTCTGGTGTTCTACTATCGGACGGTGGCGGCAACCTATTATATCACCAGAAATCCCCTTCAGCCCTCCTCCCGGATGATGGCCCAGACGATGGAAGGAGTCCTCATCGGCAACATGAGAGATCTTTCATCCACGGCAGAAAGCCTGACATGGTCCGGGTCCACTCCTTCTCCGGATACGCTGCGGGAGACTATCGGCAAATCGATCCAGTCCGGGGAGCTCAGCGGATTTTCCGGGATGGCGGTGATCGACCGGAACGATCAGGTCCTCGCGACCCAGGACCAAAGGGATATCGGTCCCTTTCTCGATTCGGCCAGATCCCTGGCCCATGATCTTTTTGTCACAGGAGGAACTGCCAGAATCAGGACAATTTCCGTCCGGGGCCGGACGCCGATGACCCTGCTTCTGGTTGCGGTCAGGACAGGAAAAACAGACTCGGGGCAGGGGGGGGCCCTGGTAGGACTCCAGAATCTTTCTGCCCTGATGAACCGGTATATCCTTGTTCCGAAAATCCCTTCCTCTCCGGGCCGCTCTTACCTCCTCTCCTCAAGCGGAGCGGTTTTGGCCGCCTCCGACCGGACGATGGTCGGAAAAAACATTTCGGACCTCGGGCGAAAACAGGTTCTCGAACGATTTCTATCGGGAAAATCCGGACCCTTTGTAAAGACTGTCGACGGAAAGCCTGTCCTTTTTGGATCGTCCCTGCTTGTCGATCTGACCGGTTTGTCTCAGGAGAACTGGTTTGCCGTGCTGGAAGCTCCAAAGAATGTTGTCGACGCCGTGGCCGACCGAATCCGCCTCAACCTGGATCTCATTGTCTTTCTCCTTCTGCCGGCCTTCATTGGAATCGTTATCTTTCTTCTTTACAGGAGCCTCAGGGGCTGAGGACCCGCAGGGAGGAGAGCCAGAGTTAACGCTGTTGGCCAAACAAGGGCAGTCCGCTTTCAGCGAATCTTCCGACCTTTCCAGTCCTTCTCGATTTTCCGGGAATCGTGTCGCCAGTTCTTTTTATGGTTCTTGGATTTGCAGGAATAAGTTTCTCTATGATCGCTTCATGATACCGGTAGAAGGATTTACTTTTACACAAAAGCTCAGAAAAATTCGTCCTTATGCGATTCTCGCCTTTCCGGTCGCTCTACCAAGGACTTCGACAAGATCCCTGTCAATCTTCCTCGTCTTCTTCCCGATCACCGCCAGCTTCGATCTATGAGTCAAAATGTGCTGGGACTACGATATTCAAGATAGTTTAAGAGAATAAAGCCGGAGGTTTGCGATGAGCAACGCTGTATCGGTAAACCATGCGACGATGGATAGCGCAGGGGCCATGATCGCGTTTCACTTGAGCGCTCCCTACAAGCCAGGAATCGTTTCGGAACAGGATGTCTACGATGCCTTAAAACACGGGAGTCTCGCCGGAATCGCGTCTCCCGCAATGGACATTCTCGCTTCCCTTTTTAAAGAAAATTCCCCGACCTCCATTCTCAAACCGGTTTACGAATGCGGCTCATCGGTCGAAAACGTCCAGAAATTTTACGAAGAAATCATAGGGATGCCCTTTGGGCGTTCCCCCGAGTGGGAAAAAGTGACTCTTTAATCACCGGAGGTCCCATGCCGCGGATCAGTAAAACCGGAATGGACCGCTGGCTCGCGTCGGGCGGATGGAAGAGTCTCGAAAAAAGAGCCTCCTACATTGTGTCCGATGCGGACGCGTCGGCCAAAAGCGGCCGACTGTCTCCCTTTCTGGGCGATGGAACCCGTCTGATGCTTGAGTTGAGCCATAGAATCAGCCGGGATATCGATTTGTTTATCCGCGATCCGCAATGGATTGGACTCATTTCTCCGAGGTTGAACGATAAAGTCGGAGATCTTGTTCAGGGGTATGAAGAGGACGCAACTTTTTTAAAATTGAAGTTTTTTGAAGGAGAAATCGATTTTATCGTTCGCATGTCCCTTACGGGACTTGCCCCCGAATCTTCCGAAAAAGTCTTTTCTTGCTCGAACCGGTTGAAGAAGTTCTGGCGAAAAAGCTGGTTTATCGTGGAGCCTACCTGACCCCCGGGATCTTTTCGATTGGGCCTGTATCGAGTCGATGCATCCGAAGGCTCTCGACGCGCAAAGAATCGCCCGGGTGATCAATGCCCGGCTGGAAGGCATCCATCAATCCCTTGGACAAATGGAATCGAGTCCATCAGCCAGAAGGACATGGGAACTGATTGAAACGTCGTTGGAATTGGATTTCGACAAGGCGGTCGTGTGGGGAAAAGGTCGACTGGAAGCCTTTCGGGATCTTTCTCTGACCGGAAAAGGGCAATGAAATTTTCAAAAGGAATCTCCGAAAAAAAAGAAGGGCTCAGAACGTGAACCTGAAGATTGAGCCAGTTTGACCCATTGTCCATCGGACCTGCTGTCTGGGTGGACACCCAACATCAATCTTCAAGCTTTAAGAAGGCCAGGTTTTCATATTCCTTGTCATGGGCTGCAACCCGGCCCATGTTTCCCGATGCCAGGGGCCCCCGGCGTCCTCACGTGTCCAGAGGCTCTTTATGGTCCTCTGGTGAGGAAGAAGGGGCGATCCGGACGCATCCGCGATCATTGATCCGAGTCCTCTTCCACCGCATTGATGAGAGAGGCGATGTCGTCCTCGATCTCTCGCAGCTTGTCAAGCATACCGATGGGGTGGTCAGGAACCAGGGCATCCATTTCTTTTGCATTTTCGAACAGACTCTTGAAGCTCTCGTATTTTTCGAATTGGCGGGCTTCCCGTTGAATCCAGTCAAGAAGATTGATCCAGGAATGTTGCATCATCCTTATTTTTTCATCTGTATCGAGACCCCTTCGAAGAATCTCCTCCATAGCACGGACGTCGACTTGTGCGGCCAGAAGATCGATTCCACGATAAAGAAAATGGGAATGGATGGCTTTTTTCCAGAGATCCGGGGGAGTCCAGGTTTTTTTCCAGACCGGAAGCTCCGATGCAGGCATAGGGCGGGCGATCCCGTATCCCTGCGCGTAATGGCATCCGATTCTTAGCAGATCGACCCCTGTCGAAAGACTCTCCAAGCCTTCGGCAACCACCCTGATTTTTCGAATTGCCGCAGTCAGCATTGTTCCGCTCACAATGGCAAAATCGGTTGACCGGGTTGCCATGTTGCGGATGAAGGACTGGTCAATTTTTATTTCGTTCACGGGCAGGTTGCTGAGGTAGGAAAGGGATCCGAAGCCGGTCCCGAAATCATCAAGGGACACATTGATCCCCCGGCTGGAGAGCTCCCGGATTTTCCGTGCCGAGATGCCAAGATGGGAGAGTGCGACCGCTTCCGTGATTTCGATCGTGATGCGACGGCTGATTTCCGGATATCTTCTATGAAACGAGTCGACATGAGACAGGAAGTCCGAATGAAGGAAGTGAAGCGCTCCAATATTGATCGAAAGGCAGTCTTTTTCCATCCCGGGCTTATTGAGCAGACTGTAAGCCTCTTCCAGAACCCACTGCCCAAGAAAGGTCACCAGGGTGGTGTCCTTTTCTATGACCGGAAGAAAAGAACCCGGAAGCCGGACCTCCCCCGAGGCAGGATCGGTCCATCGGAGAAGGGCTTCGGAACCGATATGGCGCCCTGAATTCAGGTCCACCTGCGGTTGCACGTAAAAGCACATCTGATGGTTGTCCAGCCCGAATTTGAACTGTCTACGGATACGAACGGTCCGGTCAATCCGTTCATTCAGTTCCGGGGTGTAGATTCCCCAGGTGTTCCGGCCGCTGTCCTTCGCCGAATAAAGGGCCTGGTCGGCCTGCTTCAGAAGGTCGTCGGGGGACTGGACATCTCCGGAAAAAATGGAAAATCCCATGCTTGTCGTCACGAAAAAAGATTCGGTCTCCGACCCGGAGACCCTGACGGGCTCTTTGAGGATTTCGGAGAGGGCCGTCCAGAAATAGAGAAGATCTGTGGGGTCGACCTTGTTTCTCAGAATCACCCCAAACTCGTCTCCCCCGATGCGGGCCAAAATATGTTCGGAGCTGACGATCGTCCGGAAGCGTGCCCCGATTTCCCGAAGGATCTGGTCCCCGGCGACATGGCCAAGCGAGTCATTGATTTCCTTGAAGTTGTCGATGTCGATGATGCCGACCGCGAAAACATTCCTGTCCATTGTTGCCTCCGTGAATGAGCGGTTCAGGCTTTCACGAAAGGAGGTGCGATTGGGCAGGGTCGTCAGCTCGTCGAAAAGGCTAAGGTATTCGAGTTGTTTTTTCCGTTTGGAATCTTTGATGGCAAAAGAAATATTTTCGGCCATATTTTCAAAAAGATCGGCGATATCCTCTGAAAAAAACCCGGGCTCGGATGACCCGATGACCAGGACTCCGACGACTTCCGAGTCGGATTTGAGCGGAAACCCCGCTCCGGAAACGATCGATTGTTCTTTAAGTTTTTCCCGCCATCGAAGGAAGGACGGGTCGGTTGAAAAATTGTCGACCACAAGAGGGCGTGCCATTCTGATTGTCCGGGCAACGATCCCGAATCCTTCGGGTTTCCCCATGTCGACCGATTTTGGCAAGGTCTCTCCCATATTCAGGAAGGCCCCGGCGTATGCCGAAAGGTGGATCCGTCCATCCGGGCAAACTTCGACTATCGCAGCAAAAGCTCCCCCGATATGATCGACAATCATGCTGACAATGCGCTGAAAAAGGGCTCCAGGGTCCGGCCGTTGGGAGATTTCCTCAGTGATTTTCAATAACGACCGAAGATTTTTCTGAAGTTTCTCGATGTGTCTGGAGAGGTCGTAGGTCGAAAGGGAAAACTCCATATCTTCCGCCAGGCGGGAGAGAAGGGCGATGACCGGAGGAGAAAAGTAGCGGGGGTCGCGGGAATAAACCCCCATCAGTCCTTCGGTGTGCCCGGATCGCTTGAACGGGAAGCTTGCGCTTGAATGCAGATTGAACTGGAGAGCCCGGCTCCTCCATGGAGCAAAGGCTGGATCGGTGTCGATTTCGGTGATAATCACCTGGCCTTCCCGGAGGGCTTTTCCCGCTGGCCCTTTTCCCAGAGGATTGGCCGGATCTGTCGAAAGGGAAAGGGAATCGACGTAGTGTTTTGCCGGGCCGAAGGCATTCTTGATATGGACTTCTCCGGTCTCCTTGTCGATCAGGGCGATCCAGGCAAGTTCGAGAGAGCCATAGAGGACAGCGATCCGGCACACTTCGTGATAAAGGGAATCGGGATTGGGATGACGGGCAATCAAGTGGTTGATTTCGTGGAGAGCCGAATAAAAACCCATAAGATTTCCGTAACGGGTCTCCGATTCCCGTGCAGAAATTGAGGATGCAAGCCAAAAAAGGCCTTTTTCGACTCTGGCAACGAAGGCATCTTCCCTGACCACCGGGCACTTTCGAAGCAACGTGATCGATCCGATCTTTGCACTGGGATCCGCAATGGAAAAAAAAGGGAATATACCAATCCAGGCGAGATTTTCCTTGTCGAGATAATCGGCAACCAGCGGAAATTCCGAAAGTTTCGGGGAGTCTTTGGAGAGAATGACCGGATGGTATTGAATCTTTCGGATGATCCCCTGCAGGGAAGAGCGCTGGGAGGGGGTACCGTACGGAAACCCTTTTGACAGGGCGGTCCAGGATCTTTCCTCCTGGTTCCGTCGTTTGATCGATACGCGGACGAAGTCAAAGCTTTGGCCGCTGGAAAGTTCTTTGGAAAGAACAATGGCCAGGGATTTGGCGTCGGTATTCGTATCGATGGCCCGGACGGCCGTCAGGAAAAGTGTTTCGATATCGGATGGTGAATATCGGGATGAAGGCATTTATCAACCCTCAATGTCTACGAGTGATAGAAGACTTCCAGCCCTTGATGTCTTTAAGCTCCGGAAATAGTTAATTCTAGCATGCGAGCGGATAATTACCAAGTGAGTGCGCCTTTGTCAAAACAATTGTCAATCCATTACGATTCTGCAGGAAGCTGTCACTTTTCTTGACACATGGCTCGCAGATTGTTACTATTCCTCAAAACCACGGTGGATCATGTGATTCCTCTTGGATCACAAGGTTTGGCTGTGTGTCATGTTTATCTTTTCGGTCCTTCAGGGACTTCTGAACGGGACTCTTTAATCAGGGGCTCGATTCTGGACCTCTCGAAGGAAGGAGAGAGAATTCTTTCCTGAAACGCGGACCTCATGGGGTATCTTTCCAGGGGGCGTGTTCGCTGGTAAAATGCCAGATTTTTCCAGCGGTTAATTCATGTCTCGGCAAAAGGAGGTGAGTGCAACAATGAAATCATCAAAATCCAAAGTTGTGGCTTCAGTCAGCGCCATTGTTTCCGGCATAGTCATGTCTGCTGCAATTATTCTTCTTCCTGTTCAGGGAGCGGTTGCTGACAATGCAGCTCCTAAGGCTGCTGCCAAAGCTCCAGCTAAAGCTCCAGCCAAGAAAGCTATGAAGGCTGCCAAGAAACATGCTCCTTCGGCTTTTTGGATGAAGGTTCAGAAGGCTCTCGTTGCAAAGGGAGCCAAGATCAAGGCCGATGGTTATCCTGGTCCGGCAACACACAAGGCCGTTGCCGCTTTCCAGAAAGCCAACAAGCTGAAAGCAACCGGCAAGCTCGACAAGGCGACCAAAAAAGCTCTGGGCGTCTAAATCCTGCTTGTTATTGATGTTCGAATAAAAAAGGGGGAGCCTGTGCTCCTCCTTTTTTTTTGAGGAGAGTATGATACGGATCCAGTCGGGCATATTAAAGGGAAGGAACTTGCCCCACCCCGATCCCAAAGAGGCGCGCCCAACGACACAAAAAGTTCGCTCGGCCATATTCAACATCCTTCAGAAGGATTTGAGCGGAGCGTTCGTGTGGGACCTTTTCGCCGGTTCCGGAGCGGTCGGTCTCGAAGCCTATTCAAGAGGGGCCTCACAGGTCCTGTTTCTGGACAGGAATCCCTTGCTGATGACCGGACTGTCGCAATGGATTTCCAGGCAGATTCCTGACCATCGGGACGCGTTCTCCTTTTTTTCGGAAGATGTGCTCCGGTTTTTGGTAAGAGTGAAGCCAAAGAAACCGCCCTCCATTATTTTTATGGATCCCCCTTACCACTATCCTGATTGGTCAAGGCTCTTGAACGCTCTCTGTGACGGTGATATAGTGGACTCTAATTCCCTAATGGTTCTTGAATACCATCGCAAAGATTCCCTTCCGTGGGAATCCCTATTGGATCGGGGTTACCAAGTTTTATCTCATCATACTTATGGGGAAAGTGGCGTGAGCCTCCTCGTTCCTGCAGCCCGATGATACGCAGAGCGGTTTATCCGGGTACCTTCGATCCGGTGACAAACGGTCATCTCGACATGCTTCATCGCGGGTTGGCCATATTTGACGAAATCATCGTCGGAGTGGCCGACAGCCCCAGAAAGTCTCCCCTTTTTTCCCTCGACGAGCGCATCTCCCTGCTTCGTGCCGTCATCCCTTATCCTTCACCCCAGGTCATCGTCAAGGGCTTCGGTAACCTTCTTGTCCATTTCGTTCAGGAAGAGAAGGCGGTATGTATTCTTCGGGGAGTAAGAGCCGTCTCCGATTTCGACTATGAGCTCCGGATGGCCCTGATCAACCAGAACCTTGACAGGGATATCGAAACAGTCTTCCTCATGCCTTCCGAAAACTATATGTTCATCACTTCCACCATGATCAGAGAAATTGCCGAACTCGGCGGTGATCTGTCCCTATTCGTTCCCACGGCCGTCGAACAGGCATTGAAGGAAAAATATTCCCGGAGACATAGATAATGAATCGACCGCTTCAGGATTTTCTGGCGTCCCGACTCTCTCTTCTCAAACCCTCCCCCACCTTGTTATTGGCGGCCAGGGCGAGGGAGTTGAAGCAGCAGGGTATCGATGTACTGGATTTTTCTGGAGGAGAGCCCGACTTTGATACACCGGAGCCGGTCAAAACCGCTGCAATCAAGGCGATTGAGGAAGGCTTTACCAAATATACCGCTGTCGGAGGAATCCCTGAACTCAAGGAGGCAATCCGGGAAAAGTTCTTGCGAGACCAGAAGATCGACTATCACCCCCGGGAAATCGTCGTTTCAAACGGAGCGAAGCATTCCCTCTACCAGCTCTTTCAGGTTCTCGTCAATCCGGGGGATCAGGTCCTTCTTCCAACCCCTGCCTGGGTGTCCTATCCGGACCAGATCCTCCTCAATCAGGGGGAACCCGTTTTCGTTCCTTGCCGGGAAGAAGACGGGTTCAGACTGGATCCTGACTCGCTCGAACAGGTTTTGACCCCCAGATCGAAGATCCTGGTCCTCAATTCTCCCAACAATCCGACCGGCGCCATCATTGACCAGAAGAAGCTCGAGAAGATTGCTGAAATTGTCCTTCGGCACAATCTTCTTGTCATCTCCGACGAAATCTATGAAAAAATCAACTATACGAAGGACCCTGTTCCCTCCATCGCGTCCATTGACCCCGCCATTCGCGCCCGCACCATCATTGTGAACGGCGTCTCGAAGACCTATGCCATGACCGGATGGCGAATCGGATATGCCGCAGGGCCACGAGAAATCATGGAGGCTCTCGATACGGTCCAGAGCCAGACCGCGTCCAATCCGAACTCCATCGCCCAGAAAGCGGCCTCTTTTGCGATTCGCTCCGGGGAACAGTATTTTTCTTCGATGCTTGTTGAATACAGAAAGCGAAGGGACTGGGTGGTTTCCTCCTTTCTCCAGGTTCCGGGAATCACCTGCCTCTATCCGGACGGTGCCTTCTATGTGTTCCCGAATATTTCAGCCCTTCTGGGAAAATCCTACAAGGATGTTCCCATCCAGACCGCCTACGAGCTGGCCGAATTTTTCCTGGATGTCGCGCGTGTCGCCATGGTTCCGGGAACGCCGTTCGGAAGCCCGTTGCATATGCGGATGTCTTACGCCGCCTCCCTGTCTTCACTGCAGGCTGGCATTAAAAGAATATCCGATGCCGTTTCCTTGCTGGAATGAGGGCCGGAAAGAGCGAAGTTCCGCGTTGTTCAACGTTAAGGTTCTGGGATATAATGAAAAAAGGATGAATTTCGGATATTTCTTTAATCACGAGCCGATCAAGGAGTGGTGAAATGCCTCTTTACGAATACTCTTGCGAGAAATGTCACACGGTCGTTGAAAAGATACAGAAATTCTCGGACCCGCCCCTTCTCGTCTGCGAACAATGCGGGGGAGCCTTGGTCAAGCTGATGGGGAAACCCGCCCTTCAGTTCAAGGGATCAGGCTTCTATATTACGGACTACGTCAAGAAAACCGGAGAGGAAAGTTCCAACAAAAAAGAACCCAAACCAGAAACCGCATCAACGGAGTCCTCATCGACATCCTCTCCCGCTCCTGCGGCACCGGCGCCAGCGGCTCCCGCTCCGGCAGCCTCCGAGTAGACCTGGAAAATCCCGTCAGGGAACAATTCCAGGAGTCCCGGTTTCACGCCGTATCTGTCCATCATCCATGGCAAGAATATGAGTGGCCATTCTGGCCAAAGCTTCATTATGGGTGGCGACAAGGCATGTGGTGCCTTCCCTGAGGGAGAGATTCCGGAGGAGGGAAAATATTTCAAGGCTTGTATGCGAATCAAGATTGCCCGTCGGCTCGTCGGCGAGCAGAAGCGACGGGCTCATCATCAGGGCTCTCGCAACGGCGACTCGTTGCTGTTCTCCTCCGGATAACTCTGAAGGTTTGTGATCCGTCCTATTTTCAAGTCCCACTTCGCCAAGAAGATCTCTCCCGCGTTTTTCCGCATCGAATGTTCCCAGTCCTGATATCCAGGCCGGCATCATCACATTTTCCAGAGCGCTGAACTCCGGCAGGAGATGGTGGAACTGAAAAATGAATCCGATATGGGTGTTTCGGAATTTGGCAAGTTCCCGGTCCGGGGCCTGTTGGTAGGATTTTCCGTCGTAGAGGATCGTTCCGGCCGTGGGTCGGTCCAGGGTTCCAAGGAGGTGAAGCAAGGTCGATTTCCCCGCCCCGGAAGGTCCGGTCAGAACGGTAAAGGATCCTCCCGTCAGAACCATGTTCAGGTTGTTCAGGACGGTAATGGTGCGCTCGGAGCGGACATAGGAACGGCAAAGAGCGGAGACTTCGACCGTCAGCCCGGCCATCTATTCGTACCTCAGGGCATCGACCGGCTCAAGCCGGGCTGCTTGCCGGGAAGGGTAGATGGTGGCAAGAAAACTGATCCCGACCGCAGAGAAAGCCACCGTGAAAACATCTTCTGCGCGGATAATGACTGGAATATGGCTGACAAAATAGACATCGTTCGGCAAGGTGTAGTAGTGCTCGAGCAGGTAGGTGATAAAGTACCCGAGGGGTATCCCTATGGCCGTGCCGGTCAATCCGATAAGAAGTCCGTCGAGAATGAATACGAGCATGATCTGCCGATGAGTCGCCCCCATTGTTTTCAGAATGGCGATTTCCTTGGCCTTGTCGATGACGATCATTGACAGGGTACTCACGATGTTGAAGGAGGCGACAAGAACGATCAGGACGAGAATGACATACATGACCAATTTTTCCAGCATGAGCGCGGAGAAAAGGTTCTTGTTCATTTCGAGCCATGATCGGGCCCAATAGGGGAAGCCAAGGCTGTGACTGATACGATGGGCCATCTTGGTGGCCATGAATATGTCGTGAACCCGGATTTCAAGTCCGGTCACCGTACCCTCCGGCATCCCCAAAAATTTCGCCGCCTGAACGATGTCCACCAAAGCCAGGGTATTGTCGTACTCATAAAGACCGGATTTGAAGACCCCCACAACCTTGAAATGACGTATTTTCGGAATCATGCCGAATGCCGAAGGGGTTCCGTTCGGGCTGATCAGGTCGACAGAATCTCCTAGATCGACATTCAGCCTGTCGGCAAGGTCCGATCCGAGAATGATCCCCGGGGGATCCGTGTCCTTGGTCCCGCGCAGGGAGGAGAGGTGCCCTTCGACCATATACTGGGAAATGCGGGTAACTTCGCGTTCTTTTCCCGGGTCGATGCCGCGCAAAACCGTTCCCGAGACGGTCTTGTTGGCTGACACCATCGCCTGTCCGAAAATGAACGGAGCGATGGCGACAACATCGGGATCGGCCGAGACCTTCTGGATGATTTGTTCCGGGTGGGAGATGGGAGTGGAGCGGCCATCGGTCAGAACAATATGGGAATTGACCCCTAGAATTTTCGACCGGAGTTTATGCTGGAAGCCGGTCATGACTCCGAGTGTGGCCATGAGGGCAGCCACCCCGACGGTGACCCCCGACACAGAAATGACGGTGTTCAAGGACAGCCTGAATTTCTGGTGCTTCGCGGAACGGAGATAGCGAAGGGCAACCTTCAGTTCGAAAAAATGCATCATATCTCGGGCCGAAGAAGCGGAAAGAGAAGGACGTCCCTGATAGAAGTCTGGTTGGTCAGAAGCATCACCAGACGATCGATGCCTATCCCTTCACCCGCCGTAGGCGGAAGACCCACCTCAAGCGCTCTTACATAGTCGTAGTCGGGCGGGGGAGCTTCAAGGTCGCCGGAAAGACGGGATTCCTGCTGGGACAAAAAGCGGCGCAGCTGTTCGTCCGGATCGTTGAGCTCGTTGAAGCCGTTGGCCAGTTCGATGCCTCCGACAAAGAGCTCAAAGCGGTCGGTGATTTCCGGATCGGTGCGTGAAGACCGGGCAAGGGGCGAGATCGCCTTGGGGTAACCCGTGACGAATGTGGGCTGGATCAGAGAGGGCTCGATGGCGGCCTCGAAGAGAGTGTTCAGGAGATCTGCGATGTAAGGTTTTCCGGGCCGCGGTTCGGGAAGGGGGATCCGGTTTTCCCGGATGATTCCTATGAGGAGATCATCGTTGAAATAATCCCCGGGCTGAATACGGAATGCCTCTCCGATGGCTTCGAGGTAAGAGATTCTCCGGAAGGGGGGGGCCAGGGAAATCTCCATCTCTCCGAACTGTATTTGGGGGGTCCCGTGAATGGTTTGGGCAAGAGAAGAAAGAAGGATTTCAGTCAGATCCATCAAGTCTTCATAGGAGGTAAAGGCCGCATAGAATTCCATCATGGTGAACTCGGGATTGTGCCGGGTGCTGATCCCCTCATTTCTGAAGTTTCGGTTAATCTCGTAGACGCGAGTCATTCCTCCCACAATCAGCCTCTTCAGGTAGAGTTCCGGGGCAATTCGCAGAAAGAGGTCCATTCCGAGTGCGTTGTGATGGGTTGAAAAGGGTCGGGCCAGAGCTCCCCCGGGCGTCGTTTGCATCATGGGGGTTTCCACTTCGATGAAGCCTCTTGAATCCATGAAATTTCTGATGAATCGAACAATCATGGAGCGGGTGACGAAAATCCGGTGCGTTTCCGGAGAAACGATCAGGTCGACGTACCGCTGGCGATACCTCGCCTCCTGGTCGGACAGTCCATGCCACTTGTCGGGAAGGGGACGAACACACTTGGACAGTATGACCAGCGAAGTGGCCGTCAATGTCGGCTCACCCGTCTTTGTGAAAAAGAAGGAGCCGTCGATCCCGATGATATCTCCAAGATCCAGGGTATCGGAGAACAACTGGTAGTCTTTCCCGAGAATATCGGCCCGGACATAAATCTGAAAGCGGTCCCCCTCATCCTGAAGGGTGGCAAAAAACGCCTTTCCGAACTTTCGGAAAAGAACGATTCTTCCGGCAATCCGGGCTATGGGCGGAGGATCGGGGAGGGTCTCCGGGGTCAGGTCCCGAAAACGGGACCGGATGGCGGAAATAGTGTCCCTGTTCTCGAACGGAGCGCCATAGGGGTCGATTCCGCTGGAAAGGATCTGCTCCCTTTTCTGCCGGCGAACTCGTTCGTGCTCGGTCTGTTCAAGAGGTCCGTTTGAATGGAATTGGTTGTGAGAAATCAATCGTCCCGTCTTTCCTGTTGCTGATACCCGATCAGGCTGGTTTGTTGAGGTGTCGTGCGAGATCCTCCGGGGAGAAGACACCTTGTTCCGTTATAATGGCCGTAATATAGGAAGCCGGCGTCACATCGAACGCCGGATTGTAGACAGAGATACCTTCCGGAGCGATCCGTGTATTCCCCGAGTGGGTGACCTCCCTGGGAGAACGTTCCTCGATAGGTATCGTTTTTCCCGTGGGAGTCCGGGGATCGATTGTGGAGAAAGGAGCGGCTACATAGAAGGGGATCCCGTGCTCCTTGGCCAGAACGGCGAGACCGTATGTTCCGATCTTGTTTGCCGTATCCCCGTTTGCCGCGATCCGGTCAGCCCCGACAATGACAGCGTTGATCTTTCCCTGGCTCATGACCATCGCGGCCATGGAATCGGTGATCAGGGTCGTCGGGATTCCGTCGGAAGCCAGCTCGTAGGCCGTCAGGCGTGCGCCCTGAAGGTAGGGTCTTGTCTCATCGGCGAACACCCGGATGGACTTTCCCGCTTCGATGGCGCCGCGGATGACTCCCAGAGCCGTTCCGTATCCGCCTGTCGCCAGGGCTCCGGCATTGCAGTGTGTCAGTACTGTTGCCGACTGGGGCAGAAGCGCCTGGCCGAACGCCCCGATTTTCCTGTTTCTGGCAATATCGTCCTCCTTGATCGACTGGGCTTCCTTGAAGAGAGCCTGGGTACGCTCATGGGAAGAAAGCGACGCGACTCTTTGCCAGAGGGGGCGCATGCGGTCGATGGCCCAAAAAAGGTTGACCGCGGTGGGACGCGTTTCGGAGATCGTCCTTGCTATCTTTTCCATACGCTCCATAAAAAAGTCTGGAGAGAGGGACTCATGGATCTCCTGTGCGCCAAGAGCGATCCCGAAGGCCGCAGAAATTCCGATGGCTGGCGCTCCCCTTACGACCATGTCGCGAATGGCGACGGCAAGCTCCTCATGGTTCCTGCATTCGACGACAACTTCCTGTTGGGGCAGAAGGCGTTGGTCGATGAGATGCACCTCTGTTTTTCCGTTGTCTTTGACTACTGTCCAGATGGCTTCAACCATTTTGTCCAATCTTCGCTGTGAGGGTCATCATCCAGGCAAGCGACCCGGCTTTTGAGGAAAGCCGGGATACAATCCTGCCCGACCGTGTTTATTTGGGCCGGATCGGCATGGGAGACGGAGCCGAAGGGGGGGTGATCCCGTTTTTCATGAGGAATGGTTCTGATTCCGCGGCCCATGGGGAGCTCGGAAACTCCGAGATGAGCTTTTTGTAGTTGACGATGGCCAGAGCGGGCTGGTTCAGATTTTCATAAATTTTTCCAATATTGTAGAGGGCGGCATCGGCCAGAATTTTTTCAGGGAAGGCCACGACCTTCTGAAACATCGCAAGGGCCTGGTCGTACTGACGGGAGGACATCAGGGTGACTCCCATGCTTTCGTAATAGAACGGAAGAAGCTTCATGTTTCCGGCATTTCTGTCCAGTCCCTGATGAAGCCAGACAAGAGCCGTATTGGAGTCCTTGGGATTCTGGATGTTGGCGATGGAGGCCAGGAAAAGGGGGGCGATCCGGGACGAGGAGGTTTCCTTGTATTTTTCCATCACCTGCTCAAAGAGTTTCTTTGCCTGGACAAGTTCAGAACCGTTTCCTCTCTGTCCCTGGGAATAAAGCTGTTCCGCCTGGGTTTCGAGGGCGGCGGCCAGGGATTCGGTCTTTTTCTTGTTCGAATGGATATGGTAGACAACCCCGGTCCCGATCAGGAGTACAAGAAGGATCGCCGAGGCAAAAATCCAGGTGTTTCTCGAAGCCTGAAGGGGTGAAATCGGTATGGATGGGCGGGACGGAGGCGTGAGCGGAGCCGAAGCCCCTGGCGATGACTGGGTGTCCGGGGAAGGTTTCTTTCTGATCCTGTAAGCCATGATGTTCCTTTCAGAGGGTTTTGTCGCTGTTTTCCAAAACAAAGAACAGATTTTCCGGAAGAGGTTTTTTCTTGCTCTTCAACTGGTCAAGAAGTTTTATTGTCAATGTCCTGTCCATGTCGGAAAACCAGTATCCTTCCGGATAGAGGACGGCCATGGGGCCGGACTCGCATTGCTTGAGACACCCCATCTTCGACACCAGAAGCCAGGAGAGGTCCGGGGACTGATCACAGATGTTTTGTGCAAGAATCTTTAATTCTTCCCCACCCTTTCCCATACATTTGTTTCCGGTACAGAAAAGAAGATGATTTTTGATGGAAATCTGTTTTCTCATGTATGATCCCGTACTTTCTGAAAATCGGTCCGGAAGGGGTATCTTCCGGAGATCCGGCAAATGGAGCATGACCGGCCCTTTGCGTTAAGAGCGATATATATCTAGACAAAATTGTCATAGGCGTAACGAGGAACCCTTCCTGCGTGTCGGCAGGGGGACCCGTTGAAGTGTTCTTCGACGACTGAAGGGAAATGGGCCAGAACCGATTGCACCGTATAGGCCGATGCAGTGATGAGACCACAGTTTCCGCGACCCTTGATCATTTCGGAAATTTTCTGGATTCTGTTCACCGTCTCCTGGGATCCGTGGCCGGATTCTATGGTCTCAAGAAGGCCGTGAAGGGATTCCGTTCCAAGACGGCAGGGAGGGCACTGGCCGCAGGAGCCTTTTTCGTAAAACAGGGCAAACTCCCTTGATGTCGCCACGGGGCAATCCCCCGTTCCCAGGACAATGATTCCGGCCGAACCCAGCCCGCTCCCCTTGGCTCTCAGAGAGTCGTACTCAAGCGGGGTATCGATCTCCTGGACCGGAAGAATACCGAAAGAGGGGCCCCCCGTGAAAAATCCCTGAAATGATTCACCGGGAAGAGGACCTCCGGCATAGTCTTCGAGAAGCCTCCGGAGGGGGAACCCGAGGGGAAGTTCGACGACGACGGGACGGGCGACAGAACCGGAAACGGTAAAGATCATCGTTCCCGGGCTCTTTTGAGTTCCTCTCATCCGGAACCACGACGCATCGTGGGCAAGAATCTGGGCGACATGCGCATATGTTTCCACATTGTTGACGACGGTCGGTTTCCGGAACAGCCCCATCTCGGTCGGGTAAAAGGGAGGCTTCGGACGAGGGCGGGGAGGCCTTCCTTCGAGAGCTTCCAGAAGAGCCGTTTCCTCACCGGCGATATAGGCGGCCGGACCGACGAAGATCTGAAGATCGAGAGAGTAGGGAGTTCCCAGGATGTTGTCCCCGAGATAACCGGCCTCCAGCGCTTCTTTTTTGGCCGCATTGAGAATGCTTGCCCCATGGGGAAAGCTGTCTTTGACAAAAAGATGAGCCTGCCTTGCCCCGACCGCATAGGACGCGATGATCATCCCTTCGATGATCTGGTGGGGAGAGTGGGCAATCAGAAAGTGGTCCTTGTGGCTTCCCGGTTCTCCTTCGCTTCCATTGGCGACGACATAGCGTTCAGTCACCCGATGCTGGGCCACTTTTTCCCATTTCAGGGCCGTTGGAAACCCCGATCCGCCTCTTCCGCGAAGTCCGGAGGACTTGACCTCAGCGATAACGTCGAAAGGAGAGAGTTTGAGCACGGACCGTCGAAGCCCCTCATAGCCTCCGGCCGACACATAGGAGGAGAGTGACGGATTTCCGATCAAATCCGGTCTGGTCAGAATGCGTTCCGGACCTTCCATGATGTGCATATCCATTTTCAGACCTTTTTGTAGGAACAGTAAACCGGATCGAATCCGATCAAAATATGTCGACAGAGGTACCGGACAGATCTAAAGAATGGACCAGTTCATGCGTTCAGGAAAAGAATCGAGACAGAGGGAATCCTTGAAACGCTGAATCTGTTAATGGTACTTCAGACAATGAGAATTTTCAACTCTCGGCGCCCATCCGCGGGGCATCCGATGCCCATTCCTGAGGAATCGGGGTCAGGATTGCCCGGGTCCACGGATGGAGCGGAAGGAAAGCTCAGACAGGATTTTTCGGGCGAGTGAAAATGCTTGCGACTGGTTGTGATCCAGGACCGTAAAATGCCCCATTTTCCGTCCCTCCCTTGCCGTGTCCTTTCCATAAAGGTAGAGCTTGGCGGTAGGCGAGGAGAGGATCGATTCCAGATCAGGGGGTCCATTATGCCAGAGATGACCCAGCAGGTTGCCCATGACCGACGGGATCAGGAGGTCGGTCCCGCCAAGCGGCAGGCCTGCCAGAACACGCACCTGTTGCTCGAATTGACTGGTCATGCAGGCATCGAGGGTATAGTGACCGCTGTTGTGGGGGCGCGGCGCCAGTTCGTTGATGTGGAGGCGATCGCTTGTGTCGAGAAAGAACTCGACCGAAAGAACGCCGGTATAGGTGAGCCGGCCGGCGATTTCTGCGGCAATCCTCCGGGCCTCGTCCGATATCTCATCGGAAATTCTTGCCGGGGCGATGGAGTAGTTCAGGATACCCGACTCATGAATGTTTTCAACCACAGGAAAAAATGCAACCTGTCCCGTGGCCGACCGGGCAAGAATAATCGATAGTTCTGCCTTGAGGTCGAGTTTTTTCTCGAGAACAAAATATCCGGAAAAGGTTTGAAGAACCCGGCGGAGTTCTTCTTCTGAGGCGATGGACCATTGCCCTTTCCCGTCGTATCCTTCCCGGCTCGCTTTCAGTATGCCGGGAAGAAGAGGAGCGATCTCGCCGGAGGCGGGAAGGGAAGAGGGCGTGAGCGAAAGAAATGAGGCCGTCCTGAAGCCATTCTCCCTTAAAAAGGTTTTCTCCGATATGCGGTCTTGACAGATAGCGACCGCCAGAGACGATGGTCGGACCCTTCGGGTCTTTTCGAGAAAAGCGAGAGAGGCGGAGGGAACGTTTTCAAACTCCGTCGTGATTGCGGAACAATGTTCGCTGAGGGACCGAAGGACGGCTGGATCGCTGTAGGGAGCGATCATGGGCCTGTCCGCCACCCTGAGGGCCGGAGCCGACGGATCGGGATCGACGATCATTGTCCGGTACCCCAGCCTTTTTGCCGCCAGCGCGAACATCATGCCGAGCTGTCCGCCTCCCATGACGCCGAGCGTGGTTCCCGGAGGAAGAGTTTCGGGTGAGGTCATGGGTTCGGTGGCAAGGACATGTTGTGGACCTGTTCGACCAGGCCTTCCCGGTATTTTTGGAGCCTGGAGAAGAGGGCGTTATCCGAACCCGAAAGAATCGAGACCGCGAACAGGGCCGCATTGCCAGCTCCAGGCTTTCCGATGGCGAAGGTTGCAACGGGAATCCCCCTGGGCATCTGAACGATCGAGAGAAGGGAGTCCATCCCGTTCAGATGGAGCGACGGAACCGGAACCCCCAAAACTGGAAGTGTTGTCAGGGAGGCGACCATCCCCGGGAGGTGGGCCGCTCCGCCCGCGCCGGCAATAATAACCCGAAGACCGTTTTTCACGGCGTCCCGCGCATAGTCGAACATATCGTGAGGGGTCCGGTGGGCGGAGACAATTTTGCATTCGTGGGGGACGGAAAAATCATGAAGAATGTCTGATGCGGGCTTCAGCGTCTCCCAGTCGCTTTGGCTTCCCATGATGATGCCGACTAAAGGTCGATTCATAAAATACTGGCCTCCCGATCCTTAAGATGTGACTTTAGGGGTGAGCGATCCCCTTCCTGTCGATGGACCCATTGCCCCTGATCTCCGTCTTTACGCGCCCCCCTGATGAGGACCCCGTTCAAAAAAAGGAATCCGGGCGATGAGGACCGGAGTCTGGTGTTTCAGGACGCCTCCTGGATCAGAACCTCCCCTGCCAGGATGAAAAGATCCGCGTTCCCGATGCCTCCGACGAATACCCTGTCCCCGCCGGGATTGGTCAGGATCAGGGTGGGCCGGACGGTGACCCCTTCGGCTTTTGCCTTTTCGTTGTCTTCCCGGAGAGCAAGGGCGGGGGAGTTCCCCGACAATACCGATTCAAGATGATCGAGGTCGAATCCGACTTCCTGTGCCGCCTGCTTCATGATGTCACTGTTTCCGATGTTTTTTCCTTCCAGAAAAGCGACCTCCCTCAATCTGCTCAGGAAGCGGTCACCCAGGACAGGGTTTGCCAGAAGCGCGGCTTTGACAAAATGGCAGCATGTTTCCGTGGATAGGGGCACCTGTCCTGTTTCCCATCCCTTCGAGGTCATCGTCACACCTGTCGACTGGGACACCTTGGCGATTTTGGGGGCAAAATCGCGAGGTCTCGCCAGATGATGATTCTTGAGAAAGGTGTCGAGATCCCTGTAAAGAATGAAAAGCCGGTGCTCGAAATGGAGCCGATCCCCGAAATGCCGTCTGAAATCCCCAATGGATTTTTCAGCGGCAAAACTCCAGGAGCAGAAAGGATCGGTGTACCATTCGGCGAAAAGAAGGGGTTCCATGAAATGACTCCATCAGGTAGGGGGGGTATGGGGGCCGTCTTGATTCTTCAGTGTGCGGATCTTGTTCAGAATGCCCTGAGCTTCGAGAATATACTTTTTGACCTTCTCATTGGAAGGATCGATTTTAAGGGACTTATTCCAGTATTGGATGGCTGAATGGATTTTCTGGTGGCGGTAGGCGATAAGACCTTTCGAAATAATTCGGTCGTTCAATACACCGACCCGTGAAATCACCGTCTGTGCCAGTTTGTTTTTTGAATCGGCGGACAAGGATTGCCGTGCCAGGAGAATGGCATCGAAGTATCGTCCCTGATGATATCTCCTCAGGGACCAGTGAGCATAGGCGCCGGCAACAAGGGGCCGGAACGAATATTTTTTGAACGGTTGCAACTGGTTCATAGTCTGTATCGCATATTTTTCATTGTTCACATGGATCGCGTGGCGAAAGAAGCGCGAAAGCACCAACGGTTTCAGCACAAGGAGGCTGTTTGTATAGTCCCTGACGCTCAGCGTCCTGATCTTGAGAATCTCCTCATAGGCGCCGGCGTAGTCTTCCTTGTCAAAAAGATCGTTCAGGAGTTCTCCCCGGGTATAATTCCATTCGCGTTCCGCAAGAAGAACGAAGCTCTCCCGTTCAGTCGGATTGTGGATGCGTTTGGCGATTTCCAGAGCTTCCCGGTAATGTTTTTGGGAGAGCGCCTGAAGGAAGTGGAGTCGGTTCAGGGATTCCATGGAGGGCTTTTTATGGGCCGCATGGGGAGGGGAAGGAGGCGGAGGAGCCGGCTTGAGCGGCAAGGAGCAGGATACCAGAAGGCATAAGGCCAGCAGGGAAAAGGGGAAAAATCCGGCATTTCGAAAGGAGGACGGAAAGGGGGAACGAAACAGCAATCTCATGGAGCATTCTCTCCATTTATCGATGGAATCTTTTGCATGGCAATCGTTTCGATGGAGTGAACGAGAATTGGTTTTTTCACTCCCTTCATCTGGAGTGTTTCTGAGCGAGAAATCCTGAAAAAATGGCCTTCACAGCGTTTCAGGAGCTGGTCCGAAACAAGGATTTCCCCCGCTCCGGCGTTTTCCTGAATCCGGTAGGCGATATTGACCGGACTTCCAACGACAGTATACTCCATACGGGTTTTGGATCCTATATGCCCGACCACCCCTTCCCCGATATGAAGCCCGAAACCGAACTCAACCGCGGGTTTTCCTTCCAATTCTCTCGTCATCGAAAGAGCCGTGATTTTTTCTCTCATCGACAGGGCGCATTCGAGGGAATAGTCCGGATGCCGGGAGAGATATTCCGGAATCCCGAAGACGATCATGATCCCGTCGCCCATGATGTTGTTGACCGATCCCTTGTACAGAAAGATATCGTCGATGAAGGAATTGAAATAATCGTTGAGGATCTGGACAACCTCTTCCGGCGGAAGCTGGTCCGACAGGGTCGTAAAATTCCGGATATCTGCAAAAAGAATTACCGTTTCCTGACGGTATCCCCCCAGATGAACCAGCTCGGGATGATTGATGAGATGTTCCGCAACATCTCTGGAAACATAGCGGACAAGCGCTTTTTCCAGAAGCTCCTTATGCTTGAGTCCCGCGACCATCTCATTGAAAGCTCCGACAAGATCTCCTGTTTCATCCGGTAGATAAGGAGTCTGAACCGGTTCGAATGTCCCTTCTCCGACTTTTCTGGTGGCATCCCTCAATCGTCGGATTGGCCGGGAAATATAGACCGAGAGCCAGAGGGATCCCAATAGAGCGACCACGAAGCTCACCCCTCCCAGAAGGAGGAAGGAGCGGGTTATCTGGGTTCGGACTTTTTCGTAGGGGGCATCCGAGAGATAGATATGGACCGTCCCGACGTTGACAGACTTGAAGTTGATGGGTGCTTTCAAAAGATACAAATGTCTTTGTAATATATGGCTGAAACTTATAGGAACGGTCTCTTTTCCGGACGGCAGGTTTTGGAGTTCTTCTTTTCTGTCTGCCGACTCAAGGGAGCCGATATTTCCATTGTCAAGGAAGCCCTCAGGTTTTCCGGTGCGATCAAAGACAAAGATACCAACCACGCCCTTGGAGTTTTCAAAGACCGCCAGATGATCCTCGATCGCCAGGCGATCGTTCTCGAGCAGGGGAAGGGAAAGGGCCCGTGAAAGTTCCTGCACGAGGAGGACATTGTCTTTTTCGATCTGAATCCGGGTTTGTCGAAGGATTGCGTTTTCGAGCAGGAAATAACCAAAGACAAGGGCGCTGAAAAGAATGATCAAGGACAAGATGAATAGTTTGTAAAACAGCGGTATTCTCAAGCACTCTCCCGAATGATGGAAACACCAATTGTACTCAAGAATCGGGAATTATGCCAGACTGACCCCGATCCTCCTGACTAAAAAACTCATCGGTGCGGTTCCCTTGTTTCATGATCCACTAAGGTGTTCATTCCATTATACCGAAGAGAAGGTGATGATCGAAGTTTTTCTGAAAAGCGGAAGGTCGTGACAAAATGAGATTTTCGTTCCTCATGCTGCTCATTCTCCTGGCATTCCAGGACGTTCGGGTTCTGTTTCCGTCCATATTCAGCCACCCGACGACAATCCTGTTTCAGGGTCCTGCCAGTCCGGGACAGGAAAGGAGCAACGCCGACCCTTTCCAGAAGGCAAGCGTCGAGGATCTCAAACGGTCGGAAGAGTACCTGAGGAAGGATCTCGGACTCGATGACTTGGAAGACTCCTCCGAACCCCTCTGGATCCGTTCGGCCAAACGGCACCCCATCCTGGTCGTCTTGACCTCACTCATGTTTCTCGGTGGACTTTCAGGCTTTTTATGGATTCTGAAAAGATATAACAGGGAACTTGAGGAGGGACTCGCTCTTTCCCGGGAAAATATGGCCCGTTCGGGGGGAAGTTACGGAGGAAGGGCCTCTGCCCCGACTCCCATTCAGGAAATAATTGCCGGGGAAGAGCATGAGATCCAGTCTCTTCCCTCCCTACCTCATGAAAAGATCCCCAGAATGGTTGACAGCGTTCTGGACTCCCTCCGATATTCCCTGGGATCCGGCGCGAGGATCAGCCGGGTCTCCCTTTTCCTTTTCGACGACATCGCATCCCATTTTCGCGTTTGCGGATTCAGCAAGGGAGAAGATTTTCATTCGCACAATCCAGTCGCGACCCCTCCCGAAAACATCTTCTCCACTCCCCTCAGGACATTATCTGAATATACGGACAAAGGGGCCTCCGGAAAAAAGTCCCTGAGAAGCTGGTCCTACCCGTTTGTCATCGATTCCGGAGAGTTCTGCGCCATTACTCTGGAAATGCCCCAGGGAGACCCTCCAGACAACTGGGGAGACTATCTCCAGGGATCCCTGCACCTGATGAAGGCATTGGTTTCGAGGCAAAAATACGGATCGACCGATGTGACCCTGACGACCCGGGACGACTCGGGATCCCTCGACTACCGTGCCACCCTGAACAGGCTTGTCGAGGAATGGGCAAGGACGAGAAAAGTGGCGATTCCCTTTTCCGTTATCGCCATTCAGATCGACAATGTGTCCGAACTGAGAAAATATTATGGAAGTGAGGCCATGGATTTGGCCTGGAACCGTCTCGTTGCCCTTCTGAAGTCAATATTGCGGCAGACAGACTGGGTGATGAGGCCGGACAAGGCCCTGATCCTTGTACAGCTCCTGGAAGCCAGTTATGCCGACGGGCTGACCGTACAGAAAAGGATCGCCCGGGCCCTTGAAGGCTCCGTTCATAAAAAAACGATCGACAGGCCGATGCACTACCGGGGAGTTCTTGTGGCCATTCCGGTCGATTCGTCGGTCTCCGTTACCACCTTATTCGACCAGATTCTTCGCCGGTTCGACGAACGCACCGATTTTGAGGGAGACTTTTACTACAGATAAGGATCTCCAGGGAGACCGGCACCCTATTCGTCATCAAACCAGTGCTGCAGAGCCTTCAGGGAAGACTCCCCGGATCGGTCAAGGCGGGAGATGACCGATTGAACAAAGGAGATATCTTTTTTTGCTGCATCGGAGCGCCCGAGACCCATCTGGATTCCCGACGCCTCAATCATCGATTTTGCGGCATCCTTGTATCGTCCCTTCTGGGCCTGAACAAGGGAAATTCCTTCCAGGTCAAAGGCCTCGCCTGTGAAATTTCGCCGTTCGAGGTCAAGAGAATAGGCCTCCCTGAATGAGCTGAGCGCTTCATCATAGCGTTTCAGAAGGTACTGGTTCCGGCCGAGATTGGCCAGGTCCGTGGCAACGGACAGGAAGTCTTTTCGTTTCCGGTCCAGAGACAGGGCCTCCGTGAAGGAGTCGATCGCCTTTGAGTATTCCTTCTGATCTGACAGGGACAACCCCATTACCTGCTGATACCGGGCCGTCAACCGGTCTTTTTCCTCGGTCTCTCCCCCGTGGAGACCAGCGATTTCTTTCGAAGCCTCCGCAAGCCAGGGAAGGGACTGTTTTTGGGATATGGCCGTCTCCGCCCCCAGAAGGAGGGTCTCTATGTTCAGGACAGGGTGGTTGCTGACCGACTCGAGGACCTGGGCTTTCCTGATCCAAAGAGAGGCCTTCTCTCCGTTCCCCGCGATCGAATAAAGATGCGCCAGGCGGTTCATGTCTTCGATCGTTCCCCTGAAGTCGTTCGCAAGACGATGCCTTTGCAGGGCCTCCTTGACGGACTCGATGGCCTGCAGGGGATGGTTTTGAGACAGAAGTTCCTGCGCGTCCGAGAGATGCTCTTTGGCCTTGTACAGGTTGGGATGCTTGATGGGGGCTCCTGCGCATCCTGCGAGAAAGAGGAAAAAGGTTCCGGCCGCAACAATTCCGCAAAGATATCTTTTGTCGGTCATGGGGCCTGTCCCGAGGGAGAAGGGAAGTCGGGAATGGGGATGTTTCCCCGGCCTGAGGAACCCAAAGGAGGAAGCGGCGGGGGAGGAGGGGGGAGGAGGGATTTGACCGGCCAGCTCTGTTTGACACCGTTCAGGATGCTTTGGGTCGTTTTGACCGTCTTGCTGGTATGATTGAGAAGCGTATTGGCCGACTGGGTGATGCCAGGAAGGGCAGGGGAGGCTTTTTTGATATCGTCAACGACCGACTGAAGCTGTTGGATCAATTTTGGAAGATTGTCCGTAGCGTTCTTGATGTTCTCCGAGGTCTTCTTGACATTGATCGCTGTTCCCTGAAGCTCGTCGTAGATGTCCTGTTTTTTCAGGATGGCTCCGACCGTTCCCTTGCCACGATCGATGGAACTGGTCAGGTCGGCGATGTTACGGACGATCCTCTGCAGGTCGATAATGGTCGGATTCAGTTTTGCCATGATCTGTTCCAGTGTCAACGGAGTTTCGGCCTTGAGCCGTGCATTGTTCTGGATTTCCGGAAGCCAGGGCGTCCCGATGCTGATTCTGAGCGAAACGTCTCCCGAGATGATTCCCGATTTTTTGATCGTGACAAAGGAATCGTTCCTTATCATGTTTTCATATTTTTTTAAAATGTTCATGGACACAAGGATCTGGTTCAGCTTGGTAAAGTCAATGGTATCGACCTCTCCCACCGTCAGCCCGGCGAGTTTCACCGGCGTTCCGGGAACGATCCCGTAAGACTGGTCGAGAACGGTGAAGAGATGGAATCTCTTGTCGAACACATGCTGGTGGACGGCGATTTCGTAAAGTCCGAAGATAAATCCGATCAAGGGGATCAGAAGGAAAACGCCGGCCATCTGTTCGATTTTTTTTTCGCCGATTCTGTGGGAATAATAAAGTTTCATAGAGATTCGCTGACTCCATCTGGGGTGATTCGATAGCTGTATCTGAAAAAATCCGGCCATTCCCAGGATTTTCTTGAAAAGATAACCATCGTGGCTTCGCCCTTGTCATTGACTCGGGACAGGAAATTCCTGAGCGTCCGGATTCCTTTGTCGTCGAGGCCTTCAAACGGATCGTCAAGGATCAGAAGATCGGGATCGTTCATGAGGGCGCGGACAAATCCGACTTTTTTTATCTGGTCGAGGTTGAGGGTCGACGGATAATGATCCAGAATGCCTTCCAGTTCGAAGTTTTTCAGCAAGGGGTCGAGAGACTGGGAGATCTTTTCCGTCGACTGGAACTGCCCATGACGAAGGGGCAGAGCAATGTTCTCGAATACCGTCAGGTGTTGAAGAAGGATCCCCCTGTCCGGAAGAATTCCGATCTTCCTCCGGACATGGGACAGGAGAGGGGGAGTCGGATTTCCCATGTCACGGCCAAAGGCGTAGTAGGAACCGCCCCACAATGTCAGTAGCCCCATGATGGTCTTGACCACGGCAGATTTTCCGATCCCGCAGGGCCCGACAAGAGAGAGATGTCCACCTCTGGCCACCTTTAAGTTGAATCCTTTGAACAGGGGCGTATCTTCGTCATACCCGATACGTGCATCCAGAAGCTCCAGAATCGTATCCAAGATGGGAAAAAAACCTCCAGATTCGTCGAAAAAATTCAGCCGGCATTCCAGAAAGCGGTACCCGAAAGATAAAGAATGCAGAATTAAAGCGGAAAAATCAATTTTTGCGCCACATCCTACGTCATCGAAGAGAAAATCAGGTAGAGGCTCAATCCGACAGTGCACAGGGCAAGGGCACTCACCAGAGCCAGGGCTGTTTCCCTGGGAACCTCTACAGGAGACCGCTTGACCCGAAGACCATGATACACGCTGACAGAGGCGATGATCAGACCGTAGACCAGACCTTCAAGAATCGGAAGAACAAGATCCGAGAGCTTGATGTCGGTTTCAATCATCCGGACAAGGGTCGCAATGGGCATGGAGAGACCCATGAGGGCCATGACAAAGCCTCCCCCCATGGCGACGATCCCGAAATAGAACGTCAGCGCTACCGTCGAAATAACGATGCCGACCAGTCTGGGGGTTATCAGGACATTGGAAAGATTGACGCCCAACATTTCAATGGTATCAAGCTCTCCTGCCACGCGCATATTTCCGATTTCAACGGTCAGGCCAGAGGTCGAGCGGGCAATAACGACCAATGCCGTTGCAAAGGGACCGACAATTCCGAGAATCACATGGAGAATCAATGTGCTCATGAGATTCTGAATGCCCAGCTTTGGAAGCTCGGTCCCGGATTCCGCAACGACTCCTGCCCCGACAAGCAAGGCAACGATGGTGACGATGGGAAGGGCGCTGATGCCCGCCGTAACGATCGAAGTGAGATACCCGTGCAGGAAAAGACGCCTGGTGAGTATGAGCCTGATCAGGTCATACAGGCTTGTCATGATGATCTGCAAAAGGTCCCGAAGATAGTGGTACAGCCCGACAGGGTTGATGAAACGCAAAACGCCGATCTGTCGCCTCGATTCAAAGTGGATCGGAAAACCCGGGGATGAGAGTAAGGTCCCGGGTCCCCCGATCCGGGTTCAATGCTGATTTTTCTGTTTGTCCGTCTCTCCCGACAGCGAGCCCAGAAAGAGGATGAGGTCCTGTTTTTCTGTCTGGGTCAGGTGCAGGGGCACGATCAGGGGATCCTTCGTCGCATACGGCGACTTGCCTCCCCCCCTGTCATAGAAGTCGATGACCCGTGACAGGTCCTTGAATGTTCCATCATGCATGTACGGAGCGGTCAAGCCAATATTGCGGAGGGAAGGCGTCCGGAAACGACCCTTGTCCGAAGGATCATGTGTGACGGCGTACCGGCCGACGTCGGCAGACAGGGGACCGGTCTGGGGAACGCCGAGGTTGTGGTAGGCCTGGTCGGACAGCAAGGCTCCCGAATGGCATAGAATACAGCGGGCCTTGCCCTTGAACAGGGTGAATCCCTCCTTCTGCTTCGCGTTCAGGGCATTAAAGTCGCCCATCAGGAACCGGTCGTAAGGGGACTCCGGGGTCACGAGCGTCCGTTCGTAGGCAGCGATCGCCTGGGCAATCCTGTCGATCGAGACCGTCCCTCCGAAGACATCCTGAAACTTTTTCCGGTAGGGGGGGATCTTTCGAAGGCGATCGACGACGCTCCGGTTGCTGGGATTTCTCATTTCAACGGGATTTGTCAGGGGACCGATGGCCTGCTCCTCGAGACTTCCGGCTCTCCCGTCCCAGAACTGGAGCCTTTGATAGGCGGCATTCAATACGGAAGGCGCATTTCGACCGCCTCTTCTCCCGCCGACTCCGATGGAGACAGGCCGCGGGTCGGCGAATCCTGCCTGGGGCATATGGCAGAAGGCACAGCTGATCGATCCGTTGACCGAGAGCTTCGGATCGAAAAAGAGCTTCTTGCCCAACGCGATCTTGGCAGGAGTGTTCAGGTTGGACAGAGGCACGGGGGGCGCCGGGGGAAGCGGGACGAGAGCCTCCGCCCATGCAAGATCGGCGAGGAAAACAGTTGAAAGGAAGAGAGTCAGAACTTGGGAGGCAATCCGCATATGAACCCCCTGAAATGGAGTAAGAAGTCGTCGGTCACAATGGATTACAAGATACGATCGTGATCATATCACAGGCCGTGCAGCCTCTGCCATCAGGACCAAACAGGGGTCGGGGCTGTTTCTCGAATATTTATAGTTTACATAATATACATTATTTGCGATTTAAGGCTTTCATTCCCCCGGGATGTTCGTCCGGAATCTTCCCGAGAATGGCCTCAATCTCTTTTCCGATCTTCATCAGGCCCTCTGAAAGAATATGTTTCAGCCGTTCTTTTTCCTCTTCCTTTCCTTTGAGTTCCGGAACGGTCTCTTTGAGGAGAGTCAGGTCGCTCATTTTGCCCAGGTGGCGAAGAACGTTTTTCAGATCGCTTTTCTGTCTTTCGGACATCGGAGTGCGCCTTCCCGGGATGTCTTCCATGAAAGCCTCCTGTCCCGCTATTTTTTTCAGACGAATGCGGATCCGGTGAAGAGAGCTGAAATCATGGGCCGGATCCTGATTCCAGATCGCGTGAGCCTTTGCCAGATCTTCAAAGGCGTCCTTCTGTCGGTCCCCCAGATCAATCTTGTTTCCGATCCCTTTCTCAAAAAATTCCAAGCCCAGATATTTCGTGCATTTTCTGAAGTCTTTCTTTCGCCCCGGTCTTGTTTTCCGGAGGGACCTCCAAAAGAGAATTCGTTCCTTCTTATCGGAAAACGGGAGCGTGAGATCAAGATTGTTCTCACGCAGAAATTTCTGCATGACATCGGCATTTCTAAGTCTCCGGGAGCGCCGGAGACAACGACGCAGATCCTTTCCCAAGCGACGGCATACCGGTCCTGGTTTCCCTGGCTCAGGAAGGGCAAGGACCGCCTGCCATTTCCGGCAGGATCGCCGAAAGCGATGAAGGAGCTGTCGGGAGGGATTTCTGCCGATACTGTCGCGCAGATCCGTCCATTCATTCCGGAAAGACCGGAGTTTACGGGATGTGCCTTTCATCGGCCTCCTCCCGTGAGGGATCTCTGAGCACTCTCCACCAGAATGGCGAATGCGCAGACGCTTCCTCCGTCTCTTCCAAATCCTTCCTGTCGATGCGCTCTTTCTCTTTTTTTCTACGGGAAAGTCTCGATTTCATTGGAAACCCCGGCGGAATGGACGGTCTGCGACCGGTGGGCCGCAAGGGAGACCCCTGTTTTCTTGCGCGCGTGACCTTCCTGTGTGTTGACATCCGTTCATTCCCCTGCATTGTGTCCGCAAAAGAGCACAAAGTCCCAAGAGAAAGGCCCCTAAGAAGGGGCCCCTTTCGTGGAAAGGGCAAACCGGCGAAGCTTCGCCGACCACCGTCCCACGTTGATTGAACTATACCACCGTTTGAGGGATTTTCCAGAGCTACCCCTTGATGCACACCCTTGGACGAAGAAGGGCGACCCGTTTTGCAAGACCCGCCTTTTCTGTCACCTCTGCCACCGACTCGATCTCCTTGTAGGCTTCCGGAGCCTCTTCTGCGAGACCCCGAAATGAATGCGAACGGACAAGAATTCCCCGGGACTCGAGCTCCTTCTTCACCTCCCGTCCCCTGAATCGCTTCAGGGCTTCATGCCGGCTCATCGCCCGACCTGCCCCGTGACTGGCCGAGGAAAAAGACAGGGATTCGCTTTTCGCGATTCCCGAGAGGATCAGGGAGGCGGTTCCCATGCTTCCCCCGATGAAGACAGGCTGCCCGAAAGGACGGTAGGCTTCCGGAAGTGACGCATGGCCCGGTCCCAGCGCGCGGGTCGCTCCCTTTCGGTGTACCCAAAGGGAGCGGATATTCCGCCCGACCCGGTGGGACTCTTCCTTGCAGGTGTTGTGGGAGACATCATAGAGCGTCCGAAGTTCGATTCCCGGAAAGATCCGGCCAAAAATTTCACGGACGATCAGGGCCAGCATTTGCCGGTTTGCCAAGGCCACATTGATCGCCGAATTCATTGCCCCGATGTACTCCTGTCCGGCGGAAGAACGGATCGGGGCGCAGGCAAGTTCCCTGTCGGGAATCACGATTCCCCATCTGGAGGCCGATTTGGCAAAGCGCATGAGATAGTCGGTCCCGATCTGGTGGCCGAATCCCCTCGAGCCGCAATGAATCGAGACCAGTATCTGTCCGGAGAAAATTCCGAAGGCCCGGGCGATCTCGGAATCATAGATGCGCTCGACGCTCTGAACCTCCAGGTAATGATTTCCGGACCCCAAAGTTCCCATTTCACTCTGCTGGCGCTTGACCGCCTGATCCGACACATGATCCGGCTGCGCCCCCCCCATTCGCCCCTTCTCCTCGATAAAATCGAGGTCCTCCGGAATCCCATAGCCTTCACGGACCGCCCAGGCGGCTCCTCCTTCCATGACTTGCCGAATCTCTCCCGGAAAGAGAAGCGTTTCGCCCCCCTCCCCCACACCGGCCGGAATCCTGGAAAAAAGTTCGTCCGCAAGACGCTCGAAATCGGGAGAAGCCGTGTCGACCGAAAGATTGCTCCGCAGAGTCCGGATTCCGCAAGAAATATCGAATCCGACACCGCCGGCAGAGACCACACCCCCCCTCTCGGCATCGAAGGCCGCCACACCCCCGATAGGGAATCCGTATCCCCAGTGGGCATCCGGCATGGTCATCGCCGATCCCGCGAGACCCGGGAGGCGGGATGTGTTGAGGATCTGCTCGAGAACCTTGTCGTCCATCGCAAGGAGCAAGGATTCGGTCCCGAACAGGATCACCGGAGCCCGATGCTCTCCCGGTCCCATCAGAACGGTCCATCGGGTGTCATCAATTTTCTCTATCCGGGACATGTCCATTGTCGTTATCCCCCTAGACATCAACAACCAGCCGGACACGAAAGCCTTCCGGACCTTGAGTGACCGAAAGAGCGGTCAGGGTGGCTCCCTTGACCTCTGTTCCCCGGGAGTGCCGTCCTGTCCAGGGTTCCCCCCACGCCTGCCCCCGGATCTCCCCTCCGACCCTCTCCACCCGGAATCGCCCAAAGACCATGCGACGAAGACTTGCTTCCGACAGAAGACGATTGATCCATTCCACCAGGGCAAGCTCCGGATCCTCTTCAGTAAAAACGATCTCCACCTTTATCCGGGGTTTGACCGAATCGAGCTCGGCCATCAGGGAAAAAGTCGCCCGGGCTGCGTTGACGAAGGCCTCCCCGAGCGTTTTGCCATCCGCGGCGATTCCTACATCGGCATCATGGGAAAAAAAAGAAAAACCGGGACTCCTTCTTGCGTCCCGGTGAGACCTTTCGGGAAGATTGTCCTCTTTCTCTTTTTCACTGCGTTCCCTTGGGGGCACGGGACCTTCTCTTTTAAAAATCCATTACACTCCTCTTAAGGCGGCGTCACGGGACTTTTTCCGGCCCTCTCCCTTTCCGGGTCCATTGGTCAAGTTCCTTCCGGACCCCGTCGATGGCGTCGCGGAGCGCCACATAGACATCCTCATCCCGATCCTTCGTCACGATGATGGCATGCCCCGGAAGAGTCACGTCGATCTCGACGGTGTACCTCTTTCTGTCGTGAGCGCGTTTCTGGTGAAATTCCACCGCAACCCGGCACCGCTCGATTCTGGAACAGGTTTTTTCGAGACTCTCCACCTGATCCCGGATACGCTTCTCGAGAGGATCCGAATACTCCAATCCCTGGATCGTCAATTTCAGGGGGATCTCCATCCGGTCGGTCCCCTCCTTAGCGCGGGTTTTCCGGCTTCATGTTCTGGCTTATCGTTTTTGACAGGTTGTTGAGCTCCCGTTCCAGAACCATGAGGATATCGTCAAGGCTCAGAATCCCGATCACCTTCCCGTTTCCGTCCACAACCGGAAGCCGCCGGACCCCATGTTCCATCATGACCCGAGAGGCATCCACGAGATCTCCGTCTTCCCGAAGGGTCGCCACATTCGGGCTCATGATATCGCCGATCAGGGTGGTATCGGGATCTTTTCCGAGATTGACCACCTTGACCACAATGTCCCGGTCGGTCACTATTCCCAGAGGCGCCGAGTGGTTGTCGGTCACGACCACCGCGCCCACATTCTTCTCTGCCATTTTTCTCGCGGCCTCGCGAACATGATCTCCCTTCCGGGCCATTACGACATGGGTTGTACAGAATTTTTTCATCGACATGAATCTCTCCTTTACGAATTCCGGGCTACGATGGTCCGGAACAGTGAATGAATTTCCCCGACGGGACAAGCCCGGCGGAAGAACTGATGTTGGGTGTGTCAAGAATGAAAAATTCGGGACACACTCTCCGGAGAGTCAAAAACAGGGACTACCGGATTTCGATTTCGCTGCTTTTCGCTTTGGATCCCTCCATTTTTTCGATCCGGATTTGGAGAACCCCCTCCTTCATGTTCGCCGAAATCTTGCTGGAATCCGCATCGTCCGGTAGCGTAAAGCTTCTCATGAAGCTCCCATAGGACCGCTCGACCCGGTGGAAGCGGAATCCGTCCTTCTCTTCCCGCTCCTTGTGCCTTGATCCGGAAATTGTCAGAATCCCGTTTTCGACTGAAAGTTTCGCATCCTCCTTCTTGACCTGGGGCAACTCGACGGTCACCAGATAGGCGTTGCCTTCCTCTGCGATATCGACCACCGGCAACCAGTCGATCACCGTCAGCGACTGATTTTCTTCCGGGTGAACGGTCGTTCCTCCCATTCGCCCAAAGAAAGGGGCCAGACGCCGCCCGAATTCCTCAAATTCCCGAACTGGATCCCATTTCAGCAAACTGCTCATCTCGGAACTCCTTTTTCTGGTAAACAGTGATTGTCAGACCTCTGTCGCCCCCCGAAAACATTCCCGACGCATCAGGATGACAGAAGATCCTCTCGGGCCCGTCCGATGATCCGGCCGGGCCCGCAGTGCCGACGGAGTCGGAATACTGGAGCCATTGTCCCTGGGCCCCCTCTTCCGCCTTCCTCGGTTCCCCCTTCCCGTCTTTCGGGCCCGCTGTCCCCTTCAAAAAAAGATTCTGCCCGCACGGAGCAAGGAGACGGCCGGGGTGTCGCGGGAGGTCCGCAGATCCTGTCCCGTCAACCGGGCGCTCATTCGTCAAGCGGAAATATGAATTATGGCCGGTCTGACGAATGAGCAGACAGGAACAAGGCACCCTTTGTCTGAATGGGGATGGGCTGAAGCGGGAAAAACCCTCCGTTTATTCAAGTCGGCCAATGATTCCGGAACGGAGGAATAAACAAGGAGTGTTGTCCATTCTGTCCTGCCGTCAAGGAGACTAAAAAAAGGGGCCTTCTCCTTGCAGGCGTTTCTAATCCGGGACTGGAACAATGCCAAATCGTATTGAAATAATGTGTATTGATTTTTTATTAAGTTTGTTGAATTATAAAAAGCTTAAATTGAAAATCATAGGATTATGATTCTTGTCGAAAATGTATCAGCCTCCTCTGCTTTGTCAAGGAACACACTCTTTTCCCGACATCATCGGGTTTCCCCCCCTTCCCCCCTGAAAATTTCCGGAGAAACAGAGGATGCGTCGCCTCCAGAAGGTGCGGCGAAACCGATTTGTCCGAAAAGAGAAAAAAATCCGTGAAGGCTGAGAGGAGGAGCAAATGGAAAATCAGCGGGGAAGAAAAGAATTATTTCAACGCAGGAGACGGAAGACCAGGGAGTTTCCCTCGAAAAAAATACGCTGGATTAACGGAATCGAAGATCCCTTCTCTCCGAGATGATCTTGACCCAGGAGCCGCGCAAAACCCGTCTGTCGAAGGGTGTCAGGTCGAGAACAGGAGAAACGGGATGGCCAGGACGAAACCCTCCGTCCACAATGGCCAGATCCGGAAAGCTCCTCCGGATGGCCTCCGGGGTCTTGAGCGGTGGAGTTCCCGAAATATTGAGGCTGGTCCCCGAAAGGGGCTCTCCCAAGAAGTTCAGAAAATCCCTGAGAACTTTGTCCGCCGGAATCCTGAATGCCACCTTTCCGGAGTTGGCCATTCCCAGAGACTCCGCCAGCGGACGGGCACGGAGGAGACAGGTCAGGAAGCGGGGAGACCCGGCAATAAATCGAAGCCGGGATCGATCGTCGGGCAGAAAGGCGAACCGTTCGACCACGTTGAGGTTTCCCGCAAGATAGAGGATCGGCTTTCCCGGACTCCGGTCCTTGATCCGGTATAACCGATATCGCGCCCCGGAAGGACGTCTCGTCGGCACCTCCGAAAGCGCATAGGCATATTCGGCAGGGAATCCCGCAACCCCTCCCGAAAGGAGCCAGTGCCGAATGGCGCGCCACCCGGAGCGCTGATCGAGGGAAGGAAAGACGGGGGGATCTTCCATACCGGTTACCCTTCCCCCCCGGACTCTTTTCTGGCGATATCCTTCCGGAAATGCCCCCCCGGGAGACGTATCCCCTCAATCAGGCGATAGGCCCGGGATCTGGCCTCTCCCAGCGACTCCCCGCGGCCGACGGCCGTCAGGACACGGCCGCCCGAAGAAACAAAGGTGCCGGAAACTCTTTTGACGCCGGCAAAATAGATCTCTCCTTCGGGGGAGCGCTGGTCATGACCGGGAATTCCTTCGAGAGGATCGTCCAGAACGGGCTTTTCAGGATACCCCCGGGACGCCAGGACCACTCCGACCCGTGGGAGGGAAGGGAGGCTCCAGTTTGACACAATGGATCCGTTTGCCACCTCTTCAAAAAGGGGGAGGGCATTCTCTCCCAGAATGTCGAAGAGAACCTGGGCTTCCGGATCCCCCATTCGCGCGTTGAACTCCAGGACGGAAGGCCCCTCATCCGTTATCATCAGACCCGCATAGAGAAATCCGGAAAAAGGCGTTCCGGCCTTCGACAGCCCCCACAGACAGCGCTCGATGATTTCGTTCGCCCGTTCCTGATTGGCGGGGGTCCATCCGGGAACCGGCGTCAAAACCCCCATTCCTCCTGTATTCGGCCCCTGGTCCCCATCGAAGACCCTCTTGTAGTCGCGTGCGGTCGGAAACGGAACGAACCGCTTCCCGTCCGTGACAACGATGAAAGAAACTTCGGGGCCAGAAAGGCACGTCTCGATGAGTACCGTCTCCCCTCCGGGAATCTCCTTCCGGTCGAAATACCTGGCCAGGGCCAGCTCCCAGTCTTCCATTGTTTTCACCACGGCCACACCCTTCCCCTGGGCCAGGCCATCGGCCTTGATCACGAGAGGAAGTCCCCATTTCTTCAGTACCTCTTTCGCCTCTTCCCGTCCCGACACCTTCTGCCAGGGAGCGGTCGGAATCCCGACCCTCTGCATGAGTTCCTTGGCAAAAACCTTGGACCCCTCGATCCGGGCGGCCTCCTGGTCCGGACCGACGACAGGGATCCCTCTCTGTCTCAGAGCGTTTCCAAGCCCGTCCATCAGGGGCTTCTCTGGACCTATGATCGCCATATCGACCTTTGCCTCCGCAATCATCCGGGCTCCGGACAGCGGGTCGGCGGGAAGCTCCCCTGCCCGTTCGACATCCTCCATTCCATCGTTTCCAGGATAGGTCACGATGCGGATCCCCGATCCCGATCTCCTGAGGGCTGCCACAAGGGCGTGCTCCCGGGCTCCGGACCCGATAACCGCGATATTCCTTGTCATCTGTCCCGTTCCTTTCTTTCGGTCGTTTAATGTTTGAAGTGGCGAACACCGGTCAGAATCATGAACATCCCATATTCATCCGCCGCCTCGAACACTTCCTTGTCCCGGATCGATCCTCCGGGCTGGACGATGCCGGAGATTCCGAGCTTGGCCGCTTCGTCGATACCGTCCCGGAAGGGAAAGAAGGCATCGGACGCCAGGACTGTCCCGTGGGTCGTACGGTTGGACTTCATGCCGGAGAGCCTCACCGAATCCACCCGGCTCATCTGTCCCGCCCCGATCCCGACCGTCACCTGGTCTTTGACCAGTATGATGGCATTGGAGCGGACATGTTTTCCGACGGTGAAGGCAAAGAGAGCATCATTCCATTCCTTGTCAGTCGGGACTCTTTTTGTGGCGAGGGTGAGCTGGTCCCGGGAAGGCATGACGAGACTGTCGGGAGTCTGAACGAGCAACCCTCCCGACACCGAGCGAAGCTCCATGACCTCTTCGGGATTTTTCACGGGAGCAAAAGCGTCCGGGGCCTCGAGGAGCCGAATATCCTTTTTCTTTGTCAGGATCGCGAGAGCTTCGGGAGAAAACCCGGGAGCGATGACAACCTCCAGGAAGATCTTGGCCATTTCTTCGGCCGTTGCCTGGTCGAGAACCCGGTTGACCGCCACGACCCCTCCGAATGATGACACAGGGTCGGTGTCCCGGGCCTGGCAGTAGGTTTCCGAAAGACTCGCTCCCGTCGCCGCTCCGCAAGGGTTATTATGCTTCACGATGACCGTCGCCGCTTCGGGAAATTCCCTGACAAGGGCCAGGGCCGAATGGGCGTCGAGCACGTTGTTGTAGGAAAGTTCCTTGCCCCATCGTTTGACGGCGGAGCCTACCCCCACATCGGCCGGATTGGCGGAACGGTAGAACGCGCCTTTCTGGTGGGGATTTTCTCCGTAGCGGAGAGTCTGCGCGAGTGTCCACGACATGGACAGGGTCTCGGGAAACAGGGAGCTCTTTCCTTCCTCTCCCAGATAGGAAGAAATGGCCTGGTCGTACTGGCTGGTCATCCGGAAAGCTTTCGCCGCCAGTTCCTTCCTCAGGGACTGCTCAACGGGCGAATCGTTTTCGAGAAGCGCCAGGACGCGCTCGTAATCGGACGGGTCGACAAGAATCACCACATCCTTGAAATTCTTTGCCGAGGCGCGGATCATGGCGGGTCCTCCGATATCGATCTGTTCGCAGGCTTCGGAAAGGGTGGTTCCCGGTTTCCGGATCGTCTGGACAAAGGGGTAAAGATTGATGCAGACGAGGTCGATCGAGGTGATTCCGTGCTCTTCCATTTCCTTCTTGTGACCCGGGTCGTCTTTCTTTCCCAGGATGCCCCCATGAATCTTGGGGTGCAGGGTCTTGACTCTGCCTCCAAGGATTTCCGGAAAATTTGTCTCGGAGGACACATCCTTGACCGGAACCCCCGAAGCGCGAAGGGATTTCGCCGTTCCTCCGGTGGAAAGAATTTCCACTCCCATATGTGACAGCCGGCGGGCCAGCTCCTCGATACCCGTCTTATCGGATACGCTGATCAGTGCCCGTGAAATTCCATGTCTGGATCGCTTCATTGTTCTCCTCCTTGAGATAGTGTTCGCTTTGGAAACCCGACGCTGGTGTTTCCGTGATAAATGAGCCTATTGGTCTCCGGCCCCTGTTTCTCCGTCAATAAGACTTGAGAACGGGCAGGGGTTCTTCTGGAAGCCCGTTCCTGAAGGACGGAATCAGAAGGATATCGGTCTCGATGATCGGAGACTGATCACGGGCCCCTTTTCTTGAAACAAAAACGGTCTTGAGAAATTGCGGAGTGCCGAACCGGGTGCCAAGCTCACCGGCGAATCCCCCTTTGGGCCCGTTCTGGACCAGAAAAACAGGTTTTCCGGCGAGTTTTCTGGCAACCTCCGCCGAAAGGACTGTCACCCGAAAAGGCCGTTTGGGATGAATTTCATAGACCGGGGTACGTCCGTATTCCAGAAACTTGAGGATTCCGGCGTTGGTATAGCCGTCGACAAGCCAAGCGACCGGCCTTTTCCCGGGAGGAAGGCTTTCGGATAGGAGTCGGATCTGCCGGGCCTCCGAATCAAAGCCTGCCATTCGGCTGGTCGGATCCACATTGGGGTCGATGGGGAGGATGGGCCAGAAGATCTGGACTCCCACCAGAAGATTGGCGAAAAGGCCGAGAAGGATGCCCGCGAAGGCCGTCCTGTAGAGAACAGGACGGAAACGCCAGCCGGAGATCATGGCTCCGGTGACAAGAAAGGCTCCGATATATCCTTCGACGGGCCAATTGGCCTCCACCTTGGCCTTGAGACTCGAATAGGCGAAAAAAAGAAGGATGGGATAGGAGGTCACCCAAAGAAAGAGAAGCGGACGGGAGGGTCTCCTGAAAAACCAGACCGGGGCGAGGACACCGGAGGCGAGGATGAACAGGTAGACAACCGGGGTGATGACTCCGAACTGACCTCCGATATAGTCGAGAAATCCGGACAGAGGATCCATTTGGTGAGCCTGCATCCCATGGTGCCACTGGAAGCGGAAGGAGGCCCAATTGTGGGTGCTGTTCCAGAGGATGACCGGAGAAAACAGCAGGAAGGCCAGTGCCCCGGCCCCCCAGAGGGCCGGTCGCCGAAACCAGCTCCTCCCCTTCCCGTCAAGCAGAAGAAAAAGGAGAAGAAGCGGCCCCAGCAGAACCATCGTATACTTCGAAAGGAGCCCCAGGCCGAACCAGAGACCGGCGACAAGCATAATCCTTCCGTTGTCCTCGTCGACCGCCCTGTAAAAGGACTGAAGGCAAAGAAGGAAAAAGAGAATCACCAGCGAATCGGGGGTCATCAGGAAGGCTCCGGCGGAAAACAGGAGGGTGGCGTTGACCAGTAGAACCGCCCAGAGCCCCGCCCACCGGTCGCGGAGAATCTCCTTTCCCATCCTGTAGAGGGCCACGCTGATCAGAAGGGAAATGAGAAGGGGCAGGATCCTTATCGCCAGACGGTTGTCCCCCAAAAGATGGGTTGTCACCCAGAGGCTCCAGGCAATCAGGGGCGGATGGTCGAAGTAGCTGAGCTGGGGGTGAAGAGACCATGTCCAGTAGTAGGCCTCGTCCGCCACGAGCCCAGCCTTCAGTGCCAGAACCAGGTGAAAGAGAAGGGAGAGACCGATGAGCCAGAAAACGATCCTTCCCGGCCTTTTGTCCCATGTCATGTGAGCTCTCCCCCTTTCGATTCCCGGGAGGCTCCGGAACGGGCGCTTCCTGATAGGGCACGTCGGCTTGACGGGCCGTAAATCTTTCTGAAACGAAGGACGATCCGAAGACTGTTCGCCAGAATCCGTCCATTCAGGGTAGAGGTTCCGAGGATCCGGTCCCTGAAGACGATCGGAGATTCGACGAAGGTCTCTCCGGACCGGTCCATGATCAGAAGGATTTCCTGAAGAAGGGAGGGCCCCCGGCTGATGAGACGGTCCCAGGGAACCGTTGCCAGCACCTCCCGGCGAAAGACACGGAATCCCGAGGTGGCATCAAGGACCGGCAGTCCGAGAACGGTCCGGATGTAGAGGTTGGCGGCCCGTGTCAGAAGAATCCTAAGCCGGGTCCTCCCTTCCTCCCGCCCGCCCGGAACCAGTCTCGATCCGATCACTCCGGACGCCCCTTTCCGCATGACCTCCAGCATGGCGGGAAGGTCTTCCGGAGCGTGCGATCCGTCGGCGTCCATCTCTCCGATCATCGGAACATTCATGGAAAGCGCCTGCCGGTAACCGTCAATTCCGGCCGGTCCCCGGCCCCGGTTGGTCAGGCGCTTCAGGAGGTAGACGTGGGCCACATGGGTATCCTGATAGCGCCCGACGATATCGCTTGTTCCGTCGGGAGAGCTGTCGTCCACGACCAGAACGCCGATCGAAGGGCCCAGAGCGGTGAGTCTCCCGATCAGTCCCCCGATATTTTCCGACTCATTGTAGGTGGGAACAGTCATGATCACTTCGGGAGGAGTCTCCGGAATCGCGGGGGGAACCCTCAGGACGGCCTCCGTCCCCGGGAGAGGGGCAAGGGTCGGGGGGAGGTAGGGAATTCTCCCATTCGGTCCGGACATCAGTGGGCGTCCTTCCGGTCGGCGCATTCCTTGGACAATGAGGATCCCTCGATCTCCAGCTGGTGACGGATCGCGTCCAGCACTCTCTGGGAGCTGATGAGTTCCATGCACGAGGGATGGATGTCGCAGGATCGGCGATAACAGGGAGAACATTCGGCAGGAGTGACGATCTTTTCTCCGCGGCCGAACATTTCGATCTCGTGGGGGGTGGTGGATCCGAACAGGGCCACCACACGCCTCTTCAGGGCCAAAGCCAGATGCATCCCCAACGTATCCCCGCTGACAATCACCCGACACTGTTCGATCACGGCCGAGAAGACTCCGAGGGAGAGTCCGGATCCGATTTCCCGGACATACGGGCTCGAAATGCGCCTGGCAATTTCCGAATTCCGGCTGCTTTCCCTGTCGCCTCCCAGGAGAAGGACGGGAATGCGGCAACGTTCGAGTTCCCGGATCAGCTCAAGATATCCGAGCACGGTCCAGTCCTTGTTGACAAAAACTCCCCCTGCCCCGGTATTGAGACCGACGATCGTATCGCTTGGGGAAAGACCGAGTCCCGCCAGAATTCGCCGGGCCGTTTCGCGATCCTTCTCGGACAGATCGAAGTGATAGTCGTCCATCCCCGGATCATAAGGCAGTCCGACCGCTTCTGCGAGAAGATCGGGATAGGTCCGGGTATTCCCAAAAAACTTGAGCGGGTTGTCCAGTCCGAGACGGTAGTAGAAAGCCATTTCCGGATTGAGCGGATAGACCGCTCCCCGGGAATCGAGTCCCATGCCCCGCTTTTCCCTGGAGCGGGCCGTCATGGCGAGGGCGGCCACCTCCGGTTCCTTGTCGAGCGACAACACCAGATCGAACTCCTCCGCATGGAGGCGGAACAGGGTTTGGGGGGACATTGTCCAGATGCGGTCGACCAGTGTTTCCGGAACGAGGGAGACGGCCGACGCCGCGGTAATCCAGGTGATGTGGCTCACCGGATACTTCCGCTTGATCCCCCCCAGAAGAATCGTCGTCCTGAGAACGTCTCCCAGGGCTCCGGTCTTGATGATCAGAATCCTGAACCCCTGGGGAGAGTATTCGGGACATCCGTCGCAGGTTCTGGCAAAGCGGCAGGGCCTGTCCCCGATATAGTACCGGCAGTCCAGGGCGACCGGAAAGGCCGGAAGCCCCGCCTCCTTCGAAAAGTCCCTGAAATTTTCGGACGCTGTCATCTCCTGACTTTCTCCTTGCATCGGATCTTCTCTTCCATCAGTCTCTCCAGGGAA
>JAYWMN010000038.1:0-20126 GCA_035873205.1 Nitrospirota bacterium
ATCGCCATATCCATATCCCGGGCAAAAATCGAAAATCCGTCATACCCGTGGTAAGGACCTGAATAATCCCAGGAGTGCATCTGGCGGAACGGATACCCCATTTTCTGGAAGACGTACTTTTCCTTGATGCCTGAGGCAACGAGGTCGGGCTTCAACGCTTCAACGAATTTCTCGAATT
Organism: Nitrospirota bacterium; assembly: GCA_035873205.1. Classification (GTDB taxonomy): domain Bacteria; phylum Nitrospirota; class Leptospirillia; order Leptospirillales; family Leptospirillaceae; genus UBA4572. The sequence goes on from JAYWMN010000038.1 coordinate 179, forward strand.
CGTATCCGGTCACATCGTCGTAGATGACCGTTCCGTCCTTCACGTAGTGAGTGGTCCGCTGATAGTCGTCATTGTGGCCAAACTCGTATCCCGTCCCGATGACATTCATTCCGAGATCCTCATAGGCGCCGATGACATGCCGGGGACGCAACCCTCCCACGAAAAGCATGACGGTCTTTCCCTCGAGTCTCGGACGGTATTTCGCGATAGTGGCCCGGGTCAGCTCCTCGTACTTTGCGATCACTTTTTCGGCGCCATCCTTGATCCTGTCGTCGAAGAAGGAGGCGATTTTTCGCAAGGATTCGGCAATCTTCGAGGGTCCGAAAAAGTTGTATTCCACCCAGGGAATCCCGTATTTCTCTTCCATATGGCGGGAGATGTAGTTCATCGAGCGGTAGCAGTGAAGAACGTTCAGCTTGACCTTGGGGGTATTGATCAACTCCTCGATCGACCCGTCGCCCGACCACTGGGCCACGACCCGAAGGCCCATCTCTTCGAGGAGAATACGGGAAGACCAAGCGTCCCCACCGATGTTGTAGTCCCCGATGATGGCAACGTCGTAAGGAGTTGTTTCAATTTCCTTGCCCGTCTTCTTGTCGAACACCCAGTCCCGGATTGTGTCGTTGGCGATGTGATGGCCCAGGGACTGGCTCACGCCGCGGAAACCCTCGCAGCGGACCGGCACAATGGTTTTTCCGTTATATTCCTTGGTCTTCTTTTTCGAAACGGCCTCGATATCGTCGCCGATGAGTCCGATGGGGCATTCCGACTGGATGGTGATCCCCTTGTTCAGAGGAAAGAGCACCTCGATCTCGTCGATGATTTTTTCGAGCTTCTTGTCCCCACCGAAGACGATATCCTTCTCCTGGAAATCGGAGGTGAACTGCATGGTGACGAAGGAGTCGACGCCGGTCGTTCCGATGTAATAGTTTCTCCGGGCCGCCCAGGAATACTGGCCGCACCCGACGGGACCATGGCTGATATGGATCATGTCCTTGATCGGTCCCCAGACGACGCCCTTGGATCCGGCATAGGCGCATCCGCGAATCGTCATCACACCCGGAACGGTCTTGATGTTGGATTTCACGCCGCAGTCCGGCTTGCCTTCTTCGAATACGCTCAGGTGCTTTTCGCGCTTTTTCCGGGTTTTTTCCGGATAGACGCTCAGGACCTCCTCAATGATTTTCTTGGCTTCTTCAATATTGCTGCTCATGGAACCCTCCGGTTGGATGGCACATTCTGGTATGGCCCGCAGGAATAGGGGCAAAAGATGAGAGGGGGAGGAGAAAAACCTCCCCCGTCGCGGTAAAAGTTCAGAAAGCAGGGACTCAGGCGACAGCGACCTCATCGACTTTCTTGCCGATCAGGGATTCATCCACACTTTTCATGATCCCGAAATCCATCAGAAGTTCTTCGAGTTCGTCCATGGTGATGGGAGTCGGAATGGTTCCCTTCCCTGCGTTGGCATCAATTTTCTTGGCCAGCTGGCGGTATTCCTCGGCCTGGGTCGACTCGGGAGCGAATTCGAGCACCGTCATCCGGCGAAGCTCGGCATGCTGGACAATGTTGTTTCTCGGAACAAAATGGATCAACTGGGTGTTGAGCCTCTTGGCCAGGGCTTCGATCAGGTCGAATTCCCGGTCGGTCTGCCGTTCGTTGCAGACCAGTCCGCCCAGGCGCACCCCCCCGGAGTTGGCATATTTCAGAATGCCCTTGGCAATGTTGTTGGCCGCGTACATGGCCATCATCTCCCCGGAGGTCACGATGTAGATTTCCTGGGCCTTGTTTTCCCGGATCGGCATGGCGAATCCACCGCAGACCACGTCGCCCAGCACGTCGTATGAAACGTAATCCACCCCTTCGTAGGCTCCGTTCTCCTCGAGGAAGTTGATCGAGGTGATGACGCCGCGACCTGCACAGCCGACTCCGGGCTCGGGACCGCCCGACTCGACGCAGCGGATATCCCGGAACCCGGTCTTCATGACATCTTCGATTTCCAGATCTTCGACCGTACCCGCCTCTGCCGCCAGAGAGAGAACCGTGTTCTGGGCTTTCGAGTGAAGGATGAGGCGCGTCGAATCAGCTTTGGGGTCACATCCGACAATCAGGATTTTCTTCCCCATCTCGGAGAGGGCCGCCAATGTATTCTGAGAAGTCGTCGATTTTCCGATGCCGCCTTTTCCGTAAAATGCAATCTGACGCATAGTCTTTCCTCCTGGTTGACTGCCTCCTTCCCTCGGACTCTGCCGGGAGGTAGGGGCAGAAATGAAAAAAGCCGAACGAATTTTTATCTTCGTTCGGCTTCAGCGCCCAGCCGGTTTAAAACCGGCCGTTTCCAATTTTCATGATCCATCGTCTATTCCGTTCAGCCCCTGTCCGACAAAACCTGCTTCGATCTTTTCGGAGAAAGGCGGACGATTATCCAAAAGCAATTCGTGTGCCAATACCTTAAATCACCAGAAACCGGGCTGACAGATCTCGGTCTCATGTCCGAGGAGATCTTTAAATGTGCACTTATGGACAAAGACCCGACAAAAAGGTCAGGGGGAGACGGGTCCCCATCCCCCCCCGGGCCGGACGACGAAAGAGATCGAAATCAACACAAATTGCAAAGATCAGTAAATGAAACAAGTCACATGAGAAAATCAAACCTCGTCATCTCGCCACGACGTCTCCTCCTCCGGGTCCCCAATACCAGTAAATCGAAAAATTCGGATTGATCGACTGGTACTGGTTGGTGCCGGCAATCGGCAAAAGCACTCCGACCGAAAAAATGACATTTTTCGTCAGGCGGGTTTCGAAGGTCGGTTGCAGTCCCCAGATATTGAAGGCCCCGACATGGGCCCCGCCCCCGTTGATCGGCAAGCCGTCGACGGAGAAGGGCAGCCCGGACTCTCCCGCAAACTCCAGGATGCATCCGGTTCCCGTCCGGTCGTTTAGGATATCCTCGACCCCGAAACGGTATTGGGCAATGTCTCCGAACTGGACCAGAGGCTTCCCCGGAAGGCCGGCGATCGCCGCGTTGTTCGGAAAGTCGTAAGTATAGAAAAAATCAGCATAAAATCTCAACGGACGGGCGATATAGCGCGTCAGGAGAGCGGGCGTGATCGCAGGAGCCCCGAAGTGTGTCGAGGGAATCCGTGCGAGCGGAGGCAGCCCCCCAGGCGGGACCGGGGCATTGGTCCAGCTTGAGGTCGGAAGGGTGACATGCATGGCGAAGTCCATGGACGGGATCGTCCGGTGGGGATGCTGGACGTAGAACCGGTACTTGATCTCCATGGTCAGGTCAGAAAATCCGCTCCCGTTGTTGATCTGGCCATCGGATCCGGACCACAGGGAAACCATGGAAGGGAAGATGGTGAACTGGGAGTTGTCGGTGAGCCCTATCCCGATTTCCCCCAGGGACAGGAGTTGGGTCTGGGAAAAACCGCTGGGAAGTGAATGAACCCCCCCGCTGTCCGAGTACGACGCCTGGGTGAACTGGCCATAAAAGAACGGCCGGATGTAGAATTCCCCCGGCGGGGCGGTGTCGGCCATGGGAATGAGCTCAGGGCCAGCCGAAAGGGGGTTCCAGATCTTCCGGTAGGCCTTCAGGGCATCGGCACCATTCCAGGAGAGTCCATCCCCTCCGGCCGCTCCGGAATCGCTTGTTCCCGTCGGAGAGGAACTTGCCGTGGCGGCCCAGAGTGTCGGGCCCGTCACGACAGATCCCAGGCACCACAAGACGAACAGGAAAAAGACCGGCTTTTTGAATCGCTTCCGTGTCATCGATGACTCCTTTCCATTCTCCTGGAGAACGGCGTCAAGTTTTAATTCCAATGGAAAGTCAGGTTCCGTCAGGGAAAGAGAGAACGGGGCCCTAGGGCGCGCGGGGCGCAGCCTGGGGGAGAGGATCGACTTTCTTTGGAAGGGGGAAGAACCCGACACGGGAACTCAGGGGCGAAGGAAAGGAAAAAGAATAAAAGGGGAGAATAAACAGCAAAAGGAGACGGAAAAGGAGACCAATTCCCCGTGGGCGCCGGTTCAAACGCGCCGGGCAAGAGGGTAGACCGGAGGGGGTGAACGCTCCCGTCACGAGTGGATTTTCGGGAGGACTTGGACGAAGGCTCCCGCTCGTCCCTCCGTCAAATGAAACGGGATTCGGCGAAGAGGGGGAACTCCCGGGACGGCCGTCAAGCCCGGGGTCGAAGCGACCGTCCAGCGGATGTTGGCGAGGAAGAATTGTCAGGATCGTCCCGGGGGACGATCCCTTCTTCACGAGCTCCCCGATTCCTCCCACGACGCGGGAGGAGGCAAGAGCCGTGTTCATTCCCAGAAAGAAAAACAGGACTGCAGGAACTCCTCCGAGAATCATCACCCCGGGCATCATCCCTCCGAGAAGAGCCCAGATCCCCAAGGGGCTTTCCGCCAGAGATCCTTCCTCTTGGGGAGGGGCGTTGCCGCCACGCTCCTTCCTTTTCAGAAGGAATTCTGCAAGAAGAAACCCCGCCAGAAAGAATGAAAAGATGGCGGGACCGGGAAGGGGCCGGTCCTCCGAAAGAATCCAGCCTCCCAGGGCGATCAGGACAACCGAAGAAAAAACGGATGGAGCAAGGCTTTGGACATGGTAGCGCCTGTAGGCCCAGAGCCCCCCTCCCCCGTGGCAGAAGGGCAGGACACCCAGGGCCCCGGCTGCCACACTGGCCAACCCCAGCCACTGGACCGAACGACTCCCTGTCAGGCGACCCTTTGCTTCCCCTGACAGGAGTCCGCTTCGCCTCCTTTCCCGGACCGTCGACAGGACCCCGTTGACCACCGTCACAGGCAACTGGGCAAGAACCAGGATCAGGATGCCCAGGACCGTCCCGGGTGGACGGACCTCCATGAGGCGCCAAAGAGGGCCGGAGTCGGGCAGGAGGATCCCGGAAAGACTGTGAAGCCCCAGAATCCCGAAGGAGAGGAGCGAGATCGCCTGGACATAGATCCTTGCCGCCCGGCGTACTCCCAGGATGGCGAGGTCCCCCAGCGCGTTTTCGAGTCGGCTGACAAGCCCGAACCGCCCAGAGCAGAACAGCAAGAGTCCCAGCACCATGGCCGCAAGAGAACCGGCAAGAGGGGTCGGCCGGAGGATCAGGAAAAGGAAAGCCCAGACCTTGAGGGGCTGAACGGGCAAGGGTGTCCGGAAAACAAGGGCTGATAGAAGATAGGCTCCCCCCAGAAAGAGGAGGTCCCGCCCCAGATCCTGGCCGTCTCCTCCTCTTTCGGCTCCGACCATGAGACCGATCAGCGGCACGAGGAACCAGAGATCGAAGAAAGAGCCCAAAAGCTCTCTCCGTCGGGGAAACACGTCACCTGTTTTCAAAATCTCAAAATTCATGCGTCTCATAAAAAATGCGCCATCGGGAAATCGGCGCAAAGCTCCTTCGCTTTAAATGGGTTCCTTTTTGGAGGAGTCGGGATTTGCAAGAATTCGGGAAAGACCTTCCCGAAAATATTTGGACAGGCTTTCGTCAGCCCCAATCAGAAATTAGCAAAAGGCGTGCCTGGATGAGAAGAATGGAGAAAACTGACAGGACTATTGTTGGGGGCGGAAGAACCGGAACAGCTTGCGGTCAGAAATGTCATTTTTTGAACAAAAAAAGAAGAGGAAGAGGGCGGACTTCTCCCTCCCCTCCCGGAGAAGAGGCGGATCTATTCCAGCCTTCCTGCAGGGAAAGAAGGGGCGTTTGACGGGAAAATGACTCTGGGCCGCTCCGGATTTGGCATTTCCGGAGCCTCTTCGCCCGTCAAAGGCCCCCGGCCGGGGGCCGATCCTAATGCTGCCAGAGAATGCGGTGGTATTCCAGGGGGACGCTCACCGACTCGTGATGGGGAACCACCCGAAGGGTGTAATATTCCACCGGCCGGTCTCCGGGAACGGTGGCTCCGAAAATGAAGCCGTTTTTCGCGCCGGACAATCCCTTGATCTGAGTCATCGTCTGCCGGAAGGGCGCCCCTCCGTCCCGGGAAGCGGCGTAGACTTCCACCGCCACATCGCCGGGCTCGACCCCGCCCAGCCATACTGCACACTCGATATGGTATCCGTCGGGAGCCTGGGAGACAGTTTCGGATCCGAAGCGGATCCCTTCCCAGTTCCGGTCGAGACGATCCTTCCAGTCATCGATCATACGCGCCAGGGCCCCACCGTCGGCCTGCCGGGCCTCATATGCGGTAGCTGCCGGAATGTAGGCCCGCTCCACATATTCCCGGACCATCCGCTCGGTGCTATAGACAGGGGTCAGCCGGCCCATGCTCTGGCGAACCCGGGAAATCCAGCGGACGGGAACCCCCCTGTCGTCCCGGTCGTAGAAGTCCGGGACCACCTCCTCTTCCAGAAGCCGGTACAGGTCGGATGCGTCCCGCGTATCCCGGGAAGGATCCTCGAAAGAGGTGTCGTCCCCGATCGCCCATCCGACATCCGGAGCATAGGCCTCTTCCCACCAGCCGTCCCGGATCGAGCAATTGAGGCCTCCATTCGCCAGAATCTTCATGCCGCTCGTCCCGCTCGCCTCCCATGGTCTGCGGGGACAGTTGACCCACAGATCGATACCCCCCACCAGAATCTGGGCGACATTCATGTCATAGTCGCTCAGGAAGAAAACCGACCCATGGACTCTGGGATCGGAGGAAAAATGGACCCATTCCTGAATGAAGCCCTTTCCTGCCACATCCTGAGGATGGGCCTTGCCCGCCACCAGAATTCGTACCGGCCGGTCGGGATGCCCCAGGATTTTGAGAAGACGTTCATGGTCGAACAGCAGGAGATTTGGGCGCTTGTAGGAGGTAAACCGCCTGGCAAGACCGATAAACAAGGCGTTAGGATCCAGAAAGGGAAGAGGGTCGGCGACACCGCTGATCGATCGCTGGCGGAGCAGATAGCGCTGGACCCCCTCGATCATCGCCACGCGGTTTTTCATCCGGAGGTCCCAAATCTCGGAGTCCGGAACATCGAAGACCTCCCGGATCGGCTCGGAGGCTCCATCCCGGAAGGACGTTCGGGCAGGGATCTTTTCGGACCAGAAAGCGTCGGAAATCATCGAACTCCAGGAGGGAGTGTGGATCCCGTTGGTGATGTGCGTCACCGGAACCTCATCGAGGGGCCAGCGATCGAAGAGGGGGGAAAAGATCTTGCGGCTGACCTCCCCGTGAATCCGGCTTACGCCGTTCACAAACCCGCTGCCGGCTATCGCCAGACGGGCCATGTTGAAGGGCTCTCTGTCGTCTTCCGGATTCAGGCGGCCCAAGCCGAGAAGCTCCTTGTCCGTCAGGTTCCAGTCCTTCTGGTACAGGGAGAAATATTGATGGAACAGGGCCGGATCGAAAACATCGAACCCCGCCGGAACCGGGGTGTGGGTCGTAAAGACATTTCCGGCCCGGGTGACATGGAGGGCGTGACGGAAGTCGGAAATCTTCTCCCGGACCATCCAGGCATGGGCCCGTTCAAGAATGGCGAAGGCGGGATGGCCTTCGTTGATGTGGAGCACATTCACGTTGATTCCGAGCGCGTGAAGGATGCGATATCCTCCGATTCCCAGGACCATCTCCTGGATCAGGCGCATCTCCCGCCCCCCCTCGTAGAGCTCCCCGGTGATACCCCGGTCCATCGGAGCGTTGACCGGATCGTTGGAATCCAGGAGATAAAGGGTTGTCAGACCCAGCCGGGCCTGCCAGATCCTCAGGATCACCGTTCTCCCGGGAAGTGTGATGGGAATGCGAAGCCATTGGCCGGTCGTTCCCCGCAGAGGTGTGATGGGCAGGGAATCGGGATCGTTGTAGGGATAGCTTTCGATCTGCTCTCCCCTCGAATTGACGACCTGCCGGAAATACCCCTTCTGAAACAGGAGCCCGACCCCCACAAGAGGAACCCCCAGATCTTCGGCGCTCTTAAGGTGGTCTCCGGCCAGGATGCCAAGTCCTCCGGCATAGATCGGAAGTGACTCGCTTATCCCGAATTCCATGCTGAAGTAGGCTACCGTCTTGACCATGGAGCGGGAATGGTTCACGGAATACCAGGAAGGAGAACGGTCCTCGAGATTCCAGAAATTGTGGACCTCGGAGATACGGGCCAGGAAATTCCCGTTCTGGGCCAGGGCGTTGAGATGGGCAACGGAGACGGTCTGAAGAATGAGCCAGGGATTCTTTGTGAGCTTCCAGAGAACCGGATCAAGCTGCATCCAGAGTTCATCCGCCCGGCGATTCCATGTCCAGCGAAGATCCAGGGCCATTTCCAGCAACGGCTCAAGACCCTGCGGCAGATCTCTCGTTCGATATCGTTCCAGCATGGAGCCTCCTCTCAACTTTGATCGGTCATAGTCTGAGCCAGTACCCCCTCCGTCTCCCTTGCAATGGTCCGGTCTTCCCGGGCTCGAATCACCCAGACTGATACCGCTGAGCCTTTCCTGGAGATTTTCCTGTCCCCGCTTCCGGACAGGTTCGCGGCCGCATCTTCTGAAATCCCGAGAAACGCAAGCTTTTCCAAGACGGCCCGTCTGGCGGTGGAGGAATGTTCCCCCACTCCTCCCGAAAAGACAAGACCATCGAGCCCCCCCAGAACCGCCGCATAGGCGCCGACGGTCATGGCGACGCTCGTTACAGCCTTTGAAAAGGCCGTCCGTGCCGGAAGGTCTCCGGCTTTCCACCCCTCCTCGATCTTCCGGAAATCCTTTACTCCTCCCGATAGGGCAAACAGTCCGGAATGATGGTTTAGGTCCTCCTCGATCCTGTCCAGAGCATACCCCTTTCTAAGGAGCATGGGAACAATCCCCGGATCGATGGAGCCGGGACGGGTACCCATGACCAGACCGTCGAGGGGGGTCATCCCCATCGAGGTTTCGACCGAGCGACCGTCTTTCATCGCACAGACAGATGCGCCGTTTCCCCAGTGGACGGCCACCATCTTCGGGGGCAACGGTCCCTGCAGGACGTCCGGCAGGCGACGGGAGATATAGTCGTAGGAGAGCCCGTGGAATCCGTATTTCTCGACGCCGTCCTTTTCCTTCCATCGGGAGGGCAGGGCATACCGGCGGGTCTCTTCCGGAATGGTCCGGTGGAAGTGGGTATCGAAGACTGCCACGACAGGAAGAGGATTCTTAATCCTTTTCAGTGCGGAAAGCACCCGAATCGCGATCGGGAGATGCAGTGGAGCCAGCCAGACCAGCTCCTGGAGGGATGAGAGGAAGGGACCGTCGACCTGAACGCTTTCCGAAAACCGGCTCCCGCCATGAACGATACGGACTCCGATGGCCTCGGGAGGATCTTCGGCGTTCCACAACGCCAACTGCCCAAGGGCGGAGCGGATCTCTTCAACCGAATCCCCCAGCGGAAGCTCGTGGTCAAAAAACAGGCGCTCTCCCTCAAGCAGGGTGACCTTGAGGGAGGAGGAGCCGGGGTTGACGGCAAGGACTCTCATTTTGGAAATCTCCTGTCGACCGGTGACCTTCGTTGAGGGAATTCTCGCAAATCATGCATGCGGACAAAAGAATACCATACCCGGAAGATGGCGGATAATTCTCTCTCAGGGGCCTCATCCGACTGCGGAGGCCTGACAATCCGCCAGGTCCGTCATTGCCTTTTCCTCGATCTCCCCCGGCCTCTTCCACAAGATACTTTCAAACCGTCCATCCTCGTGCTCCACAAGAGCCGACCCGTGTTCGACCCAGTCTCCGGAGTTCATGTAAAGACCGTCCGGATAGCGGGTGATTGCCGGCTGGTGGATATGGCCGCAGATTACCCCGTCCATTTTCCTGTCTTTTGAGGCCCGGGCAAGGATAGACTCATACTCCCCGATAAAGCGGGTGACTCTCTTGACCCGCCTCTTGACGGCGCGGGACAGAGACCACCGCGTCGTCCTCCCAAGAATCCGGTTGACCGCCCCCAGCACGATATTCAGGCGGAGGAGGACCGAATAGCCCCAGTCGCCGAAACGGGTCAGCCAGGGAGCCGACTGCATGCAAAGGTCGAACTGGTCTCCGTGTATCACGAGAAATGATCGGCCGTCGACACTTCGGTAGACCCACTCCCGGACAATTTCAAGGTCTCCGAAGTGGGCCGATCCCCGCTCCAGAAGCTGCCCGAGAAAGCGGTCGACAGGATCGTGGTTTCCCTCGACATAGACGACCTTGGTTCCGTGACGAGATTTTCGCAGGATCTTCTGGATGACCGTGCTGTGCGTTTCAGGCCAGAACCAGTTCCGCTTCATCTGCCAGAAGTCGAGAATGTCTCCCACCAGAAACAGTGTTTCACACTCGGTCTCCCGCAGAAAATCCAGAAGCAGGTCCACCCGGCAGTCCCGGGTTCCCAAGTGGACATCGGAAATAAAGATTGACCGGTATCGTTTCATTTTTCCTCCTTCTTTCGACCCGCTCCCGCCGGCAAGACATCGGCGACCAAGCGGGCCAGTGTCCTGGCTGCGCCAGGCTTTCCAAGCCGCTTTGAGTTTTCCGACATCCTTTCCAGCTCCGTCCTGTTTCCGAGGAGCCGCCGGACCACCGGTCCCGCCTGTTCTGGGTGCCGAAGAGCGACGCCTGCTCCGGACTGGACCACCGTGTCCCTGTTCAGCCGCTCCTGCCCTCCGCGAGGAGGCAGGAGTAAAAGGGGCTTGCCAAGGGACAGGGATTCGAAGACAGAAAGCCCTCCCGGCTTTGTGATCACCACATCGGACAACGTCATCCATTCATGGATGTTCCCGACAAATCCCAGGACATGGATCCACAGACCGGCGCTTTCATGATCCCGGGCCCATCTCAGACACTGCTCCAGGAGCCGCTTGTTCTTTCCGGCCACGGCCACGATATTGAGCGCCTCTCCCCCCTGCTCCCGAAAGGAATCCAGAACCGGAACCAGTGATCCGACCCCCTGCCCTCCCGACAGAATGAGGATGGTAGGACGGAAGGGCACTCCCCATTCGCTCTTCAGGTCCCCGGAACTACGGGCCGTCTCAAATTCCGGATGGACCGGTATGCCCAGTACGTCGATCTCGGTCATTCCCTCTGTTCTGGACAAGAGCTCGGAGGCGGAGCGGGAGGTAGGAACCACGTACCGGTCGATCCCGGGATAGATCCAGAGGGCATGGGGATGAACATCGGTGACAACCCCCCAGACAGGGAACGGAAGAGGACCTTTCCGTCGAAGGCCGGACAGGATTTCCAGAGGGAGAAAATGGGTGCAGATGACGAGATCGGGAGGACAGTCGAGGAGTCCCTCAAGATAGTCGCTGAATTCCCGGCGATCGAGAAAAAAGAGAAAGGTGCGGCACCAGAGTGGAAGGGAGTCGGACAGGGTATAGAGTCCGTCGAGAAGAATGGGTGCATGACGGGCGAGTGAAACGTAAAATGATCGATAGACGGCTCGATAGATCCATCCGGCCTCTTCGAGAATATCCTTTGTGCCGACAACCGACTCCGGGGTTTCAATTTCAAGCGCCGCGGCGATCGCTTCGGCGGCCCGCGTATGTCCGCTTCCCACCGAGGCTTCCAGAACAAGGACGCTCGGACCCATTCCTGTCAGGTTTTTCTGAAGACCGATACTGACCTCCTTTGTCGTGCATATGGGGGACGGCGTACAGTCATTGACCGGGAGAATGCCACGGGAATGTGTCCTGCCCGTCAAGACCCCATGACAGGGAGATGACCCAGCGGGAGCCCCGCATGAAAAAGCGGGAGGAATCCAGGGAAACAACCACAAAATGCTTTCAAAATATATAAAACATCCCTGTGACAGGACTATTCGCTGTTTTTCGTAGAAAATCAGGCTATCATGAATCAGGAACTCATGGACAAACAGGGATGAAAAGGAGATCCGGCATGGGTGGAAAATCGAAATCTCAGGAGAAACAGAATCATCTGGAAACGGAACTGATCCAGTACCACCAGGACCTGCGTGAAATCCAGATCGAACTGGTGAAGTTCCAGAAACATCTGATTCGGGGAAACGAAAAGGTGCTCGTAATCTTCGAGGGACGGGATGCCGCCGGAAAGGACGGGACCATCAAGCACTTCACCGAGCATCTTTCTCCCCGGGAAACCCGGATCGTCGCCCTTGGCAAACCCTCGGACCGGGAACAGTCCGAATGGTACTTCCAGCGCTATGTCTCCTATCTTCCCTCGGCCCAGGAGATCGTCTTCTTCAACAGGAGCTGGTATAACCGGGCCGGCGTGGAACGCGTGATGGGGTTCTGCAGCGAATCCCAGTACGAGGAGTTCATGGAAACGGTCCCTTACTTCGAGCAAATGATCGTCCGTTCGGGCACAAAACTGTTCAAGTACTACCTCGACATTGATCGGGAAGAGCAGAAAAGGCGCCTTGAGAGCCGGAAGGAGGATCCGCTGAAGCAATGGAAAATCAGTCCGATCGACCTTCAGGCACAAAAACACTGGGCCGACTACAGCAACGCCCGAAACCAGATGTTCGCCCGAACCCACTCTGCCATTTCTCCCTGGATTGTCGTTCGTGCCAATGACAAGGACCACGCCAGGATCCAGATCATCCGGGACTTTCTTTCGAGGGTCTCCTACAAGGGGAAGAATGAATCGGTCGTCTTGCCTGATCCGACGACGGTTTTCCTTTACGACCGCTCCTATCTGGACAATGGAATGATCGCTCCGTGACGATGGAAAACCGGCCCCGGTTCTGGTAGAGTGGAGGAAATTCCCTACCGGATGCGCCTGTAGCTCAGTAGGATAGAGCGTCGGACTTCGAATCCGCAGGTCGCAGGTTCGATTCCTGCCAGGCGCACCATATCTCAAGAATACTTTAATGAATTCCCTTCTTCCATAAAACATTAGCCGGCTAACAAATGGCTCATACAGATTTGAATCCAAGATTATTTTCACTTTTGGTGGAGAGGTTTTATTATTGTGAGATCTCGCCAGGAGTTCCCGTTGAAAAACACGGTTATTGGAAATTGATCCTTGTGAGGCTTGGCAGGGATCCAGCATTCATGGATCGGGGCAAGAAAAACCCGGAACGGCCTCCGACCCTCACAAAAGGGCGATGATTCGAAGAGATGGAACGAAGGAACAGGTCTTTCAAACGGTGATCCGATCCCTGATTCCCGACTTTCCGGAATATCACCGACTGGAGCACGCCATGAGCCGAAAACCTCCGGAGGCCCCTCGAGGCAGAGGCGCCAAGAGCTGGCCGGACAACCGATATGAATCCATCACCCGGGAAACGATCCAGGAAAACGTCGCGGAAAACGAGCGGATTTCTACCCGGATCATTCCCGACACCGCCCGAAGCCTCATCTCGAAAAACGAATCTCCCGATGTCGGCTTTTCCCGATCGATCAATCCCTATCGGGGGTGTGAGCATGGATGCATCTATTGTTTTGCCAGGCCGACCCATGCCTATCTCGGACTGTCCCCGGGCCTCGATTTCGAAACACAGATCTTCTTCAAGCAGGATGCGGAGACCCTTCTTCAAAGGGAACTTTCGAAAAAAGGCTACCAATGCGAGCCAATCGCCTTGGGAATCAATACCGATTCCTATCAGCCGGCTGAGGAAACGTTGAATGTGACGGGAAGGATTCTGAATATTCTGGACAAAAGTCATCATCCGCTCACAATCGTCACAAAGTCGGCTCTCATCCTCCGGGACATCGACATTCTCCGCTCCATGGCCACACGCAACCTTGTCCACGTCTTCATCTCCCTCACCACGCTGAACGAGGATCTTGTCCGGGCGCTCGAACCAAGGGCCGCCGCCCCTTACCGCAGGCTCGAGGTCATCCGCTCCCTTTCCGGCGCCGGGATCCCTGTGGGCGTTCTGGTCGCTCCCGTGATTCCCGTGTTGACCGATCACGAGATGGAAGGTCTTATGTCTGCCGCCCATGAAGCGGGGGCCAAGGCCGCCGGATATGAACTTCTCAGGCTCCCGCTCGAACTCAAGGAGATTTTTTCTGAATGGTTGGATCACCATGTCCCGCTCTCCTCGCGGGCAGTCCTTGCCCGGATGAGGGAGTTCCATGGAGGGAACCTCTATGACTCCCGGTTCGGCACCCGCATGCGGGGGAGTGGTCCTCTGGCCGACCTTCTGGAACAGCGCTTCCGGATCATGGCCCGGAGGCTTGTCTTCCCCGGACTTCCCCCTCTTGAGACCTCCCTCTTCAAGCCTCCGGGTTCAGGAAGGCCTTCCCGACTCTTTCCAGACTTTACCCCCTGATCTTATTCACGGGCCCAATGGACACAGACCGTGGCCTGCGCACAAAATCAGGGAATCCTTGCCACCGAACAAACCCTTGGCCCGTTCGGGCCGTCTGGTATACTGACTGAGAGCATTTTTCCGGGGATTACCGGACCCGTTGACGTCCCCCCTTCCTCCATGAAGCCGTCAGGTCGTCATAGGTGACCATCCCGACGCCACCCGCGGGAGAGAGCGGACATGCCCCGACACATCGCCCTGATCCAGGGACATCCTGACCCGAGTGTTCGCCATTTCGGACACGTCCTGGCGGATGCCTACCGAAGAGGGGCCGAATCCGCCGGCCAATCCGTCTTATTTGCGTCGCCACATTCGAATTCCCCACCCTTCGGACCAAAGCCGACGGGGATACAGGAGAGCCCCCGCCGTCAATCCGGGACTCTCAGGAAACAATCCGGTGGGCGAACCATCGGGTCATTTTTTACCCTCTCTGGCTCGGATCAATGCCGGCGATTCTCAAAGCGTTCTTCGAACAAATCTTCCGTCCGGGCTTTGCTACCCGGATAGACTCGCCTGATGGATCCTGGAAGAAGCTTCTCACAGGAAAGTCCGCCCGGATTGTCGTCACGATGGGCATGCCCGCCTTTTTGGACCGATCAGGGAAAGCCTTGTGGGAGCCATCGAGTCAGGAGATGCGCGCCGAAGAAACCAGTGGCTCAAGACACTCGAAGAATTTGTCTGCCGTGGACGTTAACCGGGACTGCGCACAGGACAAGGCTCGGGTTGATGGCAGGGAACTTGGGCTCAGGGATGCCGGAGTCCCAAAAGGTGCACGAATAAACATAGATTTCCGCGGATATTACTTTGCTTTGGAAACGGTCCCCAAAGGAATGAAGAAATGCAAGATTCCGAGAAAGAGTCTCCCGCGCCCGTTTGGCGGACTGATCTCATAGACCGAGAACAGGAAAAAATCTTTTCTTGTCGTCATTTGTTCAATGACAACCGGCCCAAAGAACGAATAGAGGAAGGCCTTGAAATCTCCCTTGCGAACATTCTGCTGCTCTTGGAGATGAGAGAGAACAAACCTCTTGAAGTCCGGCATCTTCGGGTTCAGGCCATACAGGAGGACGGACAACAGAAGGAGGAAGATTATTTTCTTCATGTATGTCCCGTATGAATCGAAAATGGCACGAGATCTTGCCTTTAGGCAAAAAATGTGCCGTTGATTTTCAGAGCCAGGAAGGGAGAGAGTCCTTTTGACCGTTTTTCAAAAAAAGATAATGGTTTGACCTAAAAAAATCAATATTGCCCCAGAGGACGAAGCCTCCCCGGAGCCTTTGGGAAACCCTTCCCTCCGGTTCCGGCCCTTGCCCTATCCCCGTCGGAGCTGGGTTTCTTTGCCGGCGACCTTTCCGGATCCTTGTTTCAAGCTCCCCCCTCTCCGTAAGTACTCCTCCCTTCCTCCGGAAAGAAATTTTTTTTCGCTTTCCATCCCCGTCTCGGGAATGAAACGATTTGGCTGTTTCTGGAACTTAAATCTTGAAAGAGTTTCCAGAAGGCAAACAGGGAAATTGACATTCATAAAATCAAGGATATGCTTCTAAAAGTTGGTGTATATGTTTTTATTTACACCACATCAATGAGAAGGGAGGGTCAATTGAAGAAAATTCTGATTCCAATGATCTGGGGATGCTGCCTGCTTGCCTCCGGATGTGTGTCGATCAAATCCGGAGCAATTTTTGATTCACCGACCTCGAAGGATGCAAGTGTGGTGGAAGCGGAAGAAGAAGGTCCTCTGGGAGTCCTCCACCTGACGGTTCCCGAAGACCTGACCGAAATCGCTAATGAAAGGCTCCTGGCCCAATGTCCGTCGGGACGGCTTGAAAATGTGCAGGACCAGCTGAGCGAAAGAGATTATTTTCTGATTGTCCAGTCTTACAAGGTACGTGCAAAGGCCGATTGCGTTCCGGTCCCGAAACCAGCCGCTGTCACACCTCAACCCGAACCACAGCTGAATGCAAAACAAACCGAGCGGGGCTTGGTCTTTACTCTTGGAAGCATTTTATTCAGGACGAACAAGGCGACGATCCTTCCCGGAGCAGAGGAGAGTCTCGACAAACTGGCCGCCTATCTTAAGGCCGAACCGGGACGAAAGATCATGATCGAAGGATACACGGACAGCACGGGTCACTCCTCCTACAACATGAGTCTGTCCGAGAAAAGGGCCAAAAACGTTGAAGCAGCTCTGGAAAAAATAGGCGTGGGATCGGACAGGATCGAGTCTGTCAAGGGTTTTGGGGACCGCTATCCGGTTGCAGGCAACGACACCGCCGAAGGTCGGCAGGAGAACCGGCGCGTTGAGATCGTGATTTCCGAGCCAAACGGAAAATTTTTAAAGGATCGCTAACGGAATCGAATCAACAAGCATCTGACTCAGGGCAGTCCGGGCCTGATTGTCGTGAACAGGCCAGCCCCTTGACGATCAATGATTCCCTAAAAAAAGGAGAAAAACGGTGAAGCATATCACATGGCTTTTTGCAGGAGCTTTCTTGTTTGTGATGACGGGATGTGTCGCGATTCAATCCAGTGCAATTTCCGATTCCCCCAACGGCGTCGCCGGAACATCGGTCCATACTGAAGAAACAGGGGAGTACGGAATTCTTCACCTGAACGAGCCGAAAGATCTGACGATTATTGCCGATCAGGCGCTGATGGGCCAATGCGCGAGCGGCCACCTCAGCAATGTTCAAACCCAACTCAGCATTCGCGACTGGTTCATGATCGTTCAGGTTTACACGCTGAGAGCGACGGCAGTGTGCCAGTAAGCGGGCCGCAATCGGAAAGGATGAGCCCTCTTCCCCGGGGGCCGAGTGAAAAAGAAAGTGGCTGGTGAGTATCCCACTCTCATGGACGAGTCTGAGTCGCTGGGCGAGATAACGACAGGGGGAGCTCCCTCCTCGCCCATGAGATGGACCAAAAAAGTCTGTGAATTCTGGCCGTTGAGTTAAGGGCGAACGGGCATTCCGTCAGCTGTGCGTCTGTCGGAACGCTTCTTGGGGTGCCAGGTTACACTTTCAATCCCATGTTAATACTCTGGAGAGGAAAATCTCCCAAGCCAGGGATCAGGGGGAAAGGGGCATCCGGATCTTTTCGAACGAAGACTCGGCGGTCCGCTCAATGAAGCGCTCCTGACGGAGTTCAATGAGCCATGGTGGACCGCCTGGACCTGATCGCCAACGCCAGAAGGAAAAGCGGACTGACAGCCAAGGAGGAGAGTAACTCAGGGACCTCCCCAAGAGGAATCATGATCTCCGATGAAAAGCGACTCACTCCTCATCTGGTGTACCGCTCTTTACTGTGGTGAATGGAACGACTTCCTCATTCAAGAGATGCATGAATCGTTATATTTATATTTAAACAATCCCCAAGGAGAATAAGGATGTTCAAGGAATTTACAAAATTCATCATGAGGGGAAATGTCGTCGATATGGCTGTCGGCATCATCATCGGGGCCGCGTTTGGAGGAATCGTCAAGTCAATGGTCTCCGACGTAATCATGCCTCCGATCGGGCTCCTCCTTGGAAAAGCCGATTTTTCCAACCTCTTTATCGTTCTCAGGAATGGATCACCCGTCGGACCCTATACCACGGTCGAGGTGGCTCACAAGGCGGGGGCAACCACATTGAACTACGGCCTTTTCCTCAACACGGTCGTCGAATTTGTCATCGTCGGATTTGCTGTGTTCATGCTTATCCGGGCCGTCAACCGGCTAACCGCCCTTGTCCCGAAAAATGAAGTTCCCCCGGAAGTGACGACCAAAGAATGTCCTTTCTGTCTGTCGATCATTCCCATCGGAGCCACCCGTTGCAAGGAGTGTACCTCCATGCTTCCCCAATCCACCCCCCCTGTCTAGAGGCGTGCATGTGATCGACTCTGAGGAGCGAAAGATGCCGGGGAATATATTTCATGGCTTCCGTAAACCCTTCTTCTTTCGGGTGTGTGTCGGCTTGTTAATCGCATTTGGGGGAACCGGATTCCTTTCTGCTGCACATGCCGCTCAAAATACTCTCCTTTCCGATACCCTGATCCTCGACAATGGAGACCGCCTGACCGGCCAACTAGAGAAGATGGATGGAGCGACCGTGTTCTTCAAGACCGATGGCCTGGGCGAAGTCAAGGCCTCCTGGACAAAAGTCAGGGAGCTCCATACAAAAAGAATTTACTCCGTCATAACTGTCCAGGATAAAAAAACGAAGGACTTCTCGAAATCCCCGGTTCCAGCGGGGCCCATCGATGTCACCGACAACATCCTGGTCATCCATACAAACACGGGCGAACAGCGCATTCCTGTCAAGGACATCGCCTTTATTGTCGACAAGGCTACTTACGATTCCAATATTTCCAAGCTGGGATTCTTCAACGGCTGGAGCGGGTCGATCACAGCCGGCGCGAGCATCGTCCAGGCGACGCAAACAGTCAACACATACAACACGGGGATTTCCCTTGTCCGTTCCGTTCCGAAAGCTCCCTGGCTAAACACCAGTGATCGGACCATACTGAACTTCAATAGCACCTATGGAAGCATCTCCCAGCCGAATACCCCGACCATCGAAACAAATATCTACCATGGGGATGCGGAACAGGATAAATACCTTTCCCAGAATCTTTATCTTTTGGCGCACGCCATTATTGACCACAATTCCACCCAAGGGTTGAGTCTGCAACAAGTTTACGGAGGTGGATTGGGATACACGGTATTCAAGTATCCCAATCAGCAACTCAATATCACCTTTACCATCGATTACACGAAACAGGAATTCCTGATCGCAAGTTCGAACAAGGATCTCGTGGGAAACACCATCGGAGAAACATACTTCTACAAATTCACTCCCGGAATGATCTGGAATGAAAGTTTCTATATCATGCCAGAATGGAACGACATGAACGCCTATTCCGCCAATTTGACGACTGGCCTCGTCATTCCCCTGTTCAATAAGCTGGCATTTTCTATCCAGCTTATCGACAGCTACCTGAACGATCCCATGCCTGGATTCGATCGAAATTCCTTGCAGATCAATGCCGGAATCACCTATTCACTGGGATAATCTGGAAGAAACCGACATCCACAGCCCCACGCCATATCATCCCGGGAACTAAAAATTTGTGGTGTAGTCAAGTTGAGACATGGGCTGCACTTACAGTTGTGCATCGAAACCAAAGCCATTGTGACCTGCTGACCTTGCTCCCCTTTAGGGCTCCGTCAATCGTCTACTTGCGGGTATTGAGTCGCAGGTTCACGGCCCGGGAAGGGCGGTCACCCAGCTGCTGTTTTTCCCCTTCCAGCCTGAAGGAGAGAGGAGACTGTTTCCCCTCTCTTTTGTCTAAACCAGAAAGGAGGTTTTGCCGGTTCCTCTCTGCAGATAATGGGAATTTAAAATCGGAGGGGGCATGTTTGGGGAATGGATGATTGTTTTTTATGGAAATGTGACCAAGGATTTACCGTGAGAAGCCGTCAACAGGCGACTGATATTAATGGCGTCCCCAACGGGATTCGAACCCGTGTTACCGCCGTGAAAGGGCGACTTGGGGGTGTGCGCTAGAGTGGGCGAGAGTAGGCTAGTGCTTGCAAAATAGGGGGTTACACGTGTTCAGAGGATTGCTCAGTGTGGCTCTAATGGGCGCGAATATGCTCTTCTAAGTCCCCTGAAAGTCTCCAAAATTCTGTCCTCAGTTTTGACTTGAATTGAACAACCGAATGGATGAACATCACCAGTAAATGATAGAGATCGGA